>WFSI01000155.1 GCA_015486105.1 Aquificota bacterium | reverse complement strand
TGTAAAGTATTCAGGGTAGCTTGTTGAGAGGGGGGACGGGACACTGTTCCCCCCTTATTCAAAAAAGGAGACTGAACGCACACTGTTCGGCCTTTCCATCTAATGCAACACCCAAACTTCCCCACCCTGTTCCATCAAAGCCTAAAAATCCTAAATGAAGCAAACCCGCTTTTTTACAAGACCTTCAGTACTTCACAATGACGACATTCACCAGGGACTTTCTGACAACTTTCTCTGAAACAGACCCCAAAAGGATCCTCTTCACCCCCTTTTTGCCATGGGCACCCAACACCACCAGATCAGGCTTAGTGGCTTCCACATGGTCCAGTATGGCATCGAAGGGCTCCCCTTTGAGAATCCTAGTGCTCACCTCCACGGCGAAGGTCTTTTCCATCTCTGAGGCTAAATCCCCTAACCTCTTTTGGGTGACCTCCCTCAGACTGTCGTAAAGGGTATGCAGATCCAGCAACTCCTGGGCCAGACGAGGCATGGACTCTTCCACTACATGAACAAGCTCCACCCGAGCCCCAAATCTCTTAGCTTCTTCTCCTGCCCATTCCAACACCTTGGAAGTTATAGCAGAAAAGTCCACACAAGCCACAATCAGCTTTAGTTTCATATCCGCCTCCTCATTTAGTTAAACCACCAACAACGGGAGGAGGTTATCCTCCTTCTGTGACATCTTTCACGCATTCATACATAACTCTCATAAGCCTGTCCAGTTCCCCTAAAGGAATGGCTAAAGGGGGCATAACAACCATCACATCCCCCAGAGGTCTAATGACCACTCCCCTCTCTCGGGCCCTATAAACCACCCGAAACCCCACAGCCTCCTCCCGAGGAAAAGGCTCCCTGGTTTCTCTATCCTTTACAAGCTCAATACCTGCCACCAAGCCCTTTTGCCTCACATCTCCCACATGCCTCAATCCCTCAAACCTTTCCAGCCACTGGGCAAGAAGCTGAATCTTAGGAGGCTCCTCCTCCAAGGTCTCATCCTTGTCAAAGATATCCAAATTGGCCAGGGCTGCAGCGCAGGCCAGAGGATTACCTGTATAGGAATGACCATGATAAAAGGTCTTGGTATAATCACCCAAAAAGGCTGAATAAACCTCCTCAGTTGTTAGGGTAGCCGCAAGAGGCAAGTAGCCATTGGTGATTCCCTTGGAAAGGGCCATAATATCAGGCCATGCCTTTTCATGCTCACAAGCCCACATCTTACCCGTCCTCCCAAAGCCCATGGCCACCTCGTCCAGGATAAGTAGAGTACCATATTTATCAGCTATCTCTCTCAACCCTTTCATATAACCTGGAGGCATGACAATCATCCCCGCCGCCCCTTGAACAGCTGATTCAGAGACGATGGCGATCACCTCATCTAGGTGTTCCTCTACCATCCTCTCCAATTCCCCCAAACAGGCCAGGGCGCAGGAGGGATAGGTCTTCTCCAGAGAGCAACGATAACAGTAAGGAGAGGGGGCATGGTAAGCAGGAAACAGAAGGGGATGGTAAACAGCATGAAAAAGGTCAATACCTCCCACACTCACTGAGCCCAGGGTATCTCCATGATAGGCGTTCTTCAAAGAGACAAAACGGGTCTTCCCACTCACTCCCCTGTTGGCCCAATACTGATAAGCCATCTTCAGAGCGATTTCCATAGCAGTGGAACCATTATCGGAGAAGAAAACCCGGGTGAGGCCGTCAGGGGTTTTCTCCACCAACCTCTCCGCTAAGAGAATGGCAGGCACATTGGCTATACCCAGCATGGTGGAGTGGGCGATCTTATCCAACTGGGCCTTGATAGCCCCATCAATCTCGGGCCTTCCATGGCCATGAATGTTTACCCACAAAGAAGAAACGCCATCAATATAACGCTTGCCTTGGATGTCAATGAGATAGATACCCTCCCCTCTTTCTATAATAAGGGGAGGACGAGAGGTATAGTCCGACATCTGGGTAAAGGGATGCCAAATATACTTAAAATCCTTCTCTACCAATGTCTGATAATCCACAATTACCCCCCTAAAACAGCTCAACCATTTATAGAAGAGGAGAGACAAGGAGTCAATTTCTTCTACAACATGCCTCGAACCAATAAAAACCCTTCCAAAGAAGATGAAGGGCAGTAACTATCTCAAAGACAGAGGAAAAACCTTTTCGGTCTTCTAAAAAACCTCATTGCCAGGGCATTACGCCCTCTTAAACCAAGTGACAAGCTACCTGGCGGTCCCCCCTACCCCTCAAGGTGGGTTTCTCCCTTTCACAGAGTTCTTGGGCCCGGGGACAACGAGGATGGAAGGGACACCCAGGAGGTGGATTCAAAGGACTGGGCACATCCCCCAAAGAAGGGAGTCTATCCAAATGGGCCTTAGTGGGATCGGGCACAGGGACAGAATCCAATAGAAGACGCGTGTAGGGATGAAGGGGATTTTCCACCAATTGCCGGGCTGGACCTACCTCCATCACCTGACCCAGATAAAGCACCATGATCCTCTGGGCTATCTGACCTACTAAACTGAGATTATGGGAAATAAAGATGTAAGAAAGGCCTCTCTCCTCCATGAGATCCAGCATGAGATTCACCACTTGGGCCTGAACAAAAACATCGAGACTGGAAGTAGGTTCATCGGCCACCACCACCAGTGGATTCAGGACCAAGGCCCTGGCAATTCCAATCCGCTGACGCTGTCCCCCACTGAACTGATGGGGGTACCTATCCATATCCTGGGGGGAAAGCCCCACCCTCTCCAAGAGACCTGCCACTTCTTTTCGAGCCTGAACCTTGGAATGAAGAACTCTATGGGCCAAAAGGGGCTCCATAAGCATATTACCCACCTTCATCCTAGGATTGAGGGAAGAAAAGGGATCCTGAAAAACTATCTGGACCTTCCTCCTGAAGTCAGTCATCTCCCTTTCCCTCTGGGCTCTGACCTCCCTTCCCATGAAAAAAAGTTGCCCCCCATCAAAGGGTTCAAGACAAAGGATGAGGCGGGCCAAGGTAGACTTTCCACACCCTGATTCCCCAACCACCCCCAAGATCTCGGAAGGCATAAGGTCAAAAGTCACCCCATCAACAGCCCGCACCACACCTCTCACCCTGCCCAAGGGGGTTTTGACCGGGTACCTCTTCTTTAGCCCTCTACCTTCCAAAACAGGGATACTCACTCCCTCACCACCACAGCAGGGTAGCCACGCTTTTTAAGCCACCTCCTCCTCCACTCAGCGGAAGAAGGGGAGAGATAAGGACCCACTCTCACCCGATAATAGACAATGCCCCTCACAACCACCCTCAGAACCGTCACCGAATTCAACCGATCCAGAAGGCTCCTCTGAAGTTTATAAGCCCTCCGGGGCTCCACAAAAGACCCCACTTGAACATAGTAAAAACCCACATGGGTCAATGGGCGGGGGCGGGTGGGAAGAACCGTGAGCCTTACTCTGGCCGTCCCAGGATCAATCATACCTATGGCTCGTGCAGCGGCATAGGACAGATCAATAATCCTACCCCGAACGAAAGGACCCCTATCATTTATGCGCACCACCACAGACCTCCCATTGTTCAGGTTCAAAACCCTGACATAGGTACCAAAAGGAAGAATCTTATGGGCAGCGGTGTAACCGTACATGTTATAAACCTCTCCATTGGCTGTCCTTCTTCCATGAAAGTCGTAACCGTACCATGAGGCCATCCCTACTTGGCTCCAACCAGCCCTGGGAGGAGGATAGATAGTCTGAGGAATCCGATAGTGACTCCCCCCTCCACAGCCTACCATAAAGAACACTGCCACCAAGACCACCTTTACTCGGAGACCACCCAACTATCTTCCCTCCTTTCCCTAACCACAGAGGCATATGCATTATGCTGGTGAATGGACTCCTGGTTTTCTACCTCAACGGAGAACCATGTGATCCTTTCATCCTCTTGGAGCTTCAAGGAAGCCTCCCTCACCACATCCTCTACGAAGACGGGGTGGTCGTAGGCCCTTTCAGTGACAAACCTCTCATCCTCCCTCTTCAAAAGGGGATAGATCCGGGCGCTACCACAGGATTCGGCCACCTCAATGAGTTCCTCCAGCCACACCATCCGCTGAAACCTAACAAAGAGCCTCACCATCCCCCTCTGGCCATGGGCTCCCCTATCACTGATTTCCTTAGAGCAGGGACAGACACTGGTTATGGGTACCTCAACCCCCACCCTCAAATCGTAAACCCCTTGAGCATCCAAGGTAGCCAAGAGGTGACAGTCATACCCCATAACGCTTTTCTCACCAGAAAGGGGCGCACTCTTCTCCATAAAATAGGGAAAGGAAATCTCCACATGGGCAGCCAGGGCAGGAATCCTTTCCTCCACCTTTTTTAAGATGTCTCTCACCCTGGCGACGTGAATCCTCCAGCGGTACTCATTAAGGATCTCCACGAAGCGGCTCATATGGGTTCCTCGAAAGTGATGGGGCAGAGATATGAAGAGATTTATAGAAGCCACAGTAGGCTGTTCCTTATGGGCCCTATCCAACACAGTGATGGGGTAACGAAGACCCTTCACCCCCACTCGGTCAATCTCTATACGCCGATAGTCCCTCTCACTCTGGAGATCCCTCATCCCTCCTCCAAGGATCAAAGCCTAAAAAACGGAGCATGTTTCTTTTGTGGGTTCCTTCCCACAGCACCTTTCCGCAAGAGGGACACCTCCAGAATCGGGGAGAATTAAAATAGACGTACTGAGGAACTAAATCTACCACCTCCTCCCGGGAAACCTCCACCAAAAGTCCATTACAATCGGCACACCGGGGCCTGCCACCCCCAGGATACCGCCCCAGAAACTCTCTCAGCTGCCAAGGCAAACGGGTATCCTCCACTAGAAAAGCTTTATTGGCAAGGATAGGTTCTTCCGCCAGCCTTCTATCCCTAGTCATGAGCACCCTCCCGCTTTCCAAAACCACATAAATAAGAAAATCATCTGGCGCCCTGTGAAAGTATAGGACATCGAAACCCAAAATCCTGAGCCAGCGGGCCAAACGTCCCAACATGACATCGGCCACAAATGCTCCATCCCTTAACTTCTTACCCTCTTCCAAAAGAGATATTCTGCGAAAATCTCCGCCCATACTCCAAACTCTTCAGAAAAACCCATCTCCCCTTGTCTGTACTTATCGTAAAAGGCCTGGGAGACCATGGCATACTTACCCTCGAAAAAGAGTAACTGCCTCCTCATTCTCTGAAGGCGCACCCTTAAATCCCCCCTCTTTGCCAAGAGAGGGATATTCTCCATGGTCACCTCCAATCCCCAACTTCCCTCACAAGACCGAAAGGCAAACTTCTCCTCCCACTCCCAGTCAAATCTTGCCACTCTCCAAATCCCCCTGTTCCACGAGGGAGTACACCTCCCCTTTGGAAATACCATACAGAACTTTGAGGATCTTAGCCACCTCTTTGGCGCTGAAGCCTTTCTCCGCCAAGGCCCAAGCCTTATCCTTCCAGGGTTCTCCTTCTTCTTCCCCTCCTTCCACCAACAGAACCACCTCACCTTTCACTCCCTTCCGAGACTCCAAAGAAGCCCTGACCTCCCCCAATCTACCCCTGAGAAACTCCTCATGGACCTTGGTTATTTCCCGGGCCACCACTACCATCTTACCTCCCCATACCTCCTCCATAACATCAAGGGTACCAAGCAACCTCTTAGGGGATTCATAAAAGACATGGGTAAAACCCATGCCTTTTATGCCTTTGAGGAAAGAGACCAGCTCTCCTCTCTTCCTTGGTGGAAAACCCCAAAAGGCAAAAGGGCAAATAGGAAAACCAGAAACTACCAAAGCCGCCAAAAGGGCCGATGGACCGGGAACAGGCACCAGAGGAATACACTCCTCTATGACCCCTTTCACCAACCTCCAACCGGGGTCGGATAGCAGGGGTGTGCCCGCATCAGTGATAAGGGCCACCCTCTCCCCTTTCTTCAGCCGATCCAACAGGATAGGAACCCTCTGGGCCTCTTTGGAGCTGTAATAGCTTATCAGGGGCTTACTGATGCCATAATGGGAGAGAAGCCTCTTGCTTCTACGGGTATCCTCGCAAGCCACAAGATCCACTTCCTTCAAAATCCTAAGGGCCCTGAGGGTAATATCCTCCAGGTTCCCTATTGGAGTAGAAACCACATAAAGCGCGCCCGTCGTGCCCTCCATGATTCAGTCTATAACGGGTAGGAAGAAGCTAAACAAGGGACAGGGAGACATGGAAAGGCCAAGGGAAACCCCAGCAAACTCTCTGTTCATCTCTAACTTCCCTATCATAGGGCAAATTCTTATTGTAGGTTTTAGCTTTAAATCACCAATACCTCAGATACAGGATTTCCCCCATTTCCCTGGAAGGATAGGGGTAGTGCGTTTCCATCACAGTCCATGTCTGAGCCGCCCAGGAAGGTAGGTCACGAGTTATAAAGTATTTGGGAACAGCACTCCACGTAGACATGCGGCGAATTCATGGGCAAGAAAGAATCGCACCACCTTTACACTTGATTTCAGACAGACTTCATTTAATTCGAATACACTAACTAAGGCAATGGTTAGTTTCTGGGAGAAGTCCTACTCTGAAGGAGTTTTTAGTAAAAGCAAAATCTCCTGTATTTTAATAGGTTATATTAACTACCTTACAGACGGAAGTTTTATACAAAATATCATTTGACAAATCCGATATCACCTGTTAAAGATGCAATATGGGTAGATTAGATTTGCTATACGATGCAGCCATAAGACTCTTCTCTGAGAAGGGTTACAGGGGAGCCAGCCTACAGGAGGTTGCCCAGGAAGTAGGGATACAAAAGGCCTCCCTTTACCACTACATCCCCAGCAAAGAAGAACTCCTATATCAGATATTTCTCAGCGTTGGAGAAATGATTCAGACACAATTTTTGAGAATCGGAAGGGACTATCACCACCCTTTAGAGAGGATAAGGAGGTTCGTGGAGTGTTACCTATCTTTTATTGTCTCGGATAAAGAAGCTTTCCAGATCTTCCTCACGGAGAAGAAAGAACTCACACCCCAGCATAGGGAGAAAGTAGACGCCATCTGTGACTTACTGAATGCCTTGATGAGAGAAGCTGTTCTCCATGCTAAAGAAAAGGGATTGGTGGCCCCCGATGTGAAGGAAGATCTGGCCACCCTTTTCATCTTTGGCGCATGCAACTGGGCAGTAGGGTGGTTCTCTCCCGACGGGAAATACCCCATTAGGGATATAGCCCAAGACTACTCAGACATCCTTATCAAGGGCCTAAAGGCCTCAAAGGAATAGAAAACATGGACACCCTCTTTTCTCCTTCCAGTATTGCCTTGGTAGGGGTCCGGCAGGGGCAGTTAAATGTAGGGTTTGCCGCCCTGTGGAACCTCATCCACCACAGTTATGAAGGTCGTATCTACCCCATTAACCCCAGGCTCAAAGAATTGATGGGCCTGCCCTGTTATCCCAGTCTCCAGGATCTGCCAGAGGTGCCTGAGCTTGTTATGATCCTGGTGGGTCACGAGAGGGCCGTGGCGGTGTTAGAGGACTGTGGGAGACAGGGGATCAAAAATGCCATCATCGTAGCTGGTGGATACAAGGAGTATAAGAGTGGAAGGGAGCTGGAGAAGAGCATTAAGAAGATCTGCCAGAGGTACTCCATTAAACTCCTGGGGCCCAACACCCTGGGTTTTGCCAATGTAAAGGGCAACGTATGGCCCTTCTTCTGGCACATGAAAACCAAACCGGGATCCATCGCTCTGGTATCCCAAAGCGGGGGTGTAGGTCTTACGATAGCCCACCTGCTCTATGAAGAAGGAGTGGGACTCTCAAAATGGATAGGAGTGGGCAACCGCACCGTCTTAGAATTTGCTGACTACATGGACTATCTGTCCACAGATAAAGATACCAAAACCTTAGGCCTCTTTGTGGAAGGCACGGAAGATGGGAAAAGATTCTACCAAACCTCCCAGTGCCTGGCCTCTATCAAACCGGTAGCCGTTTATAAGGTAGGAGAGACAGAAGAGGTAGACAGGGCTGCTAGAACTCATACAGGATCTATGGCAGGGAGTAAGGCCATATACTCCGCTGCCTTTCGCCAGTCGGGACTAGTGGAGGCCTCCTCACCCCGGGAGCTGGCTATCATCCTCAAAGCCTTAGACATGCTGCCCCTTCCCCAAGGGAATAGCCTCTGTCTCCTCACCTTCACGGCAGGTCCCAGCATTGTGGCCCTGGATAAGCTCCTCCAGTATGGATGGAAGGTTCCCTCTTTAAGGAAGGAGACTATAGGCCAGATCTACCGGATCATAGGCGAGAAGACCCCCGTAGACATTGACAACCCTGTGGACATGACGGGGCCCGGTTTCCTTCCAGAGATATACGCCCCGGTGGCCCGCATCCTCCTCAGGGAACCCTTTGATGCAGCCCTGTTTTTATGGGGTTACAACAGGGCCATCCGTGCTCCCGTGGATGAGCTCATCATGATGAGGCGGGAGACCAAGAAACCTGTAGTAGTGGTCCTCCTGGGAGTGAGGAGTGAGATAGCAGAAGAGATAGAGATGCTCCAAGGCGCAGGTATCCCCGTCTACATCACTCCAGAGGATGGGGCCTTAGCCCTGGGCGCCCTTTTACAGAGAAAAAGGATCATGGAGAAAAAAAATGGCTTACTTGGGTGAGGTAGAGGCCAAGGCCTTTTTAGCCAAGGAGGGTCTTCCCGTCAATCCCACCTATGAAGTGGAGAGCTTAGAGGAGGCTTTAGAGAAGGCTGGCCTCCTGGGTTATCCAGTTGTCCTCAAGATCTCATCGGAGAAGATCATTCACAAGAGCGATGTGGGTGGGGTAACGGCTGGCATCCCTGGACCCCAGGAGCTGGAGAAGGCCTTTTTAAAAATGGTGGAGAGGGTAAGGCCCATAGACTCTCAGACGGCCTTCTCACTGCAGCCCCACCTTCAGGGGGTGGAATTGGCCGTGGGTATCTCCACGGATCCCTCCTTCGGTCAGGTAATCATGTTTGGCTTGGGTGGTATCTGGATAGAGGTCTTAAAGGATGTCACCTTTCGTCTGGTGCCCATTGAAGAGAGGGACGCCTGGCAGATGATAGAGGAGATCAAGGGGAAAAAGTTGCTAAAGGGGATCAGGGGCTATCCCGCGGTAGACGGAGAAGCCCTGGTACGATTTTTGGTAGAGGTATCCAGGGTGGCCCACAGCAGGAGAGTCCAGGAGATGGACTTGAACCCCGTCTTCGCCAGTGGGGAGAGACTCACCATAGCCGATGCCCGGATAGTAGGGGTAGAGAGTAATGGATCTCCTCTTTAATCCCTCCAGTGTAGCAGTGGCAGGGGTATCATTTTCCGAGGAGAACCTGGGGCAAAATATTGTAAGCAACCTCATCAACTTAGGACTTAAAGGTGAGATCCTCTGCTTTGGAAAGAGGGAAGGCTATATATTTGGACACAGAATAAGGACATCTCTGGAAGATATACCCCGAGGCATAGACGTGGCGGTGCTCCTGGTACCAGCAAAGGCAGTACTTGAAACTGTAAGCGCATTTGTGCGCAAAGGTGCAAATAGGTTTGTCGTAGAAACCAGTGGTTTTTCTGAGCTGAGTGATGAGTCACTCAGGATCAGGAGGCTTGGCATTCATCCCCTATTCCCCACACCAGAAGCAGCGGTAAGGGTGTTAATTCACACGTATACACTAAAGTCAGAGGGAGTCTCTGTTCATTGAAGGAGGTATAGGTATGGATGGAACCTTTGTGAAAGGCTTTCTGGATCCTGCCTCTGTAGCCCTCATTGGTGTACCCCGGGCCACAGGTAAAGGTGCCTTCAACGTCTTGGAGAATCTCTTGGGCTTTGGATACAAGGGGAAGGTCTTTCCCATTAATCCAAAGCTGGACTCCATTCTGGGATTCGCTGCCTACCCCACCGTAAAGGCCCTTCCCCAGGTGCCCGACCTGGCCGTAGTTGCCGTGGGCAGGGAAAGGGTGCTGGATGTGGTAAGAGACTGCGCTGAGAAGGGTATAAAGAGGGCCGTGGTGGTGACGCAGGGCTTTGCCGATGCCGACAAAAGGGGAGGAGAACTCCAGGAAGACCTTTCTCAGCTGGCCAGGGCCTCTGGATTGAGGGTAGTGGGCCCCAACACTTTGGGGGTGATAAACCACTTTGCCCCCTTCTCCACCTCTTTTGTGGATATACCAAGGGACGCAGACCCCTGGCCCGTTTCAGTGGTGTGCCAAAGTGGCATCTTCCATGCAGGCCCAGAGAGCTTCACAGGAAAGATAGGAAAGGGCATAGACATAGGAAACGCCTGCGATGTGGGCTTCACGGAGTGCTTGGAGTATTTCGCCAGGGACCCCCAAACCAAAGTGATTGTTATCCATATGGAGGGCCTAAAAGAGGGCAGAAACTTTCTCAAAGTGGCAGCAAGGGCCTCCAAGGAAAAACCTGTACTGGTGTTGAAGACGGGAAGGAGTGAGGCAGGTGGCAAGATGGCCCTTTCCCATACGGGTTCCATGGTAGGGGAGCACCAAGTGTACAGGGCTGCCTTCAAGAAAACCGGCCTGTTGGACGTGGCTGACCCTGAAGAGCTCACGGACGCTGTAAAGGCTTTCCTCTTCCTGCCGCCTATAAGGGGAAAGAGGCTGGGGCTCATCAGCTTCACCGGTGCAGGCGCCATCATGATGGCTGACGCCTGTGAGGCCTACGGGATGGAGATAGCAAAGATACCCCATGAAGAGTTGAAGGCCATTCAGGAACTGGCTCCTGAATGGTTTAGGGTGTCCAATCCTTTGGATATATGGCCTCCCATCATGTGGGGCGGGTACGATAGGGCCATGGACACTGCATTGAAGCTGCTTTTGGAAAGTGAACTGGTGGATGGTGTTGTGTTCATCTCCGCTGCACTTGATTCTCCCCTGCACTCCGATTTAGATCCAGAAGAGAGACTGAAAGACAGACCCTATAAGGAGACAAAGCCCGTCACTGCCTGGCTTTATGGAGATGGTACCCAGCAGATGGCCGAAAGACTGGAGAAAAGCACTGGGGTGATGGTCTATCCCTCTATTTCCCGGGCAGTGAGTGCCCTATCCATCCTTTACAGGTACCACCTATTAAGGAAGAGAAAGAGGGTGCCTATAGAGGAGATCCCTGCCGCAAAGGCCAGAGAAGAAGTGCTCATGGGAGAAAAGGCCCTGAGGCTCTTAGATGAAAGCGGCATCCCGCCGGCCCCATACCAGGTGATCAGGAGTGAAGAGGAAGCCTTAGATGCGGCCAGCCAGCTAAGCTATCCCTTGGCCCTGAAGCTCATATCTCCCATGGCCTTGCACAAGACCGAAGTGGGAGGGGTAGCCCTCAATATCAGGGACGCCCATGGGCTTATTAATGCCATCAGAGATATGAAAGACAGGGTGTCCCAAAGGGACCTTACCATAGAGGGCTTTCTCCTTCAGCCCATGGTGAATGGCATAGAGCTCATAGCGGGTATAAAGAGAGACCCCCAGTTTGGACCTGTGATCACCTTCGGCTTGGGGGGCATCTACACAGAGGTATGGAAGGACTTCACCTTAAACCTCGCCCCTTTAGACAAAGGTGAGGCCTACGAGATGATAGAGGGTTTGAAGGGCAAAGCCATCCTTGAAGGTATCAGAGGTGGTCCCCGGGTGGACAGGGCCTATTTAGTTCAGTTGCTCCTTGACCTCTCTGCCCTGGCCATAGAAATGCCCCAAATCCGGGAGTTGGACATCAATCCCCTCATGGCATCTCCCCACACCTGCCTCGCCGTGGACTGCAGGATAATCTTTGGATAAAGGTAAAATTGGGTATGTCCTAATTGTTAAGGACACGGGGCCGATGAAGGGGGAAGATTATGGACAATCAGACCCAAGAATGGGTCAGAACCCTGGAAACCATCTATAAAAAGGCACCCATCAGCAAGACCCTAAACAGCGACATTTGGTTCGATGAAGAAGCCCGGGCCCATTTCGTCTTGCACTTCCATCCGGGTGTGTGCCACGCCATGGGGGATCTGCATGGTGGCATCATCTCAGCCATGGTAGACAACGCCATCTGGTTCACGGCCGCAGCCCAGTACCCCTGGGTATGGGTCACCACCACCGAGTTTCACACCTACATCGTGAAACCCCCAAACAGGCAAAACGTCTACTCCCAAGGCTGGATGATCCACAAGGGCAAGAGGCTGGCCGTAGCCAAAGCAGAGGTGAAAGCCGCTGATGGATCCTTAGTGGCTTACGGCACGGGTACTTTTGCCGTGCTGAGCCACGTCAGGTTCGACCTGGAACAGGTAGAGGCCCGACTCAAAGAGATAGGCTGGCCCCTAAGTGGTAAATAAAAAGGATCGAAGTGACCCCGAAACCCTTGGAGCCGTCCATGGAGCCCTCTAACTTCCACTTTCCTCCATTGCCCCCTTCGCTTCCCTGTGCTAACAAAAGGCCACCATGAAAGGGAGGTGAGGCATGGCAGAACCCCTACCCTCTTACCATGGGTGTTTTGGTTGCGGCAGGGACAACCCCATCGGTGTAGCCCTTCCCTTAAAGTGGGACGGAGAAAAAGTGAAGGCACCCTTCTCCCCAAAAAAGGAGTATGCCGGCTTCGAAGGGGTAATCCACGGAGGCATCGTCTGCACCCTCTTAGACGAGGCCATGTGGTGGGCCATTGCCGCCCGAGACAGGAAATGCACAGTCACGGCGGACATGAGCATCAAATTCCACCGTCCTGTCACTACCCAGGGGACCTATACCGTAGAAGGGTGGGTAAAAGATAGGCCCAGAAGTCGGGTCTTCGTGGCTGCAGCCCGGGTAGTAAACGAGGAAGGCCAGGTTTGCGCCCAATCTGAGGCCCGATTTATAGCCCTACCAGACAGGGAATGGCAGCGTTTTTTGGAAGGGCTCACCGACCCTTCATTCTTCCTCTAAGAATGATAGAGAAAACCGACGAAGCTCTGGCTTCGGCCCTCATCTTCCTTATCCCCCTCTCGTTCCCTATGGGTTACCTTTTGCGGCATCTGATGCCCCAATACACATGGACCGCTACTCCCGCCCTCTTCGCCATCATGTTTTGCTCCACCTATGGCCTCACCTGGCAAGCATTCATCTACCCTCAGGAGCATCTAAAACCTCTGATAACCGGCATGACCCTTCAGTTGACAGCCCTCCCTCTCATTGCCTTAGGGATAACCAGCCTCTTCTATCACCATCATCCCCTGTGGCAAGTGGGACATCTCTGTGTAGCAGCCTCCCCAGCCGCCATCTCCACCATCATTTGGAGTAGAATATCGGGAGGGGATGTGGCCTTGGGGATCTTAGCCGTGGGGGCCCATGTCCTCCTTATTCCCATAGCTGCCCCCATCATCCTTAAACTCACCGTGGGCAAAAGCGTCGCCGTTCCCCTCTTCCCCTTGGCCCAAAAGCTCTTTATAGCCGTACTCCTCCCCACCATCATGGCCCTGATAGCTTACCACATTAAACCCACAGACGCCCTCAAGCCATCCATGGGTATAGTAGCCAAGATAGGAATGCTTTATATGATAGTCCTCAACACTTCTGTGGCAGCCCTCAACACCCCCCTCTCCATCAAAGTCCTCTTCGTTTTGGGCATAATGGCCCTCCAGGTATCCCTCTTCTACGCCACAGGGACCTTGGCCGGACATTTACTTAAACTCTCCTCTGAAAGCAGGATCACCCTCACCTACTACTTGGGCATGAAGAACAACGGGGCAGCCTTGGTCATGGCCTTAGCCGGTTTCCCTCCCAAGGCCACCCTCCCCGTGGCCTTGGCCATTGCCTGTCAACAACCCATGGCCAGCGTAATAGACAGGTTTTGGAGGAACAAGCACGCCAAGCCTGCCCTTTCCTGAACACACCATAAGTGCAAAGACCTCTTATGCCCTGGTTCTTGTTCCCACCTTGACGAAAAAATATAGGGCCTATAAGAGAAATAAAACACCTTACCAAGCAAAGGAACAATACCTCATAGGAGTTGAATGGAGAGAAAGTAGCAGAGTATGAATTATCCGAAAGATTGGAAGGAGAATTAAGATCGTGCATTTTGATGTGAAAGAAGTCTATTTTGATGATACCGACAAACAAAGATGAAAACAGATTGGCCATACTGGCCGCTACCTGGGAAGAACTGGAGTCCCTGGCTGGGCCCCTGAAGGCCACGCCTTTAGCCGAACCATGGCGAAGGGTCTTGCAGGGGAAATGGAAAGCCCTGAGGGTCCTCCTGGTGGAAACAGGGGTGGGAAAAGTGAATGCCGCCGTGACCACAGCCCTCACCATAGAAAAGTGGGGACCATCCCTCCTGCTCCTCACAGGCACAGCCGGGGCCTACCCTTCCTCTGGCCTCTCACCCTTAGATTTGGCCTTAGCCACAGAAGAAATCTACGGAGACGAGGGATCCATGACAGAAGAGGGCTGGCTCACCCCTAAAAACATGAACACAGCCTATCTGGTCACTGAAAAGGACCAATTCCACCATCGTTTCCCCCTATTCTGCCCAGACTCCTTAATTTCTTCTATTCCTCGAGGACCTTTCATCACCCTTTCGGCCATCACAGGAAAAGAAGAGAGGGCAAAAGAGTTGGAGGCCCTGTTCCCCAAGGCCCTGTGCGAAAACATGGAAGGGGCCGCTGTCGCCCATGTAGCAGCCTTCTATCGTACCCCTCTCATAGAAGTCAGGGCGGTAAGTAACATGGTGGGCAAGCGGGAAAGGGACAAATGGAAAGTAGAAGA
>WFSI01000154.1 GCA_015486105.1 Aquificota bacterium | reverse complement strand
CCCTGGAAACGTTACCCAGTTGCCTGGCCAGTTCAAGCAATCCCAGCTTGTTCTTAATGATCTTTTCCTCTGTAGTCATCTGACACCTCCTTATGTTAGTTACTATATCATTCTTGTCACCAGGTGTCAGATTAAGTCTCGACCAGTACACCTGAATAGTCCTGACATACTCCTCGCCGATATCAACTGCATCCTTCCACAACTCCTCGAATTTCCGAAGGGCAAACTCATAGTCGCTGCGGTTCTTCAGCTCCACGTTGAACTCAAGATTATCAACTAAACCGGCATAGGTAAAATTGCTTGAGCCGGTGATCACGCGCCCTACATCTCTGTCGCCCTCATAAAAGGTCATGATATAGAGCTTGGCATGAATATTTTGCGATGGATACGCCCTTATTTGCAGCTTGCCGCTTCTAACCCACTCTATAAATTTATACACACCTTCTTCGACATCTCTGTTGTCTTCTGAGTCAGCCAGCTCTCTTTCTACCAGCTCTTCAACCTCCTGTTTTGTCTCTGAATGTGAGAAATCTATCACTTGCTGCTTGTATCCAGTAGCTTTATCAAGCAAGTCATGGGTTCGTCTATCTGTGCTTATACCAATAAGAATTCTGATTCTCTCCGTTTTCCCCAGCGATTTATAGAGTGCATAAAATCCACTTATGTAGAAATATCCAACTAAACAGTCGAAAAAAGAAGTGCCTTTTACCAGAACCTTGAACCTGTCTCTCAGGCTTTGTCCCTCTTCATTCGTTATGAATGATAAATCAGTGGTCATATGTCCATATCTCCGAAAAGTGGCTTGATAACATACCTGGTCTCTCTCCCCTCTTTTACGCTACAGTGACAGAAGCTACAACTACTTTTCATGGAACAGATGTGGACCTTGACCGGAACAAGCACAAAAACAATTTCCACCTTCTCAGCCACGGTTTGGTCTCCTTTCCAAAAGCTACCTCACTACACCGCCTCCCTGCCCCATTCCCTAATTTCGGTCTAGATTCTTCTCCAGTCCATTCTCCACAGCATCTTGGGAGTTCTCTTGCTATTTACATCGGTCATCCCAGATTGCTCTTGCAGGATCCTTTAGCCAGAGATCCACCTCCCTTGCCGGTAGGCGAAAGATGACCTGGTAAAATCTCATACGCCTTCTGTCTATTCCTCTTCCCTTGGTCTTCATGAGAATCGCCTTTATTTCTTTGTCCCCTACAGCCTTTCTCAGCCACTTCAGGTCCTGCACACTACCGTGAGACAGCACCTTTTTGATGATCAATTCTCTGTCCTTTGAAATGTCTATGTCCTCAAAATCATACTCCCAAAAGAGGGGCTAAAGAGGGGCTCTAGTTTGCCGTGAAGTTTATCCTTTACACCTTGCATCCTTTGTAACCTTCACCATCTCAACCTCCAACCTATGCCTATTTCCTTCCCCTTGTTAGGGAGCGGAGGAGCCTTTTGGTCCTCTTTGCTATGGCAGGCTGCTCCACCAGTTCTTTATAGCCCTTGCTAAGGTTTGAGGTTGTTCCAGATGGACCATGTGGCCACTGTTGGGAATGAGTTTGAGTTTGGCCCCTTTGATTTGGGCCACCAGCTCCCTTGCCAGGTCAGGAGGAGTCATGACATCTTTTTCACCGCATACCACCAAGACGGGCATATTGAGCCTTTTCAGTTCTTCTATCCCCGAGTAGACCGAGCAGGCATACATGTCTCGGTAGAGCATGTCTCTGCCAGCCTGGAGCATCATATCCCGGACCTCGTCAATTAGCCCTTTCCAGGTACCTTTAGAGAAACACCAATGGGCCATGGCGCCCACTGATTCTAAAAAGTTCTCTTTTAGACCTTGGAGGATCTTGGGATTTACCTTGAGCTGGGCCCCTGTTCCCACCAAGACGGCCCCCTTGACCTGGGGACATTGGGGAAGAGCCTTTATGACTATTGCCCCGCCCATGGAGTGGCCTATGAGAAGGATCTCCTGAAGGTTCAGGGTTTCTAAGATCTCTCGGATGTTCTGGGCGTAGTCTTCTATCCTTTCCTGGAGCATGCAACTGGAGCTGCCATGTCCGGGCAGGTCTGGGGCTACAACCTGGAAGGCGGATTTTAGATGATTCATCACTTCTCTCCATATACTGCCCCTGTTGCCTGCTCCATGGACAAAGACTAAGGGAGTGTCTCCTTCTCCCCCTTCCAGATAACTTATGTACCCCCAGTCCATGAGGAGCCTTTTCTCTTCCATGACTTCCTCCTTTGGAAGATCCGTTTTCTGGTTCCCTTGGAAATACCCCTGTTTGTTAAAGAAGGTAGTACTTTTCACTATACATTTCTGTGCCTTTTCCTTCAATGGAGGGTATGCTATCTTATATGTAGAAAGGGGGAAGGGTGGATAGGCTGTTTGTCCACGTACCTTATAGGAAACTGGGGGAGGCCAAGGAGAAGCTTTTGGGACTGGCCATTTCCCCCGAGATCTACTTTTCCGCTTTGGATCTGGAAGGCCGTGGTCCTGGGGAGATTATTGGGGATCTGGCTCCCCTTAAAGATGGGGGTCTCTCTTTCACCCTCCATGCCCCTTTTATGGATCTGAACCCTGGCTCAGTGGATCCTGGAGTCAGGGGGCTTACCCTGAAACGTTGGCTACAGCTTAGGCCCATGGTGGAGTTTCTCCAGGCCCGGTGTGTGGTGGTTCACCCCGGTTTTGACCATTGGAGGTATGGCGCTGCTGTGGAGCAGTGGGTGGAGTTAGCTGCTGAGACGATATCGGATCTCATGGAGGACTATCCCTCCCATGTTACGGTGGCTGTGGAGAACATCTTTGAAAGGGATCCATGGACGATAAAGGCCCTTTTGGAGAGGCTGAATCATCCCCGGGTGGGCCATTGTTTCGATGTAGGGCATTTTCTTCTCTTCGGTGATGCAGACTTGGAGACCTGGTTTGCCGCCTTGGGAGATTGGTTGGTAGAGCTGCATCTCCATGATAATCGGGGGGATAAAGACGCCCACATGGGCATGGGAATGGGTATAGCCCCCTGGGACGAGCTCTTTTCCTTGGTGGATAAGACGGGTACTTTTCCCCTCTTGGTTATTGAGGCCCACACTGAGGAAGATGCCCTCATCAGTCTGGATTTCATGAAATCCAGGGGATATGTCCCATAACTGATGGTGGATTAAGGGTCTTCTCCCTTCAGTAGTCTCTTTACTATTCCTATGATTTCGATCAGGGAATAGGGTTTCTGTATGAACTTCCATCCCTTTTCCTGGATAGATTCTACCTGGTTTTTATCTTGGCTGTATCCGCTGCTTAAAAGAATCTTGAGTTTTGGCTTTAGCTCAATGAGCTCCTCTGCCAAATCTATCCCATTTCCATCGGGAAGGACCACGTCGCTGAAGAGGAGCTGGATGTTGGCCCCTTCTTCTTCGAAGATCTTTTGGGCTTCCCTTGCCGTGGGGGCTTGGTAAACGGTGAATCCTCGGTCTTGGAGAAAGTGGTAGGCCAGTCTTCTCACGTCGTCTTCCACAAGAAGGATTGTCCCCCTATTCTTCCTTGTGTCTATAGCCAAAGGGATCTTTTCAGAAACCTCTTCTGGTGTCTCTTCTACAGCAGGCAGGTATACCCTGAAGGTGCTCCCTTTTCCCTCTTGGGTCTCTACATGGATCCATCCTCCGTGCTGTTTCACTATAGCATAGACTGCGTAAAGGCCTAATCCTGGGACTTTGTCCTTATCTTTGGTGGTGAAGAAGGGTTCGAATGTGTGGCTGATGGTCTCTTCATCATCTGGGCCGTATCATGGATGGCTTTGTTGAGGTTGATAGGGGCTAAGTCTATGGGTTGTTCTCTGCCAAAGAGGAGGAGCTGTTTCACCAGGTCTGCTGCTCGGGAAGAGGCTTGGCTTATCTGATTCAGATACTCGAGGAGGAGGTGATGCTCATCTACCTTGAGTAAGGCCAGCTCGGTGTAGCCTTGGATAGCTGTCAGGATATTGTTGAAATCATGGGCCACTCCCCCTGCCAGTCTCCCTATGGCTTGCATCTTTTGGGCTTGAATGAGCTGAGCTTGGAGGCCTGCCCTTTACCTTTCAATCCGCCTCTTTTCTGCTTGATCTCTGTAAGGTTCTCCCCTGGCCAGATAGGCTATAGCTTTTTCCCCATCTTTGACCACTTGGATGGGATTGACGATCTTGGCTTTGGTGAAGGCCCTCTTTGTAAGGAAGATGTCATAGGGATTGTCCTCTACCAGAAGTATGTGTTTGGTGTTCATCTCTGTGTTCTCCCCACTTTTCCAGTTCTATCCAAAACCTGCTGCCCTGGTCTTCATGGGATTCTACTCCTGACTTACCACCCATACGTTCCACGGCTTTTTTAACAATAGCCAGCCCCAAACCTGTTCCCGGATAGGACTCTACCCCGTGGAGGCGCTCAAAGAGACCAAAGATCCTGCTCTGGAATTGGGGAGCTATACCCAACCCCTCGTCCTCTACCCAT
>WFSI01000153.1 GCA_015486105.1 Aquificota bacterium | reverse complement strand
GATCAGGCTACAGCTATGTCTGCCTACTGGGAAAGGATACGAGAGTTTTACACCCCCTTTGAGAGTGGTCTGAAAGGTCCGACGGGAGAGCTCTATTTTCATGAGATACCCGGCGGGCAGTACAGCAACCTGAAACCCAGGGCTGTGGAGCTGGGTTTAGGTGACAGGTGGGAGGAACTGAAGGCCACCTACGCCCATGTCAATGAGATGCTTGGAGATATCATCAAGGTGACTCCCTCCTCCAAGGTGGTAGCCGACTTGGCCCTCTTTATGTTGAGAAATAACCTCACCGAAGAGGATCTATACCAGCAAGGGGAAAACCTCTCCTTTCCCCAGTCAGTAGTGGACTATTTCAAGGGCATGATTGGCCAGCCTTATGGGGGCTTTAACGAGAAACTCCAGCAGGTAGTTCTGAGGGGAGAAACACCCATCACCTGTCGGCCTGGTGAACTCTTGCCCCCAGCAGACTTCGAAGGCAAAAGAACGGAATTAAGAGAACTCCTTGGGAAAGAGCCTACTGACAGGGACATTCTCTCAGCCTTTCTCTATCCCGGCGTATATGAGGACTTTTTAGAGCACCAGAAGACCTACTCAGATACCTCCGTCATGAAAACCCCCCTCTTCCTCTATGGTTTGGAAGTGGGCCAGGAAGACAGCGTAGATATAGAGGAGGGTAAGACCCTAGTAATAAAACTCACCGCCGTGGGAGAACTCCTCCCCGATGGCACCAGGGTGATCCACTTCGAACTTAACGGTCAACCCCGAGAGGTCAGAGTGAGGGACCTTTCCATCCAGGTAAAAGAGTCGCAACGCCCCAAGGCCGAGCCCAGCAACCCCCATCACATTGCTGCCCCCATGCCTGGTAAGGTGGTAAAACTCCTGGCGGAACCTGGGGTCCAGGTGAAAAAAGGAGGAACCGTCCTCGTAGTGGAAGCTATGAAGGTAGAAACAGCCGTAGCCGCTCCCGAGGAAGGGAAAGTTCAAGAGATCATGGTCTCCCAGGGAGACACCGTGGAACCTGGAGATCTCCTTGCAGTCTTGGAGTAACGAGCCCCACATCCTTCGTAGACCATTAGAGATCTCAGTTATACTTCCTCAATTCTATAAGAAGCCCCTTTGCCCAGTCTTCAGAAACAAAAATCCATGCCCTCCTTTCCCTGGTTGTCCCCCTCTGAATGTGATAAATTTTCCTTGCCATGAAGAAGGGTGTGCTGGGCGTAGAAGAACTCTTAAAGGACCTGAACCCCCCCCAAAGGGAGGCGGTCACTACCCCTTCCGGTCCCCTCCTCATACTGGCAGGGGCCGGATCTGGGAAGACCCGGGTCATAACCCACAGAATCGCCTATCTCATGGCGTCCGGGGAACAGCCTGAAAGGATTTTGGCCCTCACCTTCACCAATAAGGCGGCCCAGGAGATGAAGGAACGGGTAATGGATCTATTGGGCCAGGGGTGGCCCGGATCCCCTTTTCTGTCTACATTCCACGCCTTTGGCCTGTGGGTGCTCCGCCGCTTCGCCCACCATATAGGGTACTCCTTGGATTTCAACATCTATGACGACTCTGATCAGTTGGTGGTTGTAAAACAAATCGTTAAAGAGCTGAAGATAGAAGAGAAGCGTTTCACCCCCCGCTCCCTCCTTGCAACCATAAGCAGGACCCGAGCAGCCCAGAAAGATCCTGAGGAACTCCAGGGAGAGGGACCATGGGCCGAGACGGTAAACCAGGTGTACAAACGGTATAGAGGGTTCCTCCGCCTCAACAACGCCATGGACTTCGACGATCTCATCCTCCTACCTCTCAGACTTTTGGAAGAGGAATCTGTGAGGGAATTCCTTCAGGAGCGCTTCCATCACATCATGGTTGACGAGTATCAGGACACCAACACCCCCCAATACCAAATTGTACGCATTATGGCAGAAAAACACAGGAACCTATGCGTGGTAGGAGACGATGACCAATCCATCTACAGCTGGCGGGGGGCCGACGTGAGAAACATCTTTCTCTTTGAACGGGACTTCCCCGAGGCCAAGGTGGTAAAATTGGAAGAGAACTATCGTTCCACCCAAACCATCTTAGGGGCAGCTTGGCATGTAATTCGAGAGAACACCCTGCGGAAAGAGAAGCGCCTTTTCACCGCCAATTCCAAAGGGGAAAAGATTACCCTTTACCTTGCCCAGGATGAAAAAGACGAGGCCCGATACGTGGTCTCTAAAGTCAAAGAGATGTCCTTATGGCAGCCCCTCTCTCACTTCGCCGTCTTCTACCGCACCAATGCCCAATCCCGTCCCTTAGAAGAGGCCCTCAATAGAGAGAGAATGCCTTACAGGGTGGTGGGCGGTCTGAGGTTCTATGACAGAAAAGAGATCAAAGACATAATAGCATACCTGCGCTTAGTGCAGAATCCCGATGACATCCTGGCCTTCCGCCGAGTAGTAAACGCTCCCAAAAGAGGTATCGGAGATAAAACCATAGAACGGATCCTTACCTTCTGCCAATGGGGAGACTTGCCCCTTTGGGAAGGACTGAAAGCCGTCTTGGAAACGGATACCATTCCCTCTCGTCCCCGGGCTCAACTCCTCTCCTTCATTACCCTTATGGAAGATCTAAAAGAGAACTCCAGGGACAAGCCCCTCTCCTACTTTCTAGACCACCTTATGAGAAGGACAGGATACATCCAAAGCCTGGAAGAGGAAGACAGCATAGAGGCACATGGGCGCATAGAAAACCTGAGGGAACTGGTCAATGTGGCCGTGGAGTATGACGATTTGGACAACGGTCTCAGAGAGTTCATAGACAGGGCCTCCCTCACCACCTCCCAGGATGAAAGGGAAGACGGAAACAAGGTAACCCTCATGACCCTCCACTCCGCCAAAGGCCTGGAGTTCCCAGTAGTCTTTATGGTGGGTATGGAAGAGGGGTTCCTTCCCCACACCCTCTCATTGGAGAGCTTAGCAGGCCTGGAAGAGGAGAGACGCCTTTGCTATGTAGGTTTCACCAGGGCCAAGGAGCGTCTCCTCCTGTCCTATACCAAAGAGCGACTCTACTATGGGAGACACCGGGTGTTTGCCCCTTCCCGTTTTCTCCACTCCATTCCTCAAGAACTTTTAGTGAGAGAGGCCGTTTCTTGGGGAATCGGCCTTGGAGGGACCCCAAAGGAGGGGGGATGGAAACCGGGAGATCGGGTGATCCATCCCGTCTTCGGTCCAGGAATGGTAAAAACCCTGGAAGGCTCAGGTCCAAACTTGAAGGTAAGGGTAAGGTTCGATAGAGTAGGGGAGAAGCTTTTAGTGGCAAGGCTTGCCCAACTTAGAAAGGGGACCCCCAAAAAGTCTCAAGACTTTTTGGGGTAAAAGGAGGGGGTGATTCCCATGGAGAAGATCAGCAAGGCTGAGGTTTTGCACGTGGCCCAGTTAGCCAGACTGGAGTTTACCCAAGAAGAGATGGAGAGCTTCACCCATCAGCTCAACAGGATCCTAAAGTACGTAGACCAGTTAAAGGAATTGGACACCCAAGAAGTGGAACCCACCTTCCACGTCCTGGCCCAGACCAACGTGATGCGGGAAGACAAAACCGCACCCTCCCTTCTCCAGGAGGAAGCTTTGAGAAACGCCCCCGAGAAGGACGAGAGGGGGCTCTTCCGAGTACCCAGGATCATAGGTTGAATTTCCCAAGGAGAGCCCCATGGCCCAGGTAACCCCCATTAGCATAGAAGAGGAGATGAAGAGTGCATACATAGATTACGCCATGAGTGTAATCGTAGGCCGAGCCCTTCCCGACATCCGTGACGGCCTGAAACCCGTCCACCGGCGCATCCTTTACGCTATGGAAGAACTGGGTCTTGTGCACAACAGGCCCTTCAAAAAATCCGCCCGGGTAGTGGGCGAAGTCCTCGGGAAGCTCCACCCCCATGGAGATACCGCCGTTTACGATGCCTTGGTGCGCATGGCCCAGGACTTCGCCATGCGTTACCCCTTGGTGGACGGCCAGGGAAACTTTGGCTCCTTGGATGGGGATCCCCCTGCCGCCATGAGATACACAGAGGTGAGGCTCACAGCCCTGGCTGAAGAGTTCCTACGGGACATAGAAAAAGGTACAGTGGACTTTATCCCCAACTTTGACGGTTCCTTCCAAGAGCCCGCCGTGCTGCCCACCAGGGTACCCAACCTCTTGGTGAACGGGACGGCAGGCATCGCTGTGGGTATGGCCACTAATATCCCTCCCCACAACCTATCGGAGGTGGTCGACGCCTTGGTATACATGATCGATCACCCCCATGCCACGGTAGAAGAACTCATGGCCTTCATCCAGGGTCCAGACTTCCCCACAGGAGCCTTCATATGTGGGCGGGAGGAGATCACTCGGGCTTACAAAACGGGACGGGGCGCCCTACGCCTCCGGGCCAAAGTGGAAGTGGAAACCCTCAAAGGTAAAAGGGTGGCCTTAGTGGTCCGGGAGATTCCATACCAACTTAACAAAGCCTCTTTGGTAGAGCGCATATCCCAACTGGCTTTAGAAGGTAAACTGGACGAGATCCAGGCTATAAGAGACGAATCCGACCGCCATGGGGTCCGCATTGTCATGGAGTTGAAGCGGGAAGAAGACCCGGACTTCGTTCTCAAAAAGCTTTACCGGTACACCCCTTTAGAAACTGGGTTTGGGGTTATCCTTATCGCCTTGGTGGAGGGGGCCCCTCACCTCCTTCCCCTTTCCAGCATCCTTGGTGCCTTTCTGGAGTTCCGCAAAGAGGTAGTCACTCGAAGAACCCTCTACGACTTGGAAAAGGCCCAAGATCGCCTCCACCTCTTGGAAGGCCTGAAAATTGCCCTGGAGCACTTGGATGCGGTCATCAAGCTCATTCGAGGTTCATCTACCCCCCAAGAAGCCCGACAAGGTCTCATGGAAGGCTTCGGCCTCTCAGAAAAACAGGCCCAAGCCATATTAGATATGAGGCTCCAACGCCTCACAGCTTTAGAAAGGGAGAAAATCGATAAGGAGTATCAGGATGTTACAACCCTCATCCAGGAGTTAGAAACCGTCCTCAGAGAAGAATCCGTCCTTTGGGGAGTGGTGAGGGACGAACTTTTAGAGATTAAGGAGAGGTTCGGCGACCAAAGGAAAACGGAGATACTGGAAGAGGTGGAGGCCTTCGATCCCGAGGCCTTCATAAAAGAGGAGGACATGGTGGTTACCCTTACCCACAGGGGGCTGGTGAAAAGAACACCCCTATCCCTTTACCGGAGCCAGAGAAAAGGGGGAAGAGGGAAGAAGGCCCTGGAGATCAAAGAGGAAGACTTTGTAGAGCAGCTTTACATTGCTTCTACACTGGACCACCTCCTCTTTTTCACCAACAAAGGTAAAGTCCACCGCCTCAAGGTATACGAAATCCCCCAGGGCTCCCGGAACGCCAAAGGCAAACCCATAAACCAGATCCTCCGTCTGGAAGAAGAAGAAAGGGTGACAGCTTTCACCCACCTCAAGGAGAGAGGAGGAGAAGGGCACCTCATGATGGCCACCAAACTGGGGGTGGTGAAAAAGGTAGCATTAGAGCGCTTCCGGTATGTAAGAAGGGGGGGAATCATAGCCATCAACCTGGATGAAGGTAACGAACTCATCTCTGTAAAACCTGTAAATGGTGACACCCCAGTGATACTGGGCACCAGAGAGGGAAGGGGCATGGTCTTCTCGTCTTCCCAGGTAAGGTCCATGGGCAGAACAGCCCGGGGGGTAAGGGGCATACGTTTGGCTCCAGGAGACGAAGTAATAGGCATGGAACCCCTCACAGCGGAATATGTTCTCACCGTAACCCAGAAAGGCTACGGCAAAAAGACCCTTATCTCCGCTTACAGGATCCAAGCCCGAGGAGGCAAAGGGGTCACTGCCCACCGTCTAACAAAAAAGACGGGAAAAATGGTGAGCATCCTGGTGGTGAATCCCGACGACGAGCTGTTTGTGGCTACCCAGGAGGGTATGGCCATAAGGCTTGAGGCAAAGGAGGTATCTGTGGTGGGACGGGCCACCCAAGGGGTCCGACTCATTGACCTGCCCAACGGGGACACGGTGGTAGGGGTGAACTTGGTACGGGAACGGGAGAACGAGGAGTGATTCCCTGTATCCCTTGAGGAGCATATTACTGTGGGCCGATGGTTAAGCCTGATCCTTATTTTCTCCATCATCCTGCCATTGGGGGGCTGTGGGGGCAAAGATAAAGAGCTATACGCTGAAGGGGAAAGGGCCCTATCCCAAAGCCGCTTTTCCGAGGCCTACAGGCTCTTCCAGGAGATCGCCCAGAAGGGAAACACCTCTTCCTACGCCGCCCGATCCCTCCTTCAATTAGCCCAGATAGAAAGGGTGGTAAACCAGGATCCCCAAAAGGCCATTGCCTACTGCAAGAGGCTTATCCAAGGTAACTATATAGAAGCATATAGAAGAAAGGCCCAAATCCTTATGGCCGACATCTCAGCCAGGGAGATGGGAAACCCCAAGGCTGGGCTGAAGATTCTAAGGGCCATGACCCCAGATCCTCGCTCCTCCGGTCTCCGGGAGGAACGCATGGTGGAATATGCCATCAGGGCAGGGGACCTGAAAGGGGCCTCAAAGCTTGCCCGCTCCTTCCTCCAGGGGGGATTCAATCAAAATGATACAAGGTTCCCCCTGGTCCTGGCAGAGCTTTTCAGAAACGCTGGGGCCTGGGAGGAAGCCGAAGGTCTTTACAGATACGTCATAGAAGAAATAGGGGGTGAGAAAGGCCAAGAAGCCCTCTGTGGACTGGCCAACTTGAAGGAGGATCAGGGGGAGCTCCAGGAAGCCCTGACCCTTTTAAAGAAACTGAAAAGCCAGGGATACAAAACCAAGCTGGTGGAGATTCACATCAGACAGCTGAAGAGACGTATCAGAGAGGAAAAGCGGTGAAAAAGGCCTCCACCCTTTTAGGAGCAGTCCCCCTCTTCCCATGGAAAGGGAAAGACCCAGATCACGCCCGTCTGGCCTTCGACTCTCACTTCAAAGAAGAAGGTTTCTTCCCCTTAGCCGGTGTGGATGAGGCAGGCCGGGGGTGCTTAGCCGGTCCCGTGGTAGCAGCAGCCGTGATACTCCCCTTAGACGTCCCCCTCCCTGGGGTACGGGACTCCAAGGCCCTCTCTCCCAACCGAAGGGAAAAACTCTTGGGCCTCATTCAAAACAAGTCCTTAGACTGGGCCATCGGGGTGGTAGGATGGAGGGGAATAGACCACACTAACATCTATCAAGCTGCTGCTGAAGCTATGAGGAGGGCGGTAAAAGGCCTCAAAACACCTCCCTGCCTTGTACTGGTGGACGGCATGAACCTAAAAGGCCTTACCATGCCCACGGCACCTGTGGTAAAGGGAGATGACAAGAGCCTCTCCATTGCTGCTGCATCTATAGTAGCCAAAGTGGTGAGAGATCGACTTATGATACGCTACCATCACCTATTCCCTCAATACGGCTTCGCTGCCCACAAGGGTTACGCCACAGTCCAACACCGCCAAGCCTTGAAGCTTTATGGTCCATGCCCTATTCATAGAAGGAGTTTCAGGTGGGTAAGACCAGAGACTTAGG
>WFSI01000152.1 GCA_015486105.1 Aquificota bacterium | reverse complement strand
TTCATAGGGTGACCATCAGCCTGGGCGATGCTTTGAAGGGGACCACCTTGAACCTGAAGGTGAAGCGCATGGAGACCTGCCCTCAGTGTAGGGGTTTGGGGGCCGTCAACCCTGGAGATTACTCCACCTGTCCTACTTGTAACGGTAAAGGCCAGGTTTACTATCGTCAGGGCTTTTTCACTGTGAGCCGTACCTGTCCCCACTGCGGAGGAGAGGGTATTATTCTTAAGAATCCTTGTTCCCGGTGTCGTGGGGAGGGAAGGATTACCCAGGAGCGGACGGTTCGGGTGGAGATTCCTCCAGGCATGGAGGATGGTCTCAGGATACGGATACCTGGGGAAGGTCATGCGGGTGTTCATGGAGGGGAACCTGGTGATTTCTATGTAGAGGTGAAGGTGAAGGAGGATCCCCTCTTTCATCGAGAGGGGAAGCACCTCATTTATGAACCCCAGATCAGTTACGTCCAAGCCATTCTGGGTACCCATTTGGAGATCCCCCTTTTAGACGAGGTGATAGAGGTAGACGTACCCCCTGGACTTCAACCTGGTGATACCATCAAGGTGAAGGGAAAGGGCATGCCCTCTCTCGATGGGGGGAGGAAAGGCAATCTATTGGTTAGGCCTCGGGTAAATATTCCCAAAAAGCTTTCCCTCAGGGAGAGGGAATTATTGGAGGAGATAGCTGGCATTCGTCAAGAGGAGGTTTCTCCCCAGGGGAAAAAGAGATTTTTCTCTCGCATGAGGGAGAAGATCATTACCTAACGGAGTTTCTGTGGCTACTCCCCCTATCAAAATATCCTCCTTAGAGGGTGCCATCGAGATGTATCTCCAGGGCTCTTGGAGGATAAGAGAAGTGCCCCAGTTGAGGGAAGCCTTGGAAGGGATACATCTCCGGGAGGGGGAGAAGGTAAAGATTCAGGCCCAGGGCATCACATCCATGGACAGTGCCGGGGCATATTTTCTTTTCAAGGTTATAAGGGAATGGGAGGCTGAGGGGGTCTCGGTGGTGGTATCGGGTTTAAGGGAAGAGTTTGCCTCTCTTTTGAAGCTTATTGCCATGATACCTGAAATTAGGGTGTGTACAAAACCCATGACTCCTGACCCCTTTTATCAATTGGGGGAGTTCAGCCATGCTCTTATGAAGGACGCCACGGCCTTTTTCACCTTTTTAGGGGAGGCTGCTGTCACGGCAGTTCGTCTCTTGATGACCCCTACCAAAATACCTTGGCAGGAGACTCTCTATGAGATAGAGCATACAGGGATCCGGGCCATAGCTATAGTGGCTTTGGTAGCCCTTTTGGCAGGGGTGGTAATCGCCTATCAGGGGGCTGTTCAGCTTAGGCGTTTTGGAGCTACCTTATTTATCGTGGATCTACTGGCCCTGTCGGTGGCCAGGGAGATGGCCCCTCTACTTACAGCTATCATGGTGGCAGGACGTTCCGGCTCTGCCTATACCGCTCAGATAGGCACCATGAAAGTGAACGAAGAGATAGATGCCTTAAGGACCTTGGGTATATCTCCTATGGAGGTATTGGTTGTGCCCAAATTGGGTGCCCTTTTGGTGGTTCTTCCCCTCCTTATCCTCCTATCAGATATTGTGGGTATAGGGGGAGGGATGGTGGTGTCCAGGCAACTGGTGGGTATCTCTTATCAGGACTTTATTGCTCGTTTGAAAGATGCCCTTACCCTTAACTCTTTTCTCATAGGCATTTTGAAGGGGCCAATCTTTGCTTTGCCCTTGGGTCTAATTGCTTGTTTTAGGGGTTTTCAGGTGAGGGGGAGCGCTGAAAGCGTAGGACGGTACACTACCATTAGCGTTGTTAATGCTATCTTTACGGTTATCTTTATAGATGCCGTAATCTCGGTGATTCTGGGATATTGGGGGATATAAATTGGGGCCTGTGGTGGAAGTGAGGGAGGTGGTGACCCGTTTAGGCGGAAAGACCATCCATCGAGGGGTGAACCTCAAGGTGGAGGAGGGAGAGATATACGCCATAGTAGGGGGTAGTGGATCGGGGAAGACGGTGCTTTTGAGGGAGATGATTATGCTTCTTAGGCCTGTGGCAGGGACTATTAGGGTTCTTGACTATGACCTTGAAGGGCTTACCCCTGCCATGGCCCGGGATCTCAGGAGCAGGTGGGGGGTGCTGTTCCAGTTCAGTGGTCTCATATCATCCTTGACTGTGGCTCAGAATGTTGCCCTTCCCTTGAGGGAGTTTACCTCTGTGAGTGCCGATCTTGTAGAGGAGCTGGCGGCGGTTAAACTGGCATTGGCCAACTTTCCCTTGGATTTTGCCTGCGTATTGCCCGGCGAACTGAGTGGAGGCATGAAGAAGAGGGCGGCCTTGGCCCGGGCTTTGGCCTTAGATCCCGAGATACTCTTTTTGGATGAGCCTACTTCGGGGTTGGATCCCGTGGCTGCCGCCTATTTTGACAGAACCATCAAAGAGCTTAGGGATCTTTTGGGTATCACTGTGGTGATGGCCACCCATGATCTCGACACCATCTCTTCCATCGTTGACAGGATGGCGGTCCTTTTGGATGGCAGGGTTTTGATTGAAGGGGCACCCCGGGAGGTGGCTCGTTTTCCCCATCCGTGGGTTCAAAATTACTTTCATGGCAGGAGGACTACAGGGTAGTGGAAAGAAGAGTGAACTATACCATTGTGGGTCTTTTCATAGTGGGGAGCGTGGTTCTCTTTGTCATTGTCCTCCTTTGGTTGGGCAGGGTGGAGTATGAAGGGGAATATGATCATTATCTCCTCTACTTCAAAGAATCGGTATCTGGCCTCAATGTGGGTTCCCCCGTAAAGTATCGGGGAATTAAAGTGGGATCGGTGGAGATGCTTTCTATCAATCCCCAGAAGCCTGAGATGGTGGAGGTGCTCATCAAAGTGAGAAAGGGCACTCCCATAAGGAAGGATACCACTGCCCTTTTGTCTTTTCAGGGCATCACAGGTTTGGCTTACATTGAGCTTATGGGGGGTACTCACCAATCTCCTCCCATAGTGCCTAAGAAAGCCCCTCCCTATCCTGTCATCAAGACCAGGCCTTCTATCATCACCCGGTTGGACAAGGTCATTACAACATTGAGTCAGAAGACGGTGCTCATGGTTTCCAGACTTAACCTTCTCCTCTCCCATGAAAACATTCAATCCATATCCACCACTTTGAAGAACATGGCCCTCGTCTCTTCCTCCCTTTCATCCCAGCGGGAGGCCTTGGAGAGGACCATCAACGATTTGGCCCGGGCCTCCCATGGATTTCCTGATCTTGTGGAACATGCCAATAGGGATTTGGAGATGGTCCAGGACCTGCTTGCAGGTTTGAAGGGGAATCAGGCTCAGATTTCCCAGCTTTTGGATGAGGTTCAGACCTTCCTTCAGAGGGAGGGAGAGCCTTTGGCTTTCACGGCCCAAGGTTCTTTACAGGAGCTTCAAAGGACTCTTCTTGAGGCCAAAGGAACCCTCAGGATCTTAAGGGAGACCCTGCAACAGATAGGGGAGCATCCCTCACAGCTTATCTTTGGGGGTCCTCCCAGGAAGTTGGGGCCAGGTGAGAAGCCATGAGGAGGTCCCGTTTTATTCCTCTGGTTTTCATGGCCTTTGTGATTTTGGCCTGTGCCCATGCCCCTTCTCGACAGGTAGTTTTTCTTTTGGAGCCTCCTTTAGGTTCCCTTCCCTGCCAAGGGCATATCCCTTTGGCCATTCTCCCCTTGGAGGCCTCTCCTCCTTTTGGAGGTGCCCTTATGGCTTACTCCCAGTCTCTTTTAGAAGTGGAGTTTTACGCCTATCATCGCTGGGCGGGTCCCCTGCCAGAGCTGATAACCGATGCCATGGTCCAGGCCTTTCAGAGATGGGGATGCGTTACCTTAGTCTCTCCCTCTCCCCAGGTCTATGTATTAAGGGGCCGAATTATCAGGTTCCTTCACAGTTTTGAAGGAGGGGCTTCCTGGGGGGAGGTGACCCTAAACTTTTCTTTGGAGCATGGAAGGGAAACTTTGGAAGAGCGGACTTTCACGTCCAGGATACGGGCCCGGTCCGATACCCCTCAAGGAGGGGCCCAGGCCCTGAATCGGGCTTTGGGAAGGGTTTTTACCCAGCTTATGTTGTGGCTGGGGGAGATATGGAAGGTTACCGAGGACGAATAAAGGCCGAGGACCTTATGGCCTATAGGGTGAAGGTGAAAGAGAGTGACCTGCTGATTCTTACACCTTACAATAGGTATAAAGAGGCAGTGGATGTGTTGCTGGAAGTAAGGGGTTCTTTAGAAGCCTACATAGATCTTCATCCTGATTTTGCCGTTTCCTTAGTTCCTCTGGCGGCAGAGCCAGGCGCGCCCCATCTGGTGAGGGAGATGATCCAGGCTGCCAGGATCACTGGAGTGGGTCCTATGGCTGCAGTTGCAGGGGCCATTGCCCAGGCTGTGGGAAAGAAGCTGGTAGCGATAGAGGATGAGGTGATTGTGGAGAACGGGGGGGATATCTACATGTGTTCCCAGAGAGATCGGGTGGTGGCCCTCTTTGCGGGGAACTCTCCTCTATCTATGAAGATAGGGCTTAAGGTGCGCGGAATCCAAATGCCTATTGGTGTGTGTACATCCAGTGGCCGCGTGGGTCACTCTCTGAGCATGGGTAAGGCCCACTCCGTTACGGTTGTGTCCTCGGATGCAGCCGTTGCCGATGCTGCTGCCACGGCTCTGGCCAATTTAGTGCAGGGCCCTTCAGATATGGAGGGAACCCTAAAGAGGGCAAGTAGGATTCCAGGGGTTTTGGGGGCGGTGGTCATTTGTGAGGATCGCTTAGGTGCATGGGGGGAGCTGGACCTGGTGCCCTTGGAGGGCTTATGAGAATTGCTTCTGTAGATTTGGGTACTAACACCTTTCGTCTTTTGGTGGTGGACTATGAAGGGAAATGCCAAGGGATTCATCCCCTTCATGAGGAGAGAAGGGTGGTGAGGATGGGGGAAGGTTTGGCCCAACAAGGGGGGATGGTGCCTCAGGCTCAGGAAAGGGCCTTGGGAGCCCTGAAGGCTTTCAGGGATACCTTGGAGACCTTGGGTGTGGGGAGGGTTGTAGCTGTGGCTACCAGCGTATTTCGGGAGGCGTCTAATGCTTATCCTTTTCTTCTTAAGGCCCAGGAGGTTTTGGGTGTTCCTATTAAGGTGATATCCGGGGGAGATGAGGCCAGGCTCACCTTAAAGGGGGCCCTCCTGGGTTTGGACCTTTTCAAAGGAGTGCTTTTCGATATAGGGGGTGGAAGTACCGAGTATATCCGATTCCAAGATCACGTTCCTCTGGAGGTCGTATCTACCCCTTTGGGTGTGGTTAAGCTCACAGATAGTTTTTTGTTTAATGATCCCCCTACTCAAGAGGAGTTGAGGGTGCTCTGGGTTCAGGTAAAAAGGGAGATGGAAGGGGTAAAAGAACATCTGGGGGGTGACCCTTGGCCTCTAGTAGGAACAGCAGGGACAGTTACTACCTTGGCTGCCATTGACATGGGTCTGTCCATCTATCAACATGAAAAGGTCCATGGGTATGTTTTGGGGAAGGTCAGGATAGAGGAAATGCTTTCCACCTTCCTCTCCCTGACCCGGGATGAGAGGTTGGGTGTTCTCGGTTTGGAAGAGGGAAGGGAGGATCTCATTATCCCTGGGACTGTTATCGTTTTGGCTACCATGGAGCTTTGGGGCCATGAGGTCTTAAAAGTTAGCGATTTGGGATTGAGAGAGGGGGTATTGTTGGATGCCTTGGGCTGCTAAGGGGGAAAGCCAGTGTATCCCTGAGTTTAGGGGTCTGGTTCAGGGTTTGAGAAGGAGGATAGAAGAGACCAGGGACCTCATCCAAGACTGGAATAGGCAGGGGGTGGGGGGATGGTTTCAGGTGGTGGTCTATACCCAGCGGATAGATGGGATCCTTAGGGAGTTATTCAAGGCCATGTTTCAGGGGACGTATCCTAATTACTCCATTGTGGCTTTGGGGGGGTACGGTAGGAAAGAGCTCAACCTCCAGTCGGACATTGATCTCATGTTCCTGTATGCCCAGGATGGGCATGAGGCTGATGATAGGGTTCTCCAAGGGGTTCAGTGCCTGTGGGATTTGGGCCTTCAAATAGGCCACTCCTATCGCTCCGTTGAGGAGGCAGTGGCCATGGCTTTGGAAGATATGACGGCCAAAACGGCTTATATAGACGCTCGCCTCTTGGGGGGGTCTGTGAACCCCTTTGTCCAATTTAGCAGAACCGTGGCCCGGGAGGTGATTGCTCCGGGCCAGTCCCTCTTCTTGGAAGAGATGTACAGCTGGATGGTGGAGCGGCACGAACGTTACGGTTCCACCATGTATCTTTTAGAGCCAAATGTGAAGGAGAGTCCTGGTAGCCTTAGGGATATTCATACTGTTATGTGGGTGGCCAAAGGCGTCTATGGAGCAAGGATCTTCAAGGACTTAAAGCGTAAGGGCCTTTTGACCCCTTTGGAGTTTGAGATCTTGGAGAGGTCTTTAGATTTCATATGGAGGGTTAGGAATGATGTACATGGTATAAGGCGGAGGAAGAACGATGTCCTTTCTCTGGATATTCAGCCTCAGGTGGCCTACAATTTAGGGTTCAGGGATACCAGGAAACTTCTGGCTGTGGAACACTTTATGAGGGAGTACTATTCTCGGGTAAGGGAGATTCGTAGGGTTTCCCGGGCCTTTCTTTTAAGGACCATGGAAGAGGTGGGCTTAAGACCTTCTGGCGTGACTCCGGTGAACCTTGATTTGGTGCGAGAGGTGATGGAGCACCCCTTCCCTACGCCGGCCCATTTTTTGAGGGAAGTTCATAGGCTTCAGAGGGAGGGGGTCAATCTCTTAGATATCCCCCGGGGTTTCTGGGTGCCTCCTCTCCACTGGAGGGTGGAGAACTTCAACTCTCCTGAGGTCCGTGAGGCCTTGGTGGATATCCTAAATGCCCCTGGTGCCCATCTGGTTTTCCGTTTCCTCCACGAGATTGGTTTTATGGAGAGGCTTTTCCCCAGGTGGGAGAGGCTCACGGGTCTCATGCAATATGACCTTTATCACCGCTTCACTGTGGATGAGCATACCCTTATGTCTCTCCAGTATGCTGAGGAGTTAGAGGGGGCCACCAATCCTCAGCTTTCCTATTTGAAAGAGGCTTTTGTGGGACACATGGAGAAACGTTACCTTCTCTTTTTGGCCATTCTTTTCCATGATCTTGGTAAGGGCATGGGGGGAGGACATGCCTTGAGGGGAGCCAGAATGGCTGCCAATCTCCTTACTGAGATGGGATTTACCGATGAAGAGGTGGATGTTGTGCAGTTTCTGGTGCGCCATCATACTACCATGAGCCAGATAGCCCTGAGGAGGGATCCCACTGATCCCAGGGTGGCCATGGAGTTGGCCGACACCTGTAAGGATTTGGAGAGGCTGGACTTTCTTTATGTCCTTACTTATGTGGATCTTAAGGCAGTAGGGCCTGATGTGTGGACGGACTGGAAGGGTGCCCTTCTCCTGGATTTGTATTTGAAGACAAGAGAGGCAATGGATAAAGGGGTTACTTCCGTTCTTGAGCTTGACCAGACTTCCTTTCGTATGCTGGTGGGTGATCTTTATCGGCATCTTAAGGAGGAGTTTACCCTTCAGGAAATAGAAGATCTTTCCCTTAGCTTTCCTGATAGATATCTCCTCCAGGTGCCTAGGGAGAAGATGGTTTATCACTTACGCCTTTTGAAAGAGGCTTATGAGGAAGGTATGGCCATGTGTTGGTTCCACAATCACGATGCAGGTTATACAGAGATGACCATTGTCAAGAAGGAACATGCCGGCGATTTTTCCAAGGTGGTAGGGGTTATCTCTTCTCATAGGCTCAATATCCTTTCCGCTTGGGTCTATCCCAGAGAGGACGGGTACTGTCTGGATATAGTTCAAGTAAACGATATCCATTTCCTTCCCGTTACTGATGAGAAACTTTGGAAGAAGGTAAATGAGGAAATGGAGCAGGTATTCCAGGATAAGATTGACCTGGGGGATCTTATCCGGTCTGGCCGGGGGTCCTACTTATCCAGGAAGGAGAAGACCGTTACAGTGAGAACCAGGGTGGTCTTGGACAATAGTATCTCCGATATTTATTCTGTGGTGGAGGTGAAGGCTAAGGACAAGCTGGGCTTGTTGTACCTCATCACTCGTACTTTCTATGCCTTGGGTGTGGATATCCATATGGCCAGGATTAGCACAGAGGGAAACAGGGCCGTGGATGCCTTTTATGTGACCAAAATGGATGGTACCAAGCTAACTGACAGGGAATTCGTTACCCTTTCCCGGTTGTTGAGGGAGGCTATTGAGAGTGACCAGGTGCCCCAGGCTGCTTCGGCTCAGTTGCCTATGCATTATTTGGGGAACAATCATGTCCAAGGTCTTTAAATCTGTGTGTCAGATTTGAAATTTCCCCCTTTCACCTATTCTTGCCTTAACATCAATCATTACAATAAGTTACTCCCAGGAAAGGGGCCTTGCCTGTTGTGTGCTGTAAGGATAGGTCTTGACACGAGAAGAGCTACTCTTTTATTAAGGTATGGGAACCGCTTGGATCCTTTAAATGGGACCGAGACGGGAAGATAGGGCGTGATAGGCCTTTCGGACTCGGTCCGAGAGGCTTTTTTTGTTGAGGAGGTTGTCCATGGCCCAGGTTACAACAGTAGCATTGAAGAAGATGAAGGCTTCGGGTGAGCCTATCACTATGCTCACCGCCTATGATTTTCCCTTTGCCCAAATGGTGGATGAGGCGGGAGTGGATATTGTCTTGGTGGGGGACTCCCTGGGTATGGTGGTGTTGGGCTATGATTCAACCCTTCCAGTGACCCAGGGGGATATGCTCCGTCATACTGCTGCTGTGGCTCGGGGTGTTGAGAGGGCCATGGTGGTGGCGGATATGCCCTTCATGACCTATCAGATCAGTCCTGAACAGGCCTTGGAAAACGCCGGCCAGCTGGTGAAGGAGGCAGGGGCTCAAGCTGTAAAGCTGGAGGGGGGTGATCCCGTTCTGGGTACCATCAGAAAGATAGTGGATGCGGGTATCCCCGTTATGGGACATCTGGGGCTCACGCCTCAGTCTATCCATCAGCTGGGTGGGTATAGGGTCCAAGGGCGAGAGAAAAAGGCAGCGGAGCGTCTAAAAGGGGAGGCCTGTGCTTTGGAGTCGGCGGGATGCTTCTCTATAGTTTTGGAGGCCATTCCCTCTTGGTTAGCTAAAGAGGTGACGGAGTCGGTCTCGGTGCCCACCATTGGCATTGGGGCAGGGCCCCATTGCGATGGCCAAGTGCTGGTTCTCCACGATGTCCTGGGTATCTTTCAGGAGTTTAAGCCTAAGTTTGTCAAGCGCTATACCAATCTCAGAGAGGGAGCTGTGAGGGCCTTGAAGGAGTTTGTGAAGGAGGTTCGGGAGGGTGAGTTTCCCACTGCTGAGTATAGCTATGAGTAATGTGCTATTTGTGTGAGGGGTGAACCGTGGAATTGGTGGAGAGGGTAGTCCGTATGATGGACCTGTCCCTGGGGTGGCGTAGGGAGGGTAAGACCGTAGGTTTCGTGCCCACCATGGGCTATCTTCATGAGGGGCACCTCAGTTTGGTGCGACAGGCTCGAAAGGAGAACGATGTAGTTGTGGTTTCTGTTTTTGTGAATCCCACCCAGTTCGGGCATGGCGAGGACTTTGAGCGTTATCCCCGGGACCTGAAACGGGACATGAGCCTCCTGGGACCCATTGGTGTGGAGGCTGTTTTCGTCCCTGCCGTGGATGATATGTATCCCCCGGGTTACAGGACCTATGTGGAGGTGGAAGATATTACTACTCGCCTGTGTGGGGCTTCCAGGCCCGGTCACTTCCGGGGAGTCACCACCGTGTGTTGCAAGCTCTTCAATATTGTGAGGCCCCATAGGGCTTACTTTGGTAAGAAGGACTTTCAGCAGTACGTGGTCCTTCGCACCATGGTGG
>WFSI01000151.1 GCA_015486105.1 Aquificota bacterium | reverse complement strand
GGGGAAAATTGACGAGACCAACAGAAGAATCGATGAAGTGAGTATGGGGTTGGCTCGTCTCTACGAGGTGATTGTCCGGCGTGATGAGCACGAGGACCTAAAAGAGCAGGTGAAGAAGATCACCCAGCACGTGGGACTATAGAAGAAGGGAGGGCATCATCCCCTTTAGCATCTTTCAAACCTACTCACACCCCCTGTTCAAGGTAACAGTGGTTGAGCCAGAGGCCAGCAGATGGTCTGTGCCTGCCTCATAGGCCTCCATGGTAAAGGTATAATCCCCATCTGGTAAGGCCTGACAGCTTGGAGAACCGTCAGCCATGGTAAAAGAGGCGGGTACAATCCAACCGTCATTGAAAAGGGGATTGAGCGGACTGGGGCCATAAAGCCAGAAGGTTTCTGGCAGGTAAACGTTGGCCATATAAACCTCCCGCTGGCTCACAGGCTTGGCATGGTTGAAGTAGATGCCATTGGAGAGCTGAAATCTATCCGAGGTGTACACAAAGTAGTAAGTGTCGTTCCCTGTTCCTTCATAGGATGGTTGGGTGAGACTGAGGTACAAATCTACAGGCTGGATCAGACCGTAGGGCCTATCGAAGGATAGCTCTAAGTGGTGGGCATCGTAGTCCGTGCCTCCATGGAAGAGGGGTCGGTTGACATGGTTATTGGCATCCCACTGATAGAGAAACTCCACCATCCACGGCAAGAAATCCTCCATCTTTTGCCACGGGGCGTGTCCTTCACCCTCTAAGGGGTGGAGTTCATAATGGACGCCCACCTCATCACACCTGTGGACGATCTCTGTGGCCTCACTATAAGGCACAACCATATCCTCCGTTCCATGGATAATGAGCACGGGGGATTCACCTGGGTCTATCTGATTCACTTTGGAGTAGAGAGCCCCCCATAGATCCACACAGGCGCAGACCGTGGAGGCGTACCCTGGATTTCCACTATCACCTTCATACTGGGGTTCTGTGAGATACGTGGCATGAAGGGCGGTTATGGCCCCGGCCGATCCCCCTCCTAAGGCTATTTTGTTGGGATGGATCCTCCACAAGTAGGAGTTTTTCCTGAAATACCTGATGGCTGCCTTGGCATCATACATGGCTTGGGTGATTGCCTGGTCAAGGTCTAAGGACCAAGGCAACTGCAAACGGTGGTTGATGGAAGCAGCCACGTACCCCCTCTTAGCGAAGCTGGTACACAGGTCTTCCCATTGCCAGGTAGCCTTATCCCCTGAAGTAAACCCCCCACCATGGATGAAGATGATCACGGCCCTGTAAGAGGCACTATCCCCCTGGGGCTCGTATATGTCCATTTTTAAAGGAACCATCCTCCCGTAGGCATCTAAGGCCTGACCGTACTCTACGTCCTTGGTCACCCTCACTACCTGGAAAATCTCTTGATAGTACCGCCCTCCCCCTTGAGCCAGGGCGTTAGGCACCACAAATAAGAGTAACATAAATGCCATTAGAGATAGCATTTTCCCTTTTCCTATGCCTTCCTGGAACTCCATCTTGATGCTTAGTGGTTCCGTGGTAAGAAATCAAGAAAGCTCCCTTACCTTTCTTACCCAGCTCAATGGTGTCGGGCTCTTTCCAGGGAGAAGAGTCATATACTCACCTTTATACTTTGTCACTTTCAGGACTCCCCCCATTTTTCTGGAAGGAGAGGGACGGTGCATTTCGATCGCAGCCCATGAGATGGAAGATAGCTGATAGCCGTATTCGTGGACATGCGGCGAATTCATGGGCACCTGTCTGCCGTGTCCCCGGCACAGGCAGGAGAGAGGAACGGGGTCCCCACAAAATCGATAGATTTTGTGGGGTAAAAGAGGAATGCACTGCCTTTTCACTTGCTTTCAGACAGACTTCCTTTAATTTGAGTATGTTAACTAAGGCAATGGTCAGTTCCTGAGGGAATTCCTGGAATAGGGGGTCTTGAAGAAAGGGGTCTTTGGCAGTATCCTTTCACATCTTTTAAAATTTTAAAATATGAACTTGGCTACCTTTTTGGAAAGGAGTGAAACCATGAAGAATCTTCTTCCGGTGCTTGTGGTTATGGCCCTTATCATTTCATGCACATTTCAGGAGAGGGCATGGTCACACCCCAAACCGGCCGAAAAGATGAGTATGGAGCTAAGGCCATATCTGGCCCATGAAAAGAAAGGAAGGCCTGACATCAAGGCCTTTGTGAAAAGCCCCCTCTCCACTACTGAATTAGAAAAGATGGGACTCAAGATAAGGACAAAAGCAGGGGACGTGTACACCGCCACCTTCAACCCCTTCCTTATCAAGGCCCTGGCCTCTTCGTCTTCCATCTCTTTCATCCAAGGCCCCAAAAGGATGAAGCCCAAAAACGACAGAAGCTCCGCATCAGGCCTCCAGGCATCGGGGATCTACTCGGGAACAACCGTTACCTATACCTTGACTCTCTCCCAGGAAACCACCATCGCCTTTCACTTGATAGCCGACCCTGACGGCTCCTATGACCCCCTCCTCGTGTTGAAAGACGCCCAGGGAACAGTGCTGGCCGAGGATGACAACTCCGGGGCAGAGGTAAACGCCGAATTCACTTACACCTTCAGCACCCCGGGGGCCTATACCCTAAACCTTCAGGGAACCGGCAACGGAAAGTATCGCCTGGTGCTTTTTTCCAGAGACCATCGGTTCTCCCTTTCAGAGCTGACGGGAGGACCCCCCAATGTAGTTTACATGGGCACCTCTGCCAGGCTCAACCAGGCCCAGGGTAATCAAGGAGAAGGGGTCATCATAGGGGTGGTGGATACAGGGATAGACTGGTGCCATCCGGACTTCCAGGACCCCCCAGGGCACACCCGCATCCTCTACATGTGGGATCAGACACTCAGCCCTCAGGGAGGGGAATCCTCTCCCAGTCCTTATGGATACGGTGTAGAATACCCTGCCTCCCAGATAGATGCCGCTTTGCCAACCTGTAATCATAACACGGTGAGGGAAGTAGATACCAATGGCCACGGCAGTCACGTAGCCGGTACAGCCGCAGGCAACGGCGAGGCCTCCTTGGGAGGATTTACCGGCATGGCCCCAAAGGCGGATCTGATTGTGGTGAAAACCACCTTTATGGACACGGACATAGTGGATGCCATAGCCTATATATTCAACAAGGCAGATCAATTGGGAAAACCTGCAGTAGTGAACCTCTCCTTAGGCTCTCAAGAGGGACCCCACGACGGTACATCTCTCTTTTCTCAAGCCATAGAAAATCTCCTTGGGTCAGGGAAAGTAGTGGTGGCTGCAGCGGGAAACGAGGGGGCTGACTCTGTACATGCCCAGCTCCATCTCACCGGCTTGGGGTCCCAAGGCACCCTACATGTGGCCAGCAACTACGGATTGGCCCACATAGATGTATGGCACAAGGGAGAAAACGGGTATACGGTGGAGGTAGAAATCCCGGAGGGGATAGCAACTGCAGACGTTTCCTCCTGGAAGTGGGACAGCAACCTTTCAAACAACTCCCAGGGTCCCAAAGAAGATGGGGACGGGTGCACTTCCCCCAATGACTGTGGGGCCTGGACCACAGATCGGTACACAGCGGGAAGCTACCCCAATAGCGTCAACGAAGCCCTCGTCACTCCCCTGGTGAATCTCTCTGGCACCTCCTCCCCTGCATTGAGCTTCGACGTTTGGTATGATTTAGAAGAAGGCCCTGATTACGTGTATGTAGAAATCTCTGACGACAACGGCCTTACATGGCAGCCCTTAGGTCCTCAAGGGGTAGTGGTCAATCCATGCTTCGAAGAGTTACCCGTATTCACAGGATCATCGGGAGGATGGGTACACAAGGAATGGGATCTGTCAGCCTTCCAGGGGGAAGAAGTTATGCTCAGGTGGCACTTCTTCTCCGACGACAGCGTGAGTCAGACAGGTTTTTACCTGGACAATCTTAAAGTGGCGGAAGGGGACCATGTGATTTACCAGGAGAACTTCGACCAGGATAAGGGCGGCCTAGGCACCACTTTTATCAACAGCATAAGAG
>WFSI01000150.1 GCA_015486105.1 Aquificota bacterium | reverse complement strand
TATATCTTGTTGGTGGCGTTTATGAGGTCGTACCGTGCTTTTAAGCTTCTGTAATTGGCAAACCCCAAGGACACCAGAATACTCGCTATAGCAACCACCATAAGGACTTCTATTAGTGTTACACCATTTTGGGTAATCCCCAATTTTCCCACTTTCTACCCTCTTTTCAGTGGGTATCCCTATTCTCATAACTGTAATCTCACCGAAATTTTGCGTTTATCATAATAATGATGGGTGAAAAAGGGGAACAAGGCAAGAGGAGAGAGCCTGGATTGGTATGACAAAGTTGGTCACTTTTCGGTAGAGTAGGGGGGGCATGAGACGCTTAAATGAACAACCCGCGGCAAGACCCTCCCTCAGGGTATCTAAAATCCGTCTTCCCCACATCAGCGGTAAGTCTTTCTGAACCTTAAAAGACCAAAAAGGAAGTAGGCGCTGCCTACCGCTGCCAAGGCCAGGATCTCTTTCCAGGCCAAGGCCCATCCCTCACCCCTCAGGTATATACCCAGCCCCAGGTCTGTATAGTACTTGAGGGGTGACAGGTAGGTGAGGGGCACCATCCAGGAGGGCATGGCCTCGGGGGGCACCCAGCCTCCTGAGAGAAAGAGGATGGGTGCCAGAAAGAGGATGGCCAATAGTCCTATCTGACCCAGGCGCCTGGCCAAGGTGGCGATGAGGAGGCCTATGCCACAACTGGAGAAAATATAGAGGGCCGTCACGGTCAAAAACAGGGGATACGATCCCCTGAAGGGAATGCGGAAAACACCCTGAAGGATGAGGAAAAGGGTAACAAGGGAGGCTATCAGGAGGGTGATGACGGTGAATAAAACCTTGGCCATGATCACCTGGCTGGGCCTTATGGGTGTAACCAGGAGTTGCTCCATGGTTCCATAGTCCCTTTCCCTCACCAAGGCAGTGGCAGAGAGGATGATGGATATCATGGTCACCACCATGAAAAGCTCGTCTAAGGCTGTGAAATAAGGGTCTTCCAAGTTGGGATTGAAGAAAACCCGTACCCGGCCATCTACTCTGGGGGTATGGGCTAAGGTGGCTGAGGATATGCCCTGGTATCTGAGGGCAAACTCCTGGCCGTAGCGAGCGGTGATCTGGGCAATATAAGAGGAGGCCAAGGTGCTGGATGTGATTTGGGTACCGTCCATGAGGAGTTGGAGGGGGGCATCCCTTCCCTGGTACAGGTTCCTTTGGAAATCCGGGGGTATGACTAAGACCCCCAGAATCTTGCCCTGATCCAGAAGTTCCATGGCCTCCTTTCCCGAGGAGATTTCCCTTTTCCAGTGGAAATAGGGGGCCTGGATGCGTCGGGTCATCTCCCGGCTCACTGTAGTTCTATCGGCGTCGAAAAGGGCCATTCCCGCGTTCTTAAGGGTGAGGAGGAAACCGTTGCCTGCTATATAGACGTCCAAGGTAAAGGCATAAAGGACAAACAGGAATATGGCCTTGTCTCGGAAAAACTGGAGGGCCTCTTTTTTCAAAAAATATGCGAGCCTCATCATCCCTCCCTCTTTTTGAAGAGGATCAGCCCTAAAAAGAAGAGAGTGATACCGTAGATGAGGAGAACCAGGTAGTTCATGGCCATCTCTCTTAGCCCAATAACCTTGGAATAAGTGCCCTGGACGATCTTCATATAATACATGGCAGGGAAGAGATGGGCCTCTATCTCTCCCCCACGGCCCAGATTGGATACGGGCATAAGGAGCCCTGAATACAGAAAAGAAGGAATGACAGTAATGATGATGGTAACAATCTCGGCAGCCACCATGGAGCGGGTAAAGGCAGAAATGATCAATCCCATGCCTGTAGTGGTGAATATGTATAGGAGAGATCCCAGGAACAATAGGAGGAAGCTACCCTTAAAGGATACTCCAAAAAGGATGATGGAGAGGAAGAAGAGAACCAGGATGTTGGCTAAGTTCAGGAAATAATAGGGGATGAGTTTCCCCATCAGGAACTCCCACCGACTGATGGGGGAGGCATAGATATTATATATGGTTCCATAGTCCTTCTCCCTCACAATGGCTATGGCAGCCATGATGGCGGGATTCATCATGAGCACAACCACCAATAGACCTGGGACCAGAGAGAAGGAACTGACGAGGGATTCGTTATACAAGAAACGGGTATCAAGTTTTATAGGCTGAAGGTCTACATTGGTGAGGCCCTTCTTTTTGAGCCATTTTTGTATAAGCCCTTGATTGAAAGAGGCCAGATAGGCAGTAAGGTAGTCTTTTGTCACCAGTCCCCTGTAAGGATAGGTGCCATCTATCAATACCTGGACAGGGGAAGCCAGCTCCTGTCGGAGTCTCCTCTGAAACTGGGGTGGAATGATGACGGCCAAACGTATGGATCCCTTTTGCAAAAGCTCTACCAACTCCTCGTTGCGGTGGGCCTCTTGGGTTAGACTAAAGTACTTGGTTTTTATCAAGCCATCTATCAACTGACGGCTCATCTGGGTTCTATCCAGGTCCAGAAAAGCAGTGGGGATGCGCTCCACATCCAAGCTGAGGCCAAAACCAAAAACCAAATAGAGGGCCAGGGGTACAAAGTGGGCCAAGAGGAGGTACAACGGGGAACGGAGGATTTCCTTAAACTCCTTTTGTATGATGGTTCCTATGCGGTTGATAGTGCCCTTATCCAAGGGTGCTTTTCTCCATAAAATGAATGAAGACATCTTCCATACTTACGGGTGCTTCCTCTATGGATGTTATGTGGACCCCTCGTTCTTTTGCTGTGCTTTCTATTTTCTCCTTTTTTACCCCCTTGCTCCACATACGCAGGGATCGCCCAAAGGGGTAAACCTGGTACCCGGCGGCCTTGAAAATTTGAAGGCCCTTCCTTTGGGGTTGGGCCCTTAGCTCAAGCATTTGGCCTTTTTCCCTTACCACTTCCCTCCTGAGATCATGGGGAGTACCCAGGGCTACTAACCTTGCCTGGTTCATAAGGGCCAAACGTTGGCAAAACTCGGCTTCTACCAAATGATGAGTGGTGACCAGAAAAGTGATGTTCATCTCCTGGGCCAGGCGAGTGATGATTTCCCAAAAGTGCCTTCTGGCCAAGGGGTCCACCCCCGATGTGGGTTCGTCCAGAAAAAGGACCCGGGGTAGATGAAGTAGAGCACATCCCAGGGCGAGGCGCTGTTTTAAACCCAGGGGGATGTCCTTGACCAGCTTTTTTTCTGCACCCTTCAAATGGGCAATTTCCACTACCCAATCCTTCCTTTTCCTCAGCCCTTCTCTCCTAAGGCCGTACAGGGTTGCGTAGAGTTCGATATTTTCCGAGACAGTAAGATCCTTATACAAGGAGAACTTTTGGGACATGTAGCCCATTTGTTTCTTAATAGAGGGGAGTTGAGTTTTTCTGTCCCATCCAGCTATATGGATCTCACCATGGGTGGGCTCTAAGAGTCCCACCATGCTCTTTATGGCTGTGGTTTTCCCTGCCCCATTGGGACCCAATAGACCGAAGGTTTCTCCTTCCTCTATGGCGAATGAGAGGTTATCCACCGCGGTGAATGTGCCAAAACGCTTGGTGAGCCCCTGAACATTTACAGCAGGCTCTCCCAGGCTTCCTCTTCTTTTCGCACCAGGAGGAAGGGAAAAGGACAGGTCTAAGGGTCTTTTCTCTTTGAGCATACTGAAGAAGGCCTTTTCCAAGTGGCCGTGGGCACCGGTGAGTTTCTGAGGGGTCCCTAAGTAGATGATCTCTCCGTCTATCATGAAGGCGATCTTATGACATCTTTCGGCTTCCTCCATGTAAGAGGTAGAGAGGATGACCGTCATTCCTTCTACTACAAAGTCGAAGAGGATGTCCCAGAACTCCCGGCGGGATAGGGGATCTATCCCTGTGGTGGGCTCGTCCAAGATTAGGAGGCGAGGGGAAGCCATAAGGGATGAGCAGAGGCCCAGTTTCTGCTGCATCCCCCCAGACAGATTACGGACCATGCGCTTTTTAAAGGGGGATAATCCTGTGGCCTTGAGGAGGGTGTCTTCCCTTTTCTTCCTTAGCGAAGAGGATAGACCCCTCAAATGGGCAAAAAACTGGAGGTTCTCCTCTACAGTTAGGTCCATGTATAGGTTGAGCCCAATACCTTGGGGCATGAAGGCCAGCTCCTTTTTGGCTTCCTCCGCTCCCTGAGGATAGGTTTTACCCAGCACTTCCACATGTCCCCTTTTGTAAGAGAGCACCCCGGCCAGGATTTTCATGACCGTGCTTTTACCTGCTCCATCGGGGCCTATGAGTCCAAAGATCTCTCCTGGCTTCACCTGGAAGGATACCCCCTTTACCGCCTTTGTGTCCTTGTAGCTTTTCTCTAAGGACTCAGCGGTGACTATGGGATTGTTTAGGCCTTCCATCTCTCTGGGTGGCTCCTTGTCATCATCAACAATAGGATAGTGTATGGCTTCTCCTCCTGCAAAGGGGAAAGGAGAAAGGGTTCTCCAAAATTGGTAAGATAGGGGGGACGTTCTGAGCGCAGACCATGAGGCAGAAGATGGCTGATGGCTGATTGCTAATAGCCTTATACGTAGACACGCGGCGAATTCACGGACAAGAGAGGAGTAGGGTCCCCACAAAATCGGCAGATTTTGTGGGGTAAAAGAGAAATGCCCTACCCCCCACTGATTGATGAGGCAACCTTTCTTGCTTATGGAAGCAGGCTGTGGATTATGCAGGTTTTTGGGAAAAGTCCTGCATTGAGGCGGTTGATTTGTGCCCTGGGCCTATAATAAGCTTGTTATCTCTAAAGATTCTACAAATTCTTAATGTGGTATTGGAGGAAGAATGAAGGTCACGGTAGAAGAATTGGCCCCCTGCAAAAAGAAGGTCCATGTGGAGGTAGATCTGGAGGAGATGGATAAAAAGTTTCAGGTGGCTTACAGGGAGCTTCAGCAGAAGGCTCAGCTTCCTGGTTTTAGGCCGGGGAAGGCTCCCCTTACCCTGTTGAGGGTGAGGTTTGGAGACTACGTGCGGAATAAGGTGCTGGAACAGGTCTTCCCCGAGACCTATGAAAAGGCCATAGAGGAGGCAGGGATTAAGGTTGCCGCCGAGCCCAGCTTTCCTGTACTGGAGCTGGAAGAGGGAAAGCCTTTCAAGATGGTTATTGAGGTTGAAGAAGAACCTGATTTTGAATTGAAGGAATATAAGGGCCTGGAGATAAAAGATGTAAAGTACCAGGTTAAACCAGAAGATGCGAAGCGGTTTGTTGAGAGGATGAGGGACCAGAAAGCCACCCTTTCTGACAGGGAAAACAAAATAGCTCGGGATGGGGATTTGGTGGTGGTGGATTATGATATCGAGATGAATGGAGAGATACTGGAAGGTAAGAAGGGAGAGGGTATGAGCCTGGTGTTGGGCTCCAGAGAAACGGTTGAAGGTTTCGAAGATGGAATAGTGGGTCACCAGGTAGGTGATACCTTTTCCATAGATGCAGAGATACCCCAGAATCACTATGACAAGGACCTGGCGGGTAAAAAGGTTAAGTTCGTCATTACCTTAAAAGAGGTGAAAGAGAGGCAGCTTCCAGAGCTAAATGACGATTTTGCCAGGGAAATGGGCTATGAGACCTTGGAGGAGATGAAAGAAAAGGTGATGGAAACCCTTCAGGAGGAGTATGATGAGAGGGCCAAAGCCGAGATGATGACTCAGATAAGGAATAAGCTGGTGACCCAGTATGATTTTCCCGTACCCCCCAGCTTGGTGGAGAAAGAGGTGGAAAAGCGCCTGGAGGACGAAAAGTTTCATCTACGCCTGAGGGGGGCAGACCCTGAAAAGGCCGGTGTAGACTGGGAAGACAAAAGGAAAAAACTGGAGGAGGAGGCAGTAATTGATACCCGATTCTCCTATCTTTTGAGTCGCATAGCCCAGGCCGAGAGTATCGAGGTGGATGAGGGAGAGATGAGGGAGAAGGTGGACGAAATGGCCCAGAAATTCCAGCGACCAGTGAATGAGGTTATGGAGCTTATGTACAAGACGGGCCGTCTTCAAAGTCTATCCCTTGACATGCTTCACAAGCGGGTATTAGATTTCCTCCTGGAAAATGCAAAGGTAGGCATATCTGAAAAAGAGTCTGAAGAGTCTGTGGAAGAGGCACCCAAAGAGGAGAGAGGGGAGTAGTATGGGCTTGGTTCCCATAGTGGTGGAACAGACAGAGCGGGGGGAGAGGGCTTACGATATTTACTCTCGCCTCCTTAAAGACAGGATCGTTCTTATAGGGACCCCCTTAGACGATGATGTGGCTAATCTCATTGTGGCCCAGCTTCTTTTTTTGGAGGCAGAGGATCCTCAAAAGGATATTTATATGTATCTCAACTCTCCTGGGGGCATGGTAACGGCAGGATTGGCTATATACGATACCATGCGGTATATAAAGCCCGACGTGTCTACCATATGTGTGGGACAAGCAGCGAGTATGGCAGCGGTCCTTTTGGCTGCAGGGGCAAAGGGGAAGAGGTTCGCCCTCACTCATGCAAGAATCATGCTCCACCAGCCCATTGGTGGGTTTGAGGGACAAGCAGCGGATGTGGAGATTCAGGCCAAAGAGATTCTCCGCCTAAAAGAAATATTGGAGGATATTCTGGTGATTCACACGGGCCAACCTTATGAGAGAATTAAGGCAGATACGGACCGGGACTTCTTTATGAATGCTCAGCAGGCGAAGGAGTACGGCATAGTTGATGGGGTTTTAGAGAAGCGGGGTGTTAAGGCCAGAAAAGGAAAAAGGAGTTAAGGGATGTTTAGGGATGGGGATTTGAGGTGCTCCTTCTGTGGTAAGAGTCAGAAGGAGGTAAGAAAGCTTATTGCGGGTCCCGGGGTCTATATCTGTGACCGGTGCGTGGTCCTATGTGGCAAGATTATTAAAGAGGGTGAGGATCAGCATAGACAAGCCTTTAGAGAGCTACCCACCCCCAAGGAGATTAAAACCTTTCTGGACAAATATGTGGTGGGTCAGGAGAGGGCCAAGAGGGTTCTTTCCGTAGCTGTTTACAACCACTATAAGAGGATTTCTACCCAGGATTCAGAGGGAGATGTGGAGATTCAAAAGAGCAATATCCTTCTCATAGGTCCCACGGGGTGTGGAAAGACTCTCCTTGCCCAGACCTTGGCCAAGTTTTTGGAGGTGCCCTTTTCCATAACCGACGCAACCCCTCTTACCGAAGCAGGGTATGTAGGGGAGGACGTGGAAAATGTTCTGGTCCGTCTCCTCCAAGCAGCGGATTATGATGTAGAACGGGCAGAGAAGGGTATTATTTACATTGACGAGATAGACAAAATAGCAAGGAAGAGTGAGAACCCCAGCATCACAAGGGATGTCTCGGGGGAAGGAGTCCAACAGGCCCTGTTGAAGATCATAGAAGGTACGGTGGCCAATGTGCCTCCTCAGGGGGGGAGGAAACATCCCCAGCAGGAGACCATACAACTGGACACCAGCAATATCCTCTTCATTTGCGGGGGTGCCTTTGTAGGATTGGACAAGGTGATAGAACGGAGGATAGGCAAAAAGGTGATAGGCTTTGGTGTCCAGCAGGAGACCAGAGAAAAAACCAAGTCGGAAGAGATTCTTTCCTTAGTTCAGCCCGATGATCTCATCAAGTTTGGACTTATCCCTGAGCTGGTGGGGAGGTTGCCTGTAGTGGCTACCCTTACGGACTTGGGAGAAGATGATCTGGTGGAAGTGCTCACTGAGCCTACTAATTCTTTGGTAAAACAGTATCAGCGCATGTTTGAGCTGGAAAGGGTTAAGCTTACGTTTACCAACGGGGCCTTGAGGCACATTGCTCAAGAGGCCATGGAGAGAAAGCTGGGGGCCCGGGGGTTAAGGGCTATCATGGAAGAGGTGATGCTGGATATTATGTATGAGCTTCCCTCTGGAGAACACCACATAAAAGAATGCATCATCAACGAGGATGTGGTGAGAAAGAGATCCGAGCCTATATTTTTATTTGAGAAGGCAGGATAAAAGGGGAGAATATGTTTTTTAAAGGTGCTGATGACGCTATTTATCCTGTGATTCCCTTGAGGGATCTGGTGGTATTTCCTTATTCCATTGCCCCTCTCTTTGTGGGGAGACCCCAGTCCGTTAAGGCGGTAGAGTATACTTTGAGAAGGGATAAGCAGGTATTCTTGGTGACACAGAAGGACGCCAATGTGGATGAGCCCCACCAGGAGGACCTTTACACCCTGGGGACAGTGGCCACTATAATTCAGAACGTGAAGCTGCCCGATGGCACCATAAAGATCTTGGTGGATGTATTGCATCGGGCCAAAGTTTTGGAGCTCAGGGAGGAAAGTCCTTTCTTGGAAGCCAGGGTGTTACCCCTTGAAGATTCTTATCTTCTGACTCCAGAGGTGGAGGCCCTTACCAGAGCTATCTTAGAGTCTTTTGAGAAGTATGCCTCTTACAATACTAAGATTCCCTCTGAGGTGGTAGTTTCTTTGGGGGGGATGGAGGACCTTGGTCGTTTTGCTGATACGGTGGCCTCTCATATCTCCCTAAAGACCAAGGAGAAGCAAGAGATTCTCTCCACATTGGATTTGAAGGAACGGCTGGAAAAGATCTACGCCTATCTCCAGTTAGAGACGGAGGTTTTGGAGGTTGAAAACCGAATTAAGAACCGAGTCAAGAAGCAGATGGAGAAAAACCAGAAGGAGTATTATCTCAACGAGCAGCTCAAGGCTATCCAGAAGGAGTTAGGGAGAAGCGATCTCAATGAAATTGAGGAGTTGAGGGAATGCATCAAGAAAGCCAGAATGCCCAAGGCCGTGGCTAAAAAGGCTGAGGATGAGCTTAAAAAACTGGAGCTCATGCCCTCCATGTCTGCAGAGGCTACTGTGGTACGAAACTACTTGGACTGGCTTATTGGCCTTCCCTGGAGCAAGAGGACCAGGGACAAGCTGGATATAAAGAAGGCCGCCCGGATCTTGGATGAGGACCATTATGGTTTGGAAGAGGTAAAGGAGAGGATTCTGGAATACTTGGCTGTTAGAAGGTTGGTGAAAAGGAACAAGGGGCCCATCCTTTGTTTCGTGGGACCCCCCGGAGTGGGTAAGACCTCTTTGGGAAAGTCTATAGCCCGGGCCATGGGAAGGCGTTTTGTTAGGGTAAGTCTGGGAGGCATCCGGGATGAAGCGGAGATCCGGGGGCACCGGCGCACCTATGTAGGGGCGCTTCCTGGACGTATCATCCAGATGATGAAGAAGGCAGGGACCAAGAATCCCGTTATGCTTTTGGACGAGGTAGATAAGCTCAGCTCTGATTTCCGTGGAGACCCTGCCTCGGCCCTTTTGGAGGTTCTGGACCCTGAGCAGAACTCCTCCTTTAGCGATCACTATTTAGGAGTAGAGTTCGATCTTTCCGAGGTCTTCTTCATTACCACGGCCAACGTCCTTTATTCTATTCCCAGGCCTCTTCAGGACAGGATGGAGATCATCCGTCTCCCTGGTTACACGGAGCACGAGAAGAAGATGATAGCCCGCTACTTTCTCTTGCCCCGCCAGGTAAAAGGCCATGGTATCCCCGAAGCTAAGGTGGTAGTGGAGGATCCAGCTATCATCAGCATCATAAGGGAATACACCAGGGAGGCAGGGGTACGTAATCTTGAAAGGGAACTGGCCAAGATCTGCCGTAAGGTGGCCAGAAAGTTGGTGGAAGACCATAAGGAGCTTCCCATCCGTATAGGGATTGAGGATCTGGAGGAGTTTCTGGGGGTGCCCAAATACCGTCATGGAAAGGCCGAGGTTACTCCCGAGGTTGGGGTGGTTCAGGGGCTAGCCTGGACGGAAAATGGAGGAGAACTTCTCACTACAGAAGCTGCCGTGGTAGAGGGCAAGGGTGACCTCGTTCTCACAGGGAAGCTGGGGGAAGTGATGCAAGAATCGGCCAAGGCGGCTCTCACCTTTGTACGCTCTCGCTCTAAGGCCCTGGGTATATCCTCAGACTTCTTCCAAAAGGTGGACATCCATATCCACCTTCCTGAGGGTGCCATTCCTAAGGACGGTCCTTCGGCGGGTATCACCATTGCAACAGCCCTGGCTTCGGCCGTTGCTCATATCCCTGTTCACGCCGATGTGGCCATGACAGGAGAGGTAACCTTGAGGGGAAAGGTTTTGCCCATTGGAGGCTTAAAAGAGAAGCTTTTGGCAGCCAAGAGGGGCAAGATCAAGAGAGTGCTCATCCCCGAAGAAAATAGCAGAGAGATGAAAGAGGTTCCCGAGGAGATACGCAAGGATCTGGAGGTAGTTCTGGTGGAGCACATGGATCAGGTATTGAGTCTGGCCTTGGTAGGTTGGAAGAGGAAGGACGAGATAAAGGTTTCTCCCCCCCAGGCTTTCCCGCCCTCGGAGGAGAGACCTACCCTGCCATCATAGGGAATAGGGGGTTTTAGACAGCTCTTCCAGTTTTTCCATATCTGCTGTGCTTCCCAAAACCACCAAGAGGTCACCCCTTTCCAATTTGATTTGGGGCTCAGGTCTAATGATGGCGGCGTCCTTTCCCTTCCTGACGGCCACCACGATAGCCCCCGTCTCTTCCCTGATCTTGGAGTCCCTCAAAGAGGTGCCGTCTAAGTGAGAACCCTCTTCCACCACCACCTCATCCAAGAGAAGGGTTACAGGTCCCAGTCTGGTGGTGAGTTCTATAAAGTCCGTTACAGTGGGTTTTAACGCAGCATGGACCAACATACTGGCTCCCACATCATAGGGGGATATGACCCTGTTGGCTCCCGCCTTGTACAGCTTCCTCATGGCCTGGGGATCTTCCACCCGGGCTACGATATGGATTTTGGGGTTTAGCTCCCTGGCTGTTAGGGTTACAAAAAGGTTGTTCGCATCGGAACCCAATACGGCTATAAGAATGCGAGCTTCCCTGATGCCTGCCTTTTCTAAGACTTCTTCTTCTGAGGAATCAGCTTGAATGTGGAGGTAGCTTTTCTCTTTTAGGGTCTCTGTCCGTTCAGGGTTGCTCTCAATGACGACAAAAGGGATGTTTTCCCGATGAAGCTCCTCGCTTACTTTTTCCCCTAAACGTCCGAATCCGCACAGAATTACGTGATCTTTCAGTTTTCTCATCTCCCTTTCCCACCTCCTTTTCTCAAAAACTCTTCTAAATTCCCCTTCTATTAAGAGCTTGGAGAAGCTGAAGGCACCGTAAGTGAAGGTGCCTACTCCTGATGTGATGAGGAATACGGTAAAAACCCTGCCCTGGGGTGAGAGAGGATGAACCTCTTCAAATCCCACTGTGGCTAAGGTGATCACCGTCATATAAATGGCATCCCCCAGAGACCACCCCTCTAAGTACATATACCCTACTACCCCTAAGATGATGGTGGCTGTGGCCAGGATGATTAAGGTAAGAACACGGCGGGTGAGGGTGGAGTAATAGGTTCGATAAGGGGTTTCTTCCCTCATATGTTCACGAAATCTCCTTCTCGAAGGATCTCTCTCCATTCATCTTCCAAGAGGATCCGGAGGGTTGGGTCGAAGAGAACAAAATCCTGGTGAAAAGGAACCTTCACATTTCCTCCAAAGGTAGAGTTATCACCCAGAGCCATGTGAATAGTTCCTGCTATCTTTTCCGCTTCTAAGATGTTATCGGGCCTTGTGGCCCTTTTGTTGGTTCCGATACCTAACTCTGCTACATTTCTGGCCATTGGGTGGCGTTGGAACACCTCTTCTATGTACTCCATCATCTTTATGTCTCCTTCTACCCTTGTCACCTTCCCGTCCTGGATGTGAAAGATAGTGGGTGGGTCCAGTTTCCTTGTAGCGCCCCACTCTGCCACAAAGATGCCTTGGGCTGTGCCCTCTACAGGGGCGATAAAGGCCTCTCCAGCGGGGAGGTTACCGAAAGAGCCAGGGGAAGTCATAATCCCCGTATCTCCCGTGGCTTCCCTACTCTTTATGGAAAGGGTGACCCTTGTGCCGTTGGGAGAGGCAATTTCGACTTTTTCCCCTTTAGTGAGGATTTGGGTCAAGGCAAGGGTAACAGTTTCCTGCTCCTTTAAATCTACATCTATGGATGTAGTAAGCATACCTACGTCGAAGAGTGGCATACTGGCATAGCGGGCACCCATCTCGGTGAGGAGGCGTCTGAAGGATGTATGGGTAGTTGAGTAGTTGGCCAGGGCTATCACTACCTGGGGGAGGTCTTTCCCCTTTTCTTTCACAATTTCTAAAGCCTTGGAGAAGGTGTTATGGTCCTCTTTTCTTAAGAGGTCTTCCAATATCCCCCTTTCTTCCATGGTGTCCACTGCCTCTTTTCCAAAGGCCAACTTCCATAGGGAGATGGGAGGTTCCATCCCATGGTGCCCTAAGGCTTTATACTCATGGTAAATTACTGAATTGGTGATGGTTCGTGCCTCTTCGGCCATTTGCTGGGTCAAGATGCGGGTTCTTTCCCTTCGAGGGAAATGGTGGGGAGCTAAATTGGATTCTTTACTGGAGATATAATCAGTAAACACTAAAAGTTTTTCCCCCTTTTTGAGGCCCAGGTTCTCTCTGAGTATCTTTAGAATTTGCTCTTTCATGGTTTATACTTCCTCCCCTTTGCAGACTTAGACTGAGACTTGCAAAGAAATATGGCCCATGTCAATGTAGGTCAATAAATGATGAGAAGGATTTTCCTCGAAAGTTTGGGAGAAGGGGTTTAATGGAAACCAGGCCCTTTACCAGTAACCACACCCTTTGGTGGTTCCAAGCAAAGCGGCGTGGGTAGAGAGATGAGTCGCTATGTCATAGATCTATACACAAAGGTGAAGAACGTAATGGTCTGTCTTAGTGGGGGAGGAGTGAGGTGGTTCACTTAGGATGAAGAGGGTTAGGGTCCTTCATACCAATATGCATAAAGGGGGTTGGGGAGGCCAACCCAACAGGATTCTTATCGTAGCCAGGGGACTACGGGAGAGGGGCCATCACGTTGTCATAGCCGCACCTAAGGGGGCCACCCTTATCAAAAGGGCTCAGGAGGAAGGTATACCTGTCTTTGACGATCTGACTCTACCCAAGAAGTTTCGTCCCTTTACCTATATAGGGGAAGTGTTCAAATTTCGCCGACTCATCAGGGAGCACAAGATAAATGTGGTTCATACCCACGGTTCCCAGGACACCTGGACCGCCGCAGTGGCTGCATGGCTTGTGAGGCCTCGACCCCTGGTAGTGAGAACCCGACACAATATCTTTCCTGTGAAGAACCACCCTCTCAATCGGTTCTTGTATCGGAAACTCATAGAAGGAGTGGTCGTGGTCTCTGACGCCGTAACAGAGGTTTTTCGTCAGACAGGGGTTTTGGGAGACAGGGTAGGGGAGGTGGTCACCCTTCACAGTGTGGTGGATGCTGAGGAGAGGTTTAATCCCGCCAAAGTGGAGGCTTCAGGGTTGAGGAATGACTTAGGCATCCCTTCTCAGGCCCCTGTGGTGGTGAAAGTGGCTCGTTTAGCCCGGGAGAAGGGGCATGTCTACTTTTTAGATGCCGCCAAAGACATCCTGATGGAGGTTCCTGATGCCTACTTCCTGGCTTTGGGAGAGGGACCCCTCCGGAGATTTTTGGTAAGCTACGCCGAGGAACTGGGTATAGCGAATCGGGTGAAATTCCTGGGTCTGAGGCGGGACGTGTCCCGTGTCCTTAAACTCTCCCGGGTTTTCCTTTTCACCCCTGTAGCAGGAGAGTCCTTGGGCACAGCGGCTCTGGAGGCTTTGGCCATGGAAGTACCCGTGGTAGCATTCAATGTGGGGGGTATTGGGGCCTCTGTGCGACACGGAGAAACGGGTTTCCTGGTGGAACCTGAAGATGTAGAGGGTCTTGTCCGCTACACTGTAGAAATTTTAAAAAATGAAGAGCTTCGCAGCCGCATTGGTCACACCGGCCGCCAGTGGATGCTAAAAGCCTTCAGCGAAAATAGCTTGGTGGAGGGGAACCTGAAATTTTACCAGGACTTGTTGGGGAGGAAGAAATCAAAAATCAATGCCTAAGCCCTTGAAGTATTGAAGTTGAAATACCTGAGGAAGCCATGAAGCGGATCTTAATATTGACAGCCCTTCTTTTGGGTATCCTGGCAGGGATCATCCTTTTCAGGGATCCTATCATTTCCCGCATTCTTCCCATAATGGCCTCCAGTAGGGGAATCAATCTTAAAACCAATTGCCTCCACTTGAATTTGAGCCCCTTCACCCTTGATGTGCAGAGCCTTGAAATGGGGTGGAAAAGGGGCCATGTCCATATGGAAGGGGTAAAGGTCTATCTGTCTACCTTCTCCTTGTTTCCTAAGGAGGCTTATCTGGATAAATGTGAGATCAAAGTAAAATTGGTGGCTGCGAAAGGAGCCAATCTCCCCTTGCTTCCATCTACCTTGAGGAGACTGGATATCAAAAATCTCAATCTCACACTAAAATCTTCCTGGGGATGGGGAAAAATCATAGGGGGAAGGGTCCTTTTGGACAGCGAGGAATTCTCCCTCACAGGGGGATTGGCAGCCGGAGCCAGAAGGGGAAGAAAGGCTTTTCAGGGCCATTTCTCCTTTTCAGGAGAGAGGAAAGATTTGAGCAGGGGAGAGCCTCGAGGGAGAGGCCTCATCATTGGACAATTCTCCTGGGGACATAAAAAGGTGAAAGGCACTCTAAGGATGCCCCACCTTGCCATTTCTCCTTCCATGAAACTGGAGGCTTCAGGGTTTTATCTTACCCTTCCCTCCCTGTTTAGTTTTAAGGGAGATCTTCATCTTGCACGGGGAGACACTGTTATAGTGGGAGACGGACACATACCTTCTTTAAAAGTCCTCCGAGGCTTCTTTCCCCAAGTGCCCAAGGGTGTGGAAGGAAGCCTCTACTTCTCGGGAAAGATGACCAAAATGGAGACCCTTCAATACACCTTAGCAGTCTTGGGAAAAGGGTTCCGTCTTAAAAATATGGGAGGTCTGAAGGATCTGGAGGCATCATTGGAAGGAAACCTCGAGGGAAAGGAAGGGGAGGGAATCTTCCATTTGAAGGACCTTCATCTAAAACGGGTGGTTTTTTCTAAGGTGGAAGAGAAAGGGTGGAGGGGTACAGGGGACCTTTCCTGGAATAGATGGGGCAAGAACGGAATTAGCATGGATCTTTGTCTCAACAAGGGAAAAAGAGATGTGGAATTAAAGTTTTCTTTGCCTGCCTTGGCCTTGAAGGGGGCAAAGGTGAAGGCAGAGACAAAAGGGGTTACCCTTGAGGACCTCCAGCCTTTCATAGCATCCTTTTATCCATCCCTGGGTAATAAAGCAAACCTTAAAGGACCCATAAAGATTCAAGGGGATGCCTCTTTTCAAAAGGGTAGATGGATAACCTCTATTTGGTGCTATGGAAGGAATATATCCTTTTCTGCCCCTAAGGGAAACGGGGGTGAGGGATTGATGGTACAAGGGGACTTTACTGCTCCCCAGGGGCTTGCTCAGGGGCCTTGGCGAGTCTCCCTCCGCCTTTCAAAGGGAGAGATCTTGGCATTACCCTGGTACTTCGACTTTTCCCAGATGCCCTGGTCCTTTACCCTTATCCTTGGTAGGAGAAGGGACAGGGTGTGTATCCTCCGGGCCCAGTACAAAGGCTTGGCTCAAGCTACATTCGAAGGGCTCTTTTGTCCCCCTCAAAGGGTTAAGGGAACCCTCAGCCTCTATGGAGATGCAGGAACCCTTTACTCCCAATTGGTAGCAGAACCTTTAGAGGAAGAAGAGCCCCTCCTTGGGGAGATCCGTCTCAAGGGCAGAGTGGGGGCGAGGCTCTTTTTAAAGGACAGGGGGAAATGGAGGGTCTCAGGGCCTATTACATGGACAGGAAAGGTGGAAGGCAAAGGGTTTTCCCTTCAAGGGGCCCTTTCTTTCCCTCTTATTTATAGACCCCAGGGAAAGGGAGAGGGAAGCTTAAGGATCTCGTCCTTTGCCCTTGGACCCATTAAGATAAAAAATTGGGCCACTCCCCTAGAGGGTTTTCCTTATGGGGTAAGGGGGATAAGAGGCATAAACTTCCCACTATGGAAAGGAAGGGTATCCTCTGGCTCTTTCATCCTCCTTTACAGAGATTCCCATCAATCCCAAATGAAGGTTGATGGGTTAATGATTCAGGGTATACAGCCTCCTTGGATCCCCCTTCCTGTGGTGATGGAGGGTAGCTTTAGTAGATTAGAGGCCGGCCCCAAGGAAATTCGCTTCAATGGGGAGGTAAAGGCAATTCTGGCTAAAGGTGAGGTGAAGGTAAAGAATATATGGATTTCCTATCCCTTTACTTCTCTCATGAGGATAGGGTGCGATGTAACTTTCTCCCACTTGGATCTTGAGGAGCTCACAGGAATCACCCCCTTCGGTAGGATGACGGGATATATAAAGGGTTTTATAAAGAATCTGGTGATGAGTCATGGCCAACCTGAGGCCTTCCAGCTTGAGATAGAAACCCAGGAGGTGAAAGGAATTAGAAAGAGGATTAGCTTAAAGGCCATAAACTCTATCTCTATTCTGGGAGGCGGGGGACCGGTCTCCTTATTCCTTCCTTTCTTCAAAGAGTTTAGTTATAAGTACTTAGGCCTCTCTTGTTCTTTAAGGAACGATATATTTAGCCTCCATGGCCTCAGGAGGAAGGACGATATGGAGTACATTGTGGAAAGGGGTGGATTGACAGGGGTAAACGTGATAAACAGAAACCCCAACAACGGGATAAGTTTTAAGGACATGATGGAGCGATTAAAACGCATCGGGAGGAAAAAGAATGACAAAGGCTAAGTTTTTGTTGGTGTTTTTGTCCATTACTGTAATCTCATGTGTCACAGTGAATATTTACTTCCCTGCCGCACAGGCCCAAAAGACGGCCAAAGAGATTGTAGAAGATGTGAGAGGAGTGAAGGTAGAGAAAAAAAAGGAACCTCAGTCCTTTAAGTGGGTAGGAGTGGCCTATGCGGGGCAGGCTGAGTTGGAAGTCTCCAACGCCACTATCAGGGCCTTAAAAGAATCTATCAAAGCCCGGTATCCCAGACTGAAACCCTATCTATCCTCAGGGGCCTTAGGAGAATCCTTGCAGGGTTATCTGGTATTAAAGAACACAAGGGGTCTCAGTCTACGGGATAGGGCCTTAGTCAACAGACTTATGTCTGCGGAGAACAGAGACAGAGAGGCCCTTTATAAATCTGTGGCCCAGGCCCTTAACATCGACAAGTCCCAATTGCTCAGATTGAGGAAGATCTTTGCCCAGGAGTGGCAGAAAACGGCTCCTCCTGGCACCTGGGTGGAGGAAAAACCTGGCAACTGGCTGAGAAAATAGATGCCCATTCTTATAAAGGGCCTCCTTTCCGCTACTATTATTGTGGCCCTGAGCGAGTTGGCCAAGAGACACGTCCTCCTGTCGGGTCTTCTGGCTGCCATGCCCTTTACCACCCTTTTGGTCATCCTGTGGGTCTATTTTGACTCATCTTTGAAAAAATTTCCCTCTTTTCATAACCCATTTCCCTCTATCCATGGGTATCTACACTTATCCACAGGGTGAGAAATCCCAAATTATAGTGTCATGTACTTTGGGTTATATCTTGACATACCCTTCAGAAATGTGCTACTTC
>WFSI01000149.1 GCA_015486105.1 Aquificota bacterium | reverse complement strand
CTTACCACCCATACGTTCCACGGCTTTTTTAACAATAGCCAGCCCCAAACCTGTTCCCGGATAGGACTCTACCCCGTGGAGGCGCTCAAAGAGACCAAAGATCCTGCTCTGGAATTGGGGAGCTATACCCAACCCCTCGTCCTCTACCCATCAAGAGGTTGATAAGGGCGGCGTTCAGACGTTTTTCTGCTTTCACCTTTTCTTGAAGATCCCGGGTGCGCTGGGAGACTTTCTCCTCCAACTCCTGGGCATAGTGGTTGATCTCTTGGTAGAGTAAGGCATTTCCCCAGCCCAGGGCTACCTCTCCCGCCAGGGTTTCAAAGAACCTTTGGTCTTCTTTGTCAAAGGAGCGTTTTTGTCTCCATCCTATTCCCAAGAGACCCAAGGGTTTGTCGTGGGCCTTCAGGGGAAGGGCGGCGAAGGAGATGATGCCTCCTTTCCTACAGGGGTCCAGGATGCATTGAAGGTCTTTGAAAATATTTTGAGAAAAACGGGGTCTCTCCTTTTTGGCTGCGTATCCACATATGCACTCTCCAGGCAGGAGGTTCTTGAGGCAACCTACAGAGCCTTTTGGGTAAACTCCAGCCAGGGAGAGGCTCCCACTATCCATCTTATAGAGAACTACCACCTGAGCATTGGCCACTTCCTTTATGAGGGAAAGGGCCTTGTCCATCCACATCTTTTGGGTCCTGAGACCGATGAGTTGTTTGGTAACCCTTTTCAATTGTTCTACTTCTCTTATCCTTTTTTTAAGCTGCTCTTCCCTTGTTACCCTTTCAGTTATCTCTATCACCGTTCCCAGGATAGCAGGTTGACCTTTATAGGTGATCCTCTTGCCGAAGACCTCGCAATGGATCATGTCCCCATCTTTGCGGAGGCCCTTGAGGGTGCATCTCGCTCCTTCAATCTCTTGAGCCATGCGTTTGCGGATCATCTCTGTCACCAAGGCATGGTCTTGGGGGTGAATAAGATCCAGGGGCTTGAGGGTGGTGATTTCTTCTACTGTATGCTCTGTCATCTTTGCTAAGGCCTCGTTGGTATAGAGGAACCTCTCTTCAGAGAAGAGGTAAACCCCCACCAAAGACTGTTCTACCAGTCCCCTGAAGAGGGAATGAGGTTCCTCTATTTCCTTTGTCCAGGTTTTTCCCTTATCCATAATAGCCTTCCTGAGATTGGGTGTGTTTTAGACTTCTCTTTGCCCTTCTGGTGAGCTGTGAACCCGGTTGAAAATGAAAGGCTTTGTATACTTAATTTATATCATGTATTTTTCTCCTTCAATCCCCAAAGCTGTTTTATTTTTATCCCAAAGGAAAGGGAGACTTTGGTTTTCCCATTTTTGACCCTTCCAATTCCGCAGTTTCTGAAGGGTTTTTCCCTTGGCGATCTGGGCCCATGCTGTAGCTGACCTTTGGTCTGTGATAGGGGGAAGAGGCCTTAGGGAAGTTGTCCAGATGCCTCCTTCTCCACGGCCTCTTATTGACAGGTTTTTGAGGCGGGTGCTACCTTCTCCCTGTCTTTTGTTCTGGGAAAAGGGCGGGTCCCTTTCTTGGGATAGGGCTTTTGGTTGAATCTTTGAATTTGGGGTTTCAGGGGCAGCCCCTGATGAAGGAGGGAAAGAAGATGGACTACAGAGAGACCCTTAATCTCCCCAAGACGGACTTCCCCATGAAGGCCCGGCTGAGTGAGAGGGAGCCCGAATTGATAGAAAAATGGGAGTATATGGGTATTTACAGGCGTATCCGGGAAGCCCGGAGGGGAGCACCCAAGTACATCCTTCACGATGGCCCTCCCTATGCCAATGGCCATATTCATATTGGCCATGCCCTGAACAAGATCCTTAAGGATTTCATAAATAAAGCCAAGTTTATGGAAGGGTATGATGTGCCCTATGTACCTGGATGGGACTGTCATGGGTTGCCTATAGAACACCAGGTGGAGAAGGAGCTGGGGGAGAAGAAGAGGGAGATGTCCAAGGATCAGATCAGGAAGGTCTGCCGGCTGTACGCAGAGAAATACCTGGATATCCAGAGGGAAGAGTTTAAACGTTTGGGGGTCTTTGGGGATTGGGAAAATCCTTATATCACTATGGACTACCACTATGAGGCCGTTATTGTTAAGGAGCTGGGCAGGTTTTTCCAAAAGGGACAGATCTACCAGGGCAAAAAACCCGTTTACTGGTGCATCAGTTGTCTAACGGCCTTGGCCGAGGCTGAGGTGGAGTATCATGATCATTCTTCCCCTTCCATCTATGTGAAGTTCCCCGCTGTTAGCGATTTCAGAGGGGCGTTCCCCCAGATTCAGAAGGGGAAGGTCTATGTCCTTATCTGGACCACCACTCCCTGGACCCTACCCGCCAATCTGGCCATTGCTCTTCATCCGGACTATGATTATGTGGCTGTGGAAGTGGGAGAAGAGGTATGGATACTGGCCCGGGGCCTTTTGGAAGAGGTGATGGCTAAGCTGGGCATACAGGCATACCGGGTCCTGGGAGAGGTAAAGGGGAGGGACTTGGCAGGTCTAAGATGTTCTCATCCCTTTGAGGATCGGGATTCGGTGATCATCTTAGCCGATTACGTTACCCTGGTTCAGGGCACAGGGTGTGTCCATACGGCTCCTGGCCATGGGCAAGAGGACTATGAGTCGGGCTTGGCTTATGGTTTGGATGTGTATAACCCCGTGAGGGACGATGGTACCTTCGACAATACGGTGGCTTACTTTCAGGGGGTCCAGGTGTGGGAGGCTAATCCCCTGGTTATCGATCTACTTAAAAAGAAGGGTCTCCTTCTTTTGGAAGAACCCATTACCCATTCTTATCCTCATTGCTGGCGGTGCAAGGAGCCTGTTATCTTTCGGGCTACACCCCAGTGGTTCATCTCTATGGATAACAATGGGTTAAGAAGCAGATGCTTGAAGGAGATAGAGAGGGTTACCTGGGTGCCTACCTGGGGGAAAAACCGGATCAGGGACATGGTGGAACAGCGTCCTGATTGGTGCATCTCCCGTCAGAGGGCCTGGGGGGTGCCTATTACAGCCCTTGTCTGCAGGGGGTGTGGTCGCGTAGTGGTTACCAGGGAACTCTTTGATAGGGTAGTGAGAGAGGTGGAGGCTGAGGGGGCTGATGTGTGGTTCCGGTATCCTGTAAGCAGGTTTGTTCCTCCCGGATTTGTCTGTCCTGAGTGTGGTTCTCAAGAGTTCCAGAAGGTAGAGGATATTCTGGATGTGTGGTTTGACTCGGGGAGCAGTCATGCCGCCGTTTTGGAGGAAAGGGAGGAACTGGATTGGCCTTCCCACATGTATTTGGAGGGTTCGGATCAGCATAGGGGCTGGTTTCAGAGTTCTCTCATCGAGGCGGTGGCCACCAGGGACAGGGCCCCTTTCCAGACGGTCCTCACCCACGGCTTTGTGGTGGATGGGGAGGGGAAGAAGATGTCCAAGTCCTTAGGGAATGTCATTGCTCCCCAGGATGTGATCGATAAGTATGGGGCTGATATCCTTCGCCTGTGGGTGGCTGCCGAGGACTACACCGAGGATATCCGCATATCCAACACCATCCTCAAAGGGTTGGTGGATGCCTACAGGAAGATAAGGAACACCATCCGTTTCCTTTTGGGAAATCTCTATGATTTCCATCCTCCCAGGGATGCTTTGGGATACGAGGATATGATAGAGATGGATCTTTGGATCCTCCAGCGCTTTCAAGGGGTTATTCAGCGCGTCAGAAAGGCCTATGACTCTTTCCAGTTCCACAAGGTCCATCATGCCCTCCATGCCTTTTGTACTGTGGATCTATCTTCCGTTTATCTGGATGTGGTGAAGGAGAGGCTTTATATTTATGGACAGAACTCCCGGGAGAGACGTTCTGCCCAGACGGCTATATATCAATTGGCCCATGCCCTTCTCCGCCTTTTGGCCCCTATTCTGGCCTTTACCGCAGAGGAGGCGTGGAGTCATCTGCCCAAGGTGGAGGATGAGGCCCCTTCCATTCACCTGACTTCCTTTCCTCTACCCCAGGAGGGCATTATGGAAGAGGGGAGGTTTGAGGCTTGGGAAGGCCTCTTGGAGGTGAGGAGAGAGGTGACCAGGGCCCTGGAATCAGCCAGGAAGGCGGGAGATATAGGTCACCCCTTTGACGCCAAGGTGATCCTCCACTTTCCCTCTGGTAAGCTGGGGTTCTTGAAGACCTTTGATCCTTGGGTGCTCAGGGAGTTCTTCATCGTATCCCAGGTGGAGCTCACTCATGAGGGACAGGGGAGGATGGCAGGAGAGGATTTGCCCTTCCTCTCCATCTCGGTGGACCTGGCCCCGGGTGAAAAATGCCAGCGTTGCTGGGTCTACTCTCCTACCGTGGGGAAGGATCCCCAGCATCCCTTCATTTGCGAAAGGTGCGTGGAGGTACTGAAGGGATGAGGAACCCTTGGAGGGGACCTTTAGCGGTGGCTTTGGGGATTCTAATCCTGGATCGATGGACCAAGATCATGGTTGTCCATTCCCTTCCCCAGGGAGCCTTGGTAATGCTCACATCTTTTCTCAATCTTGTACATGTGAGAAATGCTGGGGGGGTCTTTGGTATGGGTTCCCAGGGGGGATACCGGTCCTCTTTTTTCTTCATAATAGCCTCTTTGGTGGCTATTGTGGTGGTTATATCTCTGTTGAGGAAGGTACCTCCAAAGGAAAGACTGGTGAGATGGAGCTTGGGTGCCGTTCTGGGGGGAGGTATAGGCAACCTGATAGACCGCCTCTTTTACGGGAGGGTAATCGATTTCATCGACTTCCACTGGAAGGGGTATCACTGGCCTGCTTTCAATGTGGCTGATACGGCCATCACTCTGGGATTAGCCCTGGCCCTGTGGGGCTATTTTGGGAGAAGATTTGAAAGGTGAATATCTATACCAGAAGGCCTTAGCGGCCCTCCATCGAGATAATTGGATAGAGGCTTTCCAGATCTTATTGGATTTGGTGAAGGCCCATCCCGACTTTCTGCCTGGTTACAGGGAGTTGGCCTTTATATCTTGGGATGGGGGCCACTATTCCTTTGCCCGGGAGATATTGGAGGAGGCACTGAAACACCATCCCAAGGACCCAGACTGCAACCTTCTCTTAGGGAATATCCACTATATGGAAGGGGATTACAGAAAGGCCTTGCGTCACTATGCCTTGTCTAAGAGGTCCCAGAAAGCTTCACCAGAGTTGGAATACAATATGGGACTCTGTTTTCGACAACTGGGAGACAGGGTGAAGGCCGTTAGCCATTTCACTATGGCTTTGGAGATGGCTCCTGATATGGTGGAGGCTTTGTTGGCCTTGGGTAGCTGCCATTTGGAGGAGGGAGAGTTGGAGGAGGCAGAAGAGGCCCTCTGGCAGGTTTTGGAGCTGGATCCTTCTAATGCCGATGCTTATCACCTGTTGGGGATGGTCCAGGCCCGTCGGGAAGAGTGGGATGAGGCCTTGATTCTGTGGGAGGAGGCTGTTGCCCTGGATCCTTACCGTCCCGAAACCTTAAGGGAGATGGGCTGGGCTCATCATATGAAGGGAGAGAAGGATCTGGCCATAGATTTTTTGGAGGCCAGTATTCGTCTTAATCCAAAGTATATCCAGGCCCGTTTTGATGTATCTCTTATATATATGCAGTCTCAAAGAATAGCCGAGGCCATGGAGAATCTCAGGGCTATATTAGAGGTGGAGCCCCGTAACACCTTGGCCCTCCGCTATATGGATGAGGTGAGAAGTCTTGGAGGCTATTTGGAGGGTGAAGGGGAGGGGTAGGAATGCACCCCATTCTTGTTAAGATTGGCACCATTTCCATCCCTTCTTATGGGTTTTTTGTGGCTGCGGGGTTTCTTTTGGGTGTGGGTTTGGCTGTGAGGAGGGCTCGTCAGGAGGGGATAGACCCTGAAATTATAACAGATCTGGCCTTCTATATCCTCTTGGGAGCTTTGGTGGGGGCTAGGTTTTATTTTGTGGCGGAACACTGGAGTTTCTACAGAGGAAAACCCTGGGAGGCCCTTTATCTCTGGCGGGGGGGATTGGCTTTTTACGGGGGATTTATTGGAGCTTTTTTCTTTGGCTTTTTCTATGTGAGGAGAAACAGGCTTCCTTTGTGGGATCTGGCTGATCTTGTTGCCCCCAGCATAGCAGCTGGCCAAGCCGTGGGTAGATTGGGCTGCTTCTCCGCGGGCTGTTGCTATGGAAAGCCCTGCCACCTTCCCTGGGCTGTTACCTTTACCGATCCCCGATCATTGGCCAGGTTGGGTGTGCCCCTTCACCCTACCCAACTCTATCATGCCTTGGCCAATCTTTTGATCTTCCTTTTCCTCTATAGATTTTATCCTAAAAGGCGTTTCTGTGGTGAGGTTTTTGTGGCCTATCTCTTTCTCTATGGCCTATGCCGGTTTACCGTGGAGTTCTTTCGGGGGGATCCCCGGACCTTTATAGGGCCCCTTTCCCTGCCCCAGTGGTTTTCTATCTTGGCTATGCTGGTGGCCGGAGTGGCCTATCTTGTTATGGGGAGAAAGGTGAAGGGACCGTGGATCTCATAAGGACAGTGGTGTGGTGGGTAGTAGCTGGGTGGATAGTGTTGGTGGTGGGTGTTCCTTTGGCTATTCTATCTATTCCTGATCCCAAGAGGAGACCCATAGGCTGGGGAGCTTACTTTTGGTCCTGGGTGCTCATAAAGGTGGCGGGATGCACCTTGAATGTGGAGGGTGGGGAGAAGCTTAAGGATCATAGGCATTTTGTGGTTGTTTCTAATCACCAGAGTTACTTCGACATCTTTACCCTTATTTGTATACTGAAAACCGCTCCCCATTTCTTGGCCAAGAAGGAGCTCTTTAGGATCCCTGTTTTCGGCCAGCTCCTCAGTTTGGCACAGGTCTTGAGGATAGATAGGCAGAACCCGGATGCCGCTATAGCAACTATCAAGGCCAACTTGGCCAAGGGGATGGGCAGGCCCATAGCCATATTTCCTGAGGGTACCAGGTCCCCTGATGGGCATTTTCAGCCTTTCAGGAAGAAGGGGCTCAATATCCTTATAGAGACGGAGCTCCCCTTGTTTCCTATGGCCATAAAGGGCACAAGGGATGCCATGCCTAAGGGCAGATATAGCGTGAGGCCCGCTGAGATCAGGGTGAAGATAGGGGATCCCCTTTTTCCCAAAGCCGGCCTCTCAGATGAGGAAAAGGATCGCATCAGAGAAGGCCTTTGGAAGAGCATTCATACCCTCCTGGAAACCCTGTAACAGCCCCCTATAGATCTATGAAGGTGGGGTTTATAGAGTTGTGCTTTGGCTTTCATCCTTGGGGGTAGACTTCGAAGGGTATCTCAGGGCTACGAGTGCCTCTGGGGAGGAAGAACCATCTTTTTAAGCGGGTTTTCGTTATGGCCCCTTTTATGGTGGAGATGGCCTTTTCGGCAGCTTCTTCCCCGGCTTTTATGGTTTCCTGGGCCCTTTCAAAATCGGCCCAATGCATGTGGCCCACCGATGGGGCAATCACCACGTCACACTCTCTGAGGCGGAAAATCCCTAAGTAGTGGCGGCTGATCTCGTCGGCTCTGGCTATGATATCGATGGAGTTCCCTAAACAGCATGTCTCCTCCAGCTCGCTTCCCACCCATACTCCGATGATCATATGGGCCCCTAAGAAGCGGGCTACAGAGGCAGGCACTAAGTTTAACCATCCTCCATCCACCAGTTCATAGTCTCCTATCTTCATGGGGGGAACTATCCCTGGTAATGCACAACTGGCGGCGATGGCTTCCCTTAAAGGTCCACCGTGGAGCACAACTTCCTTCCCCCTGTTGAGGTCCACCGCCGTGGCGGCAAAGGGGATCCGGGTGAAGGCCATGGGTACATCGGGGATAAGGAAGTCTATGATTCTTTTGAAGCTCTCCATCTTTATGAGGGATTCCTGATTGGCAGCCAGGGTGTAGTACACCCTTTTGGATATATAGCGGCTTAGCTGAAAGAAGAAGCCCCTCTTTTCCTCTTCTCCTTCCCTAACAAAGTCCAGCTGGGCTTCCCCGAAGGCATCGCTTTCCAGGAACCTTTGAAGATCCTCCTCCAAGACCTTTGCATTGGGGGTTAAGGCGTATTTGGAACCTATAATAGCTCCCATGCTGGTGCCCCCTATAGCATGGATGGGAATGCCCTCCTCTTCCAGGACCCGTATCACGCCGATGTGGGCCAGTCCTCTGGCTGCCCCTCCTCCTAAGGCCAGACCTATCTTCATGGGTCTTACCGGTCCTCCCAGAGGGGATGCCTGTATAATCCTTCTTTGAGGGCCTCTTCGGGAAAAGCCCTGTAGAATTCCTTTTGGGTGAAGCGGAAAGGGTATTTGGTACAGAAATCTACCACTTGGCGGTATGCCCAATTCAAGTCTACTAAATCCTGGGGAGAGGTACCCTTAGCCTTTTTCCTGTATATGGTTTTTACTCCTTCTAAGCTGGTTCCCGGAGGTATACCCAAAACGGAGAGGGCCCTTTTCAAATCAGAATAGCTCAACTTTGCCTACCTTTTCCAGGGTGAGGCCCTTTTCTTTCAAGAAGTTGGCGGCCATCTCTTGAATGATCCTTACCACTTCTTCTCCCTTCTTTTTCCCTGTTACTCTCCAGGAAAGAGACCTCATCTTGTATAGCTCCTCGTCTCCCTTCCATTCCATGGAAAGGGGTTGGGAATGGGAAAAAGCGGGGGTGGAGTAATGGGCTACCTGGTTTATCCGTTCCACCCCTTCTCTTGCCGTTATAAGCCTTTCGTCTAAGGTGACCAGCTCTTCGCATGCCTTTACTGAAGCCAGGGCAGCGTGGAGTCCCAGGTCCCTCAGGGGACCCTCGAAGATCTTGTTGTAAACATACCTCTGGGCCAGATTTACGGCTTTGAGATTGATCCGGAGGATGGGGAGGGGCAGTTCCTTGAGGAGCTGTGCCGTCCACTCCCTTCGGGGTTCGTTGAGGTTGTGGATCTCGGCCAGAAGGAGTTCGGAGATGTGGCCACCCTTCTCCATCGCCCCTTGGAGGTAGGAACAGGCGTTTTCTCCTGAAGGGTCTCTTTCCAAGGCGGCCAAAACCACGGAGGTTTCTATGAGGCTACCCTTTTCATTCATTAAAGCCTACCTCGGGAGAGGCTATATCTGCCCAAGACAGAGCCTAAGGATACATACTGGGCTGTAGGGGGAAGGTAGACTAAGGGTTGGGCCTCCATAACGTTGAGGGTTTCATCTTTCCATAGCTCCTCGTCTACATGGGCTGCTACCACCTTTCCCAAAAACAGGGTGTGGGAGCCTAAATCCAAGGCATCGGTCACCACACATTCCAGATTAACGGGGCATTCCTTTATCAAGGGGGTATGGATTTCTTTACCCTTGAAGGAGGTGTATCCGCACTTTTCGAACTTGTTTACCTTTTTGCCTGAGGCCACGCCGCAAAAATCCACCTTTTTCAGGTCTCCCATTTTAGGGAAGTTAATGGCGAACTCTTTGGAGGAGTCCACCAGCTCATGGGAGTGCCGGCCAGGTCTGATGGCTATTCCCACAGTGGGGGGCTCGGAGGAGACCACGCCCGTCCAGGCTATGGTGATGATATTGGGATCTTCTCCCTTTCTGCTACAGGTGACCAGTACAACTGGTGCAGGATAGAAGAGGGTTACGGATGGATCTACCCCTTGTTTTTTCATGGTTTTTACCTCCTTCAAGGGCTTATGCCTCTTATTTAAACTGTATAGGGGAGGGGTGGATGGGTCAAGCCTCTGAGGGGTTAGAAAGGTCATTCCGGAGGTCTCGGGCTCTTTGTCTTGAAAACCGCTGCAAGAATGAATAATTTACTTACTATCTTGGCGTTGACAATGGAAAAAAGGCTGTGCTATAGCCTCGGGGCCAATTTTCCAGGAGGGAAGGGATATATGTTTGCCATAGTGGAGACGGGTGGAAAGCAGTATCGGGTTGTCCCTGGTGAGGTTATCGAAGTGGAGAAGCTTCCTGTGGAGGAGGGTGGGGAGGTAGAGTTGGATAAAGTGCTTCTTTTGGCCCGAGAGGACGAGGTTAAGGTGGGTAGCCCTTACATAGAAGGGGTTCGGGTAAAGGCCCAGGTTCTAGCCCATGGGAGGGGAAGGAAGATCCTGGTTATGAAGTTTAAGAAGAGGAAGAACTACAGGCGGAAAAGGGGGCATCGTCAGCTTTTTACCGCCTTGAAGATCAGAGATATAGTTGCTTAGGAGGATAGGCTATGGCCCATAAAAAAGGGGTTGGGAGTTCAAGGAACGGACGGGACAGTGAGTCCAAACGCCTTGGTGTGAAGAGGTTTGCCGGTCAGTGGGTAAAAGCGGGGAACATCTTGGTGCGCCAGAGGGGTACCCGCTTCTGGCCCGGTGATAATGTGGGTTTGGGGAGGGATCACACCCTCTTTGCCAAGATAGATGGGTATGTGAGTTTTATAAGGAGAAGGGGACGTAGATATATCGCTGTCTTTCCAGAGGTTTAGGGGGCCATTTGATATAACGGGAGGGCGGGGGGAACCCCGCCCTTTTTATTTGGGGTGCTATGTTTATAGATAGGGTCAGGGTGTATGTGAAGGCCGGTGACGGTGGTAACGGGTGTGTAAGCTTCCGGAGAGAAAAGTTTGTTCCCAGGGGGGGTCCCGATGGAGGTGATGGAGGCCGAGGAGGAGATGTGATTCTGAAGGTGGATCCCCATGTGAGGACCCTTTTAGATTTTCGCTACAGACCCATCAATAAGGCCAAAAGGGGAAGCCATGGAAGGGGGAAAAATCAGAGGGGTAAAGACGCTTTTCCTCTCATACTCCGGGTTCCCCCTGGTACTGTGGTAAAGGACGAGGCAAGGGAGGAGGTCTTGGCGGATCTTACCCTTCCAGGACAGCTTTTTGTGGTGGCCCGGGGGGGTAAGGGGGGTAAAGGTAACGTCCATTTCGTCAAGCCTTGGCACCAGGCTCCCCGTTACGCCGAGGATGGCCAGCCTGGAGAGGAGAGATGGATTGTTTTGGAGTTGAAGCTCATAGCTGATGTGGGCTTAGTGGGGCTACCCAATGCAGGCAAGTCTACCCTCTTGTCCCGGGTTTCGGCGGCCAACCCCAAAGTGGCTGACTATCCTTTTACCACTTTGACGCCTTATCTGGGGGTGGTGAAGCTCTCTAATTACAGGAGCTTTGTTATGGCCGATATCCCAGGTATCATAGAGAGGGCCCATCAGGGGGCGGGGTTGGGTTTGGAGTTCCTCCGCCACGTGGAGAGGACCCGGGTTCTCCTTCATTTGGTGGATCTTTCTGGTCATGAAGGGGATCCCTGGGATGCTTTTCAGGTGGTTTCTCGAGAGCTGGCCGCTTACGGTTCAGGCCTGGATGAGAAGCCCCGTTTAGTGGTGGGCACCAAGTTGGATCTGGTGAAGGACAGGGGAGAGGTAGAGGCCTGGGACGAAAAGCTGGAGGCCATGGGTTTACCCTTCTACGCCATTTCGGCCGCCACGGGGGAGGGGTTAGGGGGGCTTTTGGAGAAGGTCTGGCACCTGGTGGGGGAAGAGGGGAAAGGTGTGCCCATGTCTTTGGGAGATGAGGCATGAGGCGGGACTGCCTGGCCCGGTGCCGTCGTATGGTGGTAAAGGTGGGAAGCGGGGTTGTAGCCTATCCCAATGGGGGATTGAGGGAAGAGGTGGTCTCCCAGCTGGCCATGGACCTGGCTGATTTGCAGAGTCAGGGAAAGGAGGTGATTCTGGTTTCTTCAGGGGCTGTGGCCGCTGGTATGGGGGTTTTGGGTTTCAGGGAAAAGCCAATTAGTATACCTGTTAAGCAGGCCTGTGCAGCGGTGGGACAGGCCCATCTCATATGGGCCTATGAGCGCTATTTTGAAAAGTGGGGTCAGAGGGTAGCCCAGGTTCTTCTCACCCGGGATGACTTAGAGCACAGGAGGCGTTATCTCAATGCCAGAAATGCCCTTTTCAGCATCTTAAAAATGGGGGTGATACCCATCATCAATGAAAACGACACCGTTATGGTGGAAGAGATCAAGTTTGGGGATAACGACAACCTGTCTGCCTTGGTGGCCATGTTGGGAGAGGCCGATCTTTTGGTGATCCTGTCCACGGTAGATGGGCTTTACACCTGCTATCCGGCTGAGGACGGGGCCCATCTCCTTTTGGAGGTGCACTCTATTAATGGAGAGCTGGAGCGTTGTCAGATGGCAGGGGTCTCTCCCATGGGAACAGGGGGCATGGTTTCCAAGGTGGAGGCTGTAAAGAAGGTGGTGGCCTCCGGTATCCCCGCTGTCATTGCCCGGGGTGATGAACCTAAGGTGTTGTGGAGGATCCTGGGTGGAGAAGAAGTGGGCACTTTTTTCCTTCCCCGTAGAGAGCGTTTGGTGGGAAGGAAGAGATGGATCGGCTACACCCTTCAGCCTGTTGGCTCTTTGGTGATAGATGATGGGGCTGTGGGGGCTCTGGTTAAGGATGGCAGAAGCCTGCTTCCTCGAGGGGTTTTGGAGGTAAGTGGGACCTTTGGCATGGGGGACCCTGTAAGTTGTGTTAGCCGGGAGGGTAGGGAGGTGGCCCGGGGTTTGGTTAACTATTCTTCCCATGAGATAGAGCGTATAAAGGGCTTGCATTCTTCCAAAATTGAGGAGGTTTTAGGTTATCATCACTCTCCTGAGGTGATCCACCGGGATAACCTGGTGGTCCTTTACGAGAATCTTTGAGGAGGTGAAAGGTGGATGTAGAGAGGGAGGTCTTGGAAAAGGTGAAGAGGGCCAAGGAGGCCAGTAGAGTTTTGGCTCGCCTTTCCACAGGGGTTAAGAACCAGGCTCTTCTGGCCATGGCCAGGCTTCTGATGGAGATGAGGGAGGAGATAAAGGTAGAGAACGCCAAAGACCTGGAGGGGGGAAAGGATAGAGGACTTTCCCCAGCCATGCTGGATCGTCTTCTCTTGGACGACAAGAGGATAGAAGCCATGGCGGAGGGATTGAGGGAAGTGGCGGCCTTGCCTGATCCTGTGGGTGAGGTGGTGAAGATGTGGAGGAGACCCAATGGCTTAGAGATAGGGAAGCTCCGGGTGCCCTTGGGGGTGGTGGTCATCATATATGAATCCCGGCCCAATGTGACGGCTGATACGGCGGGTCTCTGCATCAAATCAGGTAACGCTATTGTTTTGAGGGGCGGCTCTGAGGCCATTCATTCCAACACCATTATTGCGAATATTCTAAGGGAGGCGGCTCAGGAGGCAGGGGTACCCAAGGAGGCCATTCAGCTTATAGAAACCACTGACAGGAAAGCCGTTCATCACCTGCTCAAGGCCGAGGGATACGTGGATCTGGTGGTACCCCGGGGTGGAGAGGGACTCATTCGGTTCGTGGCGGAGAACTCCCGGATTCCTGTTGTCTATCACTATAAAGGCGTTTGTCATACTTATGTGGACAGGAATGCGGACCTGGATATGGCGTGGGAGATCTGTTTCAACGCCAAGGTCCAGAGGCCTGGAGTTTGTAACGCCATGGAGACCCTTTTGGTTCACCGGGATATTGCCCGGGCCTTTCTGCCAGAGATGGCCCGACGTTTTCAGGAGGCGGGGGTGGAACTCAGGGGATGCCCAGAGTCCAGGAAGTTGGTCCCTGATATGAAGGAGGCTGTTGAAGAGGATTGGTATGCCGAGTTTTTGGATCTGATCCTGGCAGTTCGGGTGGTGGATTCCTTCGAGGAGGCCGTGGATCATATTCATACCTACGGATCGGGACACTCCGATGCCATAGTTACAAAGGACTACTCCATGGCCATGAGGTTTCTCCAGGAGGTGGATTCTGCCGCTGTTTATGTGAATGCTTCCACCCGGTTCACCGACGGGTATGAGTTTGGACTGGGAGCGGAGATGGGCATTTCTACCCAGAAGCTTCACGTGAGGGGACCCATGGGATTAGAGGATCTTACCTGCTGCAAGTTTGTTATACTGGGTCAGGGCCAGATCCGGGAATAGGGATGGGAAGTTAAAGTAAGGCGCAAAATTTTTCATCACTCTCCCTGCCATTGCGAGAAGGGGTTCTGGAAGATGGGATGTAAAGGGTGGTTTTACACTTTCCCAATTATGTTTTTTTTTGGACACAGACATCATTTGTCCCCTGGTATGTGTGGAGTTTTGAAACACCAAATACCCAGGGTCAAATCCTGGCCAGTATAGGCGTTAGGCTAAACCCTGTGGCCTCCTTTATGAGAAAGTCCAGTTTCCATTGGCCACATTCCCTTTGACTAATCTTATGGGGTAGTGTACTCCAAAAGCTATGGAAGTAGAGCGGTTGGGCATTTTAGGAGGTACCTTTAACCCCATCCATCTGGGTCATTTGGTGGTGGCCGAGGAGGTGAGGGAGAGGTTTTCTTTGGACCGGATGCTTTTTATCCCTGACTATATACCTCCCCATAAGTCGGTGGACGTAGCCCCAGCCAGAGACCGCCTGACCATGGTGAGGATAGCTATAGAAAATAATCACAGCTTTGGTCTTTCCGACATAGAGATACGTAGAGGGACAAAATCCTATACGGTGGATACCCTGAAGGAGTTAAAGGGATCAGTACGGGCCGCTATTTATTTCCTTGTGGGTAGTGAGGCCTTTCTTCAGCTTCACACCTGGAGGGCTCCCCCTGAGCTTTTTCACTATGCCCATTTTGTCATCATGGAGAGGGTGGGTGGAAAGGTGACCTTTGAGGAATTGGAGGATTATTTGAGGGAGTTCCATATACGTTTCCCCCAGGTGGAGTTTTATTACCAGGGAAAAGTGGGGGACCTCCACATTTTTATTGCTCAAGGAGAGGGTTTTGAATCCAGCTTATATTTGACCCCTGTGGTGAATATAGGTATCTCATCCACTGGGATAAGGCGGAGGGTAAGGGAGGGTAGGAGCATCAAATACAGAGTCCCATCCAAAGTAGAGGAATTCATTTATGGAATGGGGCTCTATAGATGAGTGGGGGGATGGTATTAGAGGACAAGGTTAAGATTATTAGGGAGGTATTGGAGGAGAAGAAGGGAGAGAGGATAGTAGCTTTAGATTTGCGTGGCTTTTCTACGGTGGTGGATGCCTTTGTTTTGGTATCAGCTCATGCTTTCGTCCATGCTCAGGCTATGGCCGATGATTTAGAGAAAGAAGCGAAGGATAGGGGTATATCTCTGTGGCATGTGGAAGGTTACAGGGAGGGGCGTTGGATACTTTTGGATTTTGGAGATGTAGTAGTGCATATATTCTTGCAGGAGGCCCGAGAGATGTATGATTTGGATAGACTCTGGGGAGATGCTCCCACCTTTGTTCCTGTAAAACAGGAGGCATAAATGTTTAGAGCCCTTTTAGCTGCTCTTATTCCTACGGCGGTATTTCTTTATGTAGCTATACTTAACCCACAGAACGTGACCTTCAAACTGACCAAAACCCATTCTTACAGCTTACCCATGGCGGCCATCGTGGTGGTTTTGGTCATGGCCGGTTTCGCAGCGGGCTTGGTCTTTATGATTGGGGGGGGATTTAGGGGATTGATCCGAAGAACCAAGGAGAAGAAACGGTGGAAGAGAGAGGAGAAGAAAGACAGCCTCTTCCATACTGCCATGGCTTGGTGGGATTTTAGGGACTGGAGTAAGGCTCGGAAGGCATTGGATAGGCTTCTCTCTTTGGACGCTCGCTCTTTGGATGGGTTGGTGCTTATGGGTATGGTGGCCCGGGAAGAAGGGAAAAGTGAGGAGGCACTTAGTTGGCATAGGAAGGCCAGGAGAGTGGCTGAGAAGGGCGATCAGTGGCTTCTTTCCCAGCTTTATAGGGATTATGTAGCTACGGGGGATTGGGAAGAGGCCTGGGAGACTTTGGAGTCTCTGGTTTCCAAAGGAAAACCTTCCCTCAGGGTTTTGGAAGGGATGATGAATATCGCCCTTCAGTTGGGCCAAGTTGACAAGGCTATGTCCCTGCAGGGAAAGATCCTGAAGATGGTGCCTAAGGGAGAGAAGGATGAAAAAGCTCATGCCCTCTCTTGGAGACTTTATAAGGCTTTTAAGGCCCAGGGAGATAAAGACGCTCTTTATAAGATTGTGAAGAGGGATCCCTCTTTTGTCCCTGCCTATGTGGCCCTTTCGGAGGCGGAGGAAAAACAGTCCAAACTTGTAGAGCTTTTAAAGAAAGGATGTGAGGAAAATCCTACGGCCCTGGTCCTCTTCGATAGGTTGGAGGAACTTCTTTTGGGCCAGGAGAAGCCTGGGGATCTCATCGGCTTCTACCGGAGGCTTCAATCTCGCTATGCCCGGGAGCCCCTTATTCCTTTTCTCCTTGCCCGTCTCCATTTCTCTTTGGGCATGTACCAAGATGCAAGGAAGGTTATTTCTGGTGTGGATGTGGAAGAGCCTCCTGTAAGGTTCCTTAAAGGACTCATTCTGGAGAAACTGGGAGAAAAGGAAGGAGCCTTAGAACAACTTAACAACGCTTTAGGAAGGGATATAGGGCTGCTATACGTTTGTAGCAAGTGTGGTTGTACCACCAGGGAGTGGAGAGAGGAGTGTCCAGTATGTGGGGAAGGGGCCACCCTGGTGGTGGAGTTAGGAGGTGGGGGGCATGGAGTATAAGTATGTGGCCAGGGATGTGGGGGGAAGAAAGATAACGGGCATCATGGATGCTGCCAATCCCCGAGCTGTAGCCCAGGGGTTGAGGGAGGAGGGGCTCTATCCCTTGAGCATCGCCCCCAGAAGTCGGGGTTTTACCGTTAATCTTCCCTTTGTGAACAGAGTGGGGTTGAAACAGGTGGCCATTTTCACCCGTCAGGTGGGTTCCATGGTGGGAGCCGGGATTGCCCTACCCAGTGCCTTGGGCATTGTGGCGGAGCAGGTGAAGAGCAAGAGGCTGCGCCAGGTGATTGCCAATGTAAGGAGCGAGGTGGAGGAGGGGAGCAAGTTTTCTGAGACATTGGCCAGATACCCTGATGTCTTTGACCGTCTTTTGGTGAGCATGGTGGAGGCAGGTGAGGCTACGGGAAACCTGGATGTCATGCTTAACCGTTACTCCATGTATGCGGAGAAGGTTCTGGCCTTGAGGAGGAAGGTGATAACGGCCATGGTTTATCCCACCGTGGTCCTGGTGCTGGCCATATCCATCTTGGCCTTCCTGTTGATCAAGATTGTGCCCACCTTTACAACCCTTTTTAAGGATTCGGGGGTGGAGTTGCCCGCCCTCACCGTGTTCATTATAGAGCTGAGTAACTTTAGTAAGAATAATTTCTTATATGTTGTGGTGGGGTTGGTGGCATTTTTTATCCTCTTTCGTATTGCCCTTAGGAACAATGCGGTGCGTCGTGTTTACGATAGATTGAAGCTTAGGATGTTCATCATAGGGCCTCTTCTCAGGAAGGTGGCCGTGGCTCGCTTTTCTCGGACCTTGGCTACTATGGTTAAGAGCGGCATTCCCATTTTGGAGGCTATGGATATTATTGCCAAGACGTCGGGGAATAAGGTGATCGAAGAGGCTATCTTGAGGTCCAGGATAGAAGTGGCCAGGGGGGAGAGTCTCTCCAAGTCTTTAAACAAGGCCAAGGTCTTTCCCAATATGGTTATCCAGATGATGACGGCTGGGGAACAGACGGGGGCCTTGGATGAGATGATGGATAAGGTGGCAGACTTTTTCGACGAGGAAGTGGATGCTGCCGTGGCTGCTCTTACTTCTGTATTAGAGCCTTTCATGCTCATCTTTCTGGGTGGTTTCATAGGCCTCATAGTCATTGCCCTTTATCTGCCCATATTCAAGATGGCCGCTACCATCAAATAGCCTTATATCTTAGGATGCTCTTTTTAGTGGTACTTGTAGGGGGGCTTTCCGGTTTCCTGTCTGGCCTTTTAGGCATAGGGGGAGGTGTTATTATGGTTCCCCTCCTCTTCTGGCTTTTGCCCCGCTGGGGTTTGTCCCAAGATGTTGCAGTACCTGTTGCCTTGGGTACCAGCTTGGCATCGGCGGCTTGTTTTACCTTTTCTGGGGCTTTGGGCCATTGGAGGAGAGGGATTATTGATTGGAGGAGGGTGCCTTGGCTTATCACAGGGGGTGTCCTTGGTGCCATGGCGGGTTCCACCTTGGCCACTTGGTTGGGGGGGGTGGTGGTGAAGAAGTCATTTGCCTTTCTTCTTCTTTTTGCCTCTTACCGCATGGCTTTTTCCCCCTTCAGTAGAAAAGAGGGGGCCTCAGTAAGGGAGAGAAGGGGTTTGCCCTTTTTTATTATAGGCCTTGCCACGGGGCTGGTGGGTTCTTTTTTTGGTGTAGGAGGGGGTATAGTAGCCGTTCCTTTTATGGTATTGGTCTATGCTTTCCCTACCCTGGAGGCCGTAGCTACCTCTTCAGCTATTATACCTGCCATTGCTGGGGCTGGGGCCTTGGCTTATATCTTCCATGGGTGGGGTAAGGCTGGTCTTCCTCCTTACTCCTTAGGGTATGTGGATCTCCTTTTATGGGGCCTTCTGGTGGCTGGAGGCCTTTTGGCTTCTCAATTAGGGGTCTGGGTGGGACACAAGGCAGGAGGGGCCTCTTTGAGGAGGGCCTTCAGTGTGTTATTGCTTTTTATGGCGATAAAGCTCTTTATGGGGTGAGGGGAGGTGATAAATTGTGAAAGACAGGGTAGAGGAGGTCTTGGATGAGATCAGGCCTTTGCTTCAGGCTGATGGAGGGGATCTGGAGCTGATAGAGGTGACGGGAGATGGGGTGGTGAAGGTACGGCTTCAGGGAGCCTGTGGCTCTTGCCCCTTTTCTCAGATGACACTAAAGATGGGGGTGGAACAGGTCTTAAAGAGAAGGGTGCCCCAGGTGAAGGAGGTAGTGGCCCTTTGAGATGGTTTTTGGAGGGCTTACAAGAAAACAAACTGGCACTTATGGGGGCTTTGGTCTTGGTTTTTCTTTGTATAGTGGCCCTTTTGGCTCCTTGGATCTCTCCTTACAATCCTACCAAGATTGATCCTCGGGCTGTTCTTCTACCTCCCTCTTGGGCTCATCCCTTGGGCACAGATAACCTGGGGAGAGACCTTTTGTCTCGCATGATCTGGGGCACGAGGATATCTTTAGAGGTGGGAGTAGTCTCTGTGGGTATTGCCTGTGGAGTGGGTACCTTGGTAGGTGGAGTGGCAGGTTTTTATGGGGGTTGGGTGGATACTATTCTTATGCGCTTAGTGGATGTGATGCTTTGTTTCCCTACCTTCTTTCTCATTTTGGCGGTTATTGCCGTGTTAGAGCCCAGTATTTGGAACATTATGGTGGTTATAGGTATTACTTCTTGGATGGGTATAGCCCGTCTTGTTAGGGCAGAGGTCCTTTCTCTCAGGGAGCGAGAGTTTGTACTGGCAGCCCGGGCCTTGGGCTTATCCAAGGGAAGGATCCTGATGCGCCATATCCTTCCCAATGCCTTGGCCCCTGTTTTGGTAGCGGCTACCTTGGGGGTGGGTGGGGCTATTCTTACGGAGTCGGCCTTGAGCTTTTTGGGTATAGGGGTTCAACCCCCTACTCCCAGTTGGGGATCTATTCTGGCTGTGGGCAAAGATTATATAGAGGTAGCCTGGTGGCTCTCTCTCTTCCCAGGTCTTGCCATCCTCATCACTGTGCTGGGATACAACCTTCTGGGTGAGGGCATCAGGGACGCAGTGGATCCCAGATTGAGGGGGGTGCAATGAGAAGGGCAGCTGTATTGGTGTTACTGTTAGCCCTTTTTGCTGGGGGTTGTGTAGGATCTTCCAAACAAGAGGTAAAGGAGGCCCAGCAGAGTCAGTTTAGATTGAAATACAAGCTGGGGCTTTCGTATATTCAGTCAGGAAGGTATAAAGAGGCCCTCCTTGAGTTTCTGGGAGCGGAGAAGATTAACCCCTCCTCAGCCGAACTGTACGATAGCATGGGGGTGGCTTATCTGGGTTTAGGGGAAATGGATAAGGCCTTGGGTTCTTTCAAAAAGGCTGTGGCTTTGAACCCCAATTACTCCCAGGCTCACACCAACTTGGCTACTCTTTATATCCAGAAGGGACAGTGGAAGAACGCTATTCGGGAATGTAATCTGGCCTTAAAAAATTCCCTCTATCTTACCCCTGAATCAGCTTATAACAACAGGGGTTATGCCTATCAGATGATGGGAAAGGGAGGGGAGGCTGTAGAAGATTACTACAGGGCCATAAGGTATAACCCCAGGTTCACCAAGGCTTATGAGAATCTCATATCTTATTATGTTTCCAAGGAGAGGATGATAAAGGCTCAAGGCATTCTGGATGACGCTGTGGCATTAGGCCTTAGGAGTCCCGGCCTCATTTACTATCAGGGTTTTTTTAGGAACATGGCTGGGGACAAGGAAGCCGCCTGTGACCTTTTTAAGCAGGTAGTGAGGGACTATCCCATTACCGTTTGGGCAAAAAAGGCCAGGGCGTATCTGGATCTTTTGGGTTCTGCATGCCAGGATGGAGCCCCTATACTTAGGTGATACCTCTCTCATAAGGGAGAAGGCCCAGGAGTTGGAGGCCTTTTTAGAGGATTGTGCCCTTTGTCCCAGAAACTGCCGTGTGAATCGCTTGGAGGGTAAAGTGGGGTTTTGTAAAGCGCCGGGACAACTGGTGGTCTCCTCTGTGGGGCCCCATTTCGGTGAAGAACCTCCTTTAGTGGGATGGGGTGGGTCAGGGACCATATTTTTTACCCATTGCAATCTCAGATGCGCCTTTTGCCAGAACTACCAGATCAGCCACTTGGGCCAGGGAGATAGAGTGGATATAGAAGGTATGGCGGGCTTTATGCTCTGGCTTCAGAACAAAGGGTGTCACAATATCAATCTGGTTACCCCTACCCATTATGTACCTCAGATTTTGATGGCCCTGTATAGGGCTGCCCTAAAGGGGCTTAGGCTACCCGTAGTTTACAACTGTGGGGGATATGAGTCTTTGGTAATTCTTAAGAAATTGAGGGGGTTGATAGACATTTATATGCCTGATATAAAGTTTCTTGATCCCTCGGCTTCTTTTATGTACCTCCAGGCTTCCGATTATCCCCAGGTAGTGAGGGAGGCGGTGAAGGAGATGCACAGCCAGGTGGGTGATTTGGTCATGAAAGAGGGGCTGGCTGTAAGGGGGTTGTTGGCGCGCCATCTGGTCATGCCCAGTTGGGTGGAGGATGCCAAGGCTGTTATGGACTTTTTGGCCAAAGAGATTTCCATTGATACCTATGTGAATGTCATGTTCCAGTACAGGCCCCTTTATCGGGCTTCCCGGTTTTCCGAGATTGCCAGGAGACCCACTCGGGAGGAGTTTGAAGAGGTGTGCAGATACGCCAAAGGGTTGGGGTTGAGGAGGGGTTTTTATGAAGGGTGATGAGGCCCTGTCTGGTGCTTTCAGGGAGGCCAGGGAGGCCTTAGGCCTTTCCCAGCGTGAGCTGGCCAAAAAGGCTGGGGTTCCCTACCAGGTGGTGAGGAACCTGGAGGGAGGTCTTTGGGAAGAGCTGCCCGAACCTGTATACATGCGCTGTTTTATGGAGAGGATGGCAGACGTCCTTCAGCTCTCTCCCAAAACATGGAAGAGTGAGGATCTTTTTCAGACCCGGGTAGATCTTTCTTCTGTGGTGGTGGCTAAGGTGGCTTCCCCAGAGTTTAAGGGCTGGAGGCTTTCTCTCTTGTTCTGCTTTTTAGCCTTGTTTGTAGTGGGAGCCATTATATGGAGGGGATGGGAGGTTTATAGACAAGGATCAAGGGGGAAGGCCCCTGTGACAGTGGCCAAGGCGCTTTCGCCTGTCCACAGGATGCCATCCCCCGTGGTGGTCAGGAAAAAGGCCCCTCCCCCCATTTCCCAGAAGGAAGCTGTTCCCTCTCCTTCCTTGATAGAGAAGGAGGAGCCGGATCAGGCCATGGCGGCCCAGGTAGAGTTTCATCAGTTGGAAATTAGGGCCCGGGAGCGTTGCTGGGTTTGGATGAGGCTGGGCGATGGCTCCATTAAGGATTTCATCCTCAAGCCCCAAGAGAGGTTCCGTGTTTCTTTTTTTGGCAGTGTAGAGATGCGGGTGGGCAATTCGGGGGCTTTAACCCTCTCTGTTGATGGTAGGCCCCTTCCTTTTCAAGCTAAAGAGGGACAACCCAAAAACTTTAGAGTAACCCCTGAGGGCATAGAAGAATAGTACTTTAAGATTTTAAATAACACTTATTAATAAAAACAATTACTTATATTGTTGACAGGCCTTAGTGAACCTTATATTAGAAGATTGTGAAGGAAGGAACATTTTGATATTCTAATATTCTAATGCTCTAATGTGTTAAAGTACAATGTTAGGAGGGGGGGTGGTAGAGAGGAAAGCAGGTTACAGGGGTAGGTTTTTTAAATAGGTGAATAAGGATTTAGGTGTTGCTTCTTTTCATAAGGTTACTCAAGGAGAGGTGGAGATGAGGAGAATGCGGTGGAATAGGTTACTGACCGTCTTGGTAATGGCTCTTTTCCTGGTGGGTCTTGGTGCCTGTACCTCTATGAAAGAGGTCAAGGAGAAGTCGGTGAATGCCAAGGTTCCTGTTATTGAGGGGGCCAAGTATGTGGGTTCTGAGGCCTGCGCCGACTGCCACGAGGATCTGGTAGATAGCTTCAAAGACACTATTCACGGCAGGATAGCGGCCTTTGAGACCAAGCCCAGCATGGAAGTGGCAGGTTGTGAGGCCTGTCATGGCCCTGGCAGTAAGCACATTGATGAGGAGGATCCCAAATACATCATCAATCCTGCCAAGCTAAAGCCTGTTCAGGCTTCTGCTATTTGTGCTCGGTGCCACACCGGTGGAGAGACCATGGACTGGCGGGGTTCGGAGCACGCTCTCAATAATGTTTCCTGCGTCAAGTGCCACACTATCCATGGGAACAAGGACAAGGTGGCCTACAGGGACAAGCTGGGCTACAGGCACAAGTATGTGAAGGATGCCCTTTTGAAGAAGCCCGAGCCTGAGCTTTGCTTCACCTGCCACAAGGACATTATGGCAAAGACCAACTATCCCAACCACCATCCCATCAAGGAAGGAAAGATGACCTGCTCTGAGTGCCACAATCCTCATGGTTCTGCGGTGGAGCCCCTCTTGAGGACAGATGAGCGCAAGAACGAGCTGTGTTACAAGTGCCATGCTGATAAAGAGGGTCCCTTTGCCTTCGAGCATGCCCCTGTGGTGGAGGATTGCACCATCTGTCATGAGCCTCATGGTACAGTGGCGGATAACCTCTTGAAGCAAAACGAGCCATATCTATGTCTCCAGTGTCATGGTTTGCATTTCCACTCTGCGATTCATCCTGATACTGCTTACCTCCAGTCCCATGGGGCCAGCGGGGGGCCTACATCTCTTGCCCCGGAGAGCCATGCCATGCAGATGGTGATGACCACCAGGTGCACAGAGTGCCATCCGGCCATTCATGGTTCCGACCTGCCGTCCCTGGCTACACCGGGCGGTGGTAGCAGACTAACGAGATGAGGGGGGAGGAGATGATGAAGAGAGGATGGTTTTTAGTGGTACTGCTTGCCTTTTCCCTCTCCCTCCTGGGGATGGGGGTGGCCAGGGCTGGGGAGAGTGGCCCTGTGAAGTTCAAGGTCAATGTGCTCCCGAGCTATCGGTTTGTGGGGCACAACGACGATAAGACCAAGGTGGGGGAGTATGAACCCCTTGAGTCTGGTGCCCAGGGCGAGGTGAATTTGAAGGCCGATATTGGCCTTTTCAGAGCTGATGCCCACGCCTTCTACTATAACGAGGATGATAAAAATTGGTCGGCGTTTATGGACCTTGGCCGGGTATTCCAGATAGACTATTCATACGATAGCTTCATCCATCGGTTCCAGCATGACTACTTGTACAAGGGCGAGCCCAGGTTTCCCAAGAACATACCTGGCAATGGGGTAAACAACGGTCTTGTGGCCTTCAATCCATTCTGGAGGACGGATGATCCCTCCCTTCACTTGGGAGGCGCCCAGATGGTGACCGCCGATGATATGGATGTGGGAAGGGACTATCAGATCTTCAGGAGCCACCAGCAGGCCCATGTAAAAATGCGGTTGCCCTTCTTTCCCTACATAGTGCCTGAGGTGAAGGTCTCGGAAATTAACAAGAGGGGGTGGCGGCAGGCCACCTTCATGTCGGGTAAGTGTACGCCTTGCCACATCGTTGGCAATGGCCGGAGGGTAAATGAGCATACCAGGGACGTAGTGGCTGGTTTCACTGCCAAGTACGGCATTATGACCGCCAGCTATTTTCACAGTTGGAGACACTACGACAATGAGGCAGAAACCCCGCAGTGGGTCTTTGACAAAGTATACGCGCCCCCTGGGGAACAGGCCTTCTTCCCAGAGAGGCTCCTCTATGACGGTGAGAGGAGCGGATATGCTGAGGTGCCTGACGTGAAGAAGACCACGGACAAGGTGAAGGTGAGGATGGACTTGCCTTATCAAACTACGGCGTATGGGTCTTATGTGTATGCTGGCGTTGAGAACAACTATACCCAGAAAAGATACAATATGAATGCATACGCCGGTAGGGTCACCAGCACTCTGCTGAACAATGCCCTTACAGTCACTGTGAAAGGTAGGTATTATGTATTGAACAACGACAGCGTCAATGTGGATGTGGCCAAGATGTCCAATGACCCGGCGTTCACTGGGGTTGTTCCTGGGTATCAGATCCCTATTTCGACATTCGACTACACAAGAGAGTCCAATATGGATAGGGATGTAACGGAGTTGGGCTTTGACTTCAGGTACAGGCTCTTCAGGCACTATACATTAAGGGGAGGCTACGAGTATCAGAGGATCAACAGGGGTAACGATAAGTGGAAGGACTACGATTCTTTCCTTAGGGATGAGGAGTTTCTGGACGATAAGGATACAAGTATACATAAGGTAAAGATCTCCCTTTTGGGTCGCCCCTTGAAGACGGTCAATTTCAGGCTTACTTACAAGTATGAACACCAGGATGACGAATTTCAGAATCACAATGGTATCTGCTTGGAGCACAGAGACTTGGGTAAACCGGGGGGTGTACCTTACTACGAGATCTTCCGGAACCAGTATCGTAGGAAGGATGCTTCTAACGTGCCCCGGGACAGCCAAAAGGTGGAGCTGCTCACCACCTGGACACCATCTGGGCGCTATTCCACTACCCTGAATCTCCAATACAAGTATCAGGACAACGATGACTCCGATTGGATGGGAGAGACCTATATGGCTGGTATCAATTTCTGGCTTTCACCCCTGAACGACCTGGTATTCAATTTGGGGGCTAATTACGAGTATGACAAATACAAGACCAGGTTTGACTTGAACCTGTTTGGTGGGTGAGGCGGCCATAGTTTCGTGAGCCAGGTTGGCTCACTCTGTGACAGGGTAGATTACGACATCCGCAATTTCGTGGGTTACTTAAGCGCTGACTTCACTCCCATCAAGGCCCTCAGGCTTTATGGTGACCTTACCTATACTTGGTCCAAAGCCGATGCTGATAACCCCGATTTCGGCAATCCCTTTGGTACCATAGATTTAGATGGTCACGTTGATCCCAGCTATAAGCCTGGGTACGATCCGTGGTTCGTTATTACCTACACGAGTGACATGAATGATATGTCCGATTGGTACGATCTGAAGATGGAGCGTGTTGACGCTTCTGTTGGAGTCGATTGGAACTTCTGGAAGAACTTTACCGCTACTTCCCGATTCACCTATCGGTGGTACGACGATAAGGAGGAATATCTGTATGAAGATACAGATGGCGAGGCCTACATCATGAATGTGGGCCTTATGTGGAAATTCTGAAACCCTCATCCCTCTGCTCCATTGCGATACCCTGGGGGCCTGTTGAAGGCCCCCAGGTCTTTTTTGACAGGTCCCATCTTATTTGGATATCTTTATATGGGGGTGATTCTATGAAGATATCCATAGTGGGAGCTGGGGAAGGGGCGGCCAGGAGCCTTATGTCCATGCTCATGGCGGGCAGGTTCCTGGGGGCCGAGGATGCGGTCCAGCTTGTGGAAGAGAGGGAAGAGAGGAGCTTTTATGCCTTAGAAGGCCTTCGCTCCGATTTATTAGATGCTGTGGGGATGGGGGCTGAGCAACTGGAGCTTTGCTTCCAACCCGAAGACGTAGACGGCGACGTGGTAGTGATGGCTGGCGCCCTCTCTTATTATCCCCCCCTCGAAAAGGGTTCGTGTGATGCTTTGGCCTTGTGCAATCTGGATATGGCCCGGGAGTATGCCAGGGCTATATCATCTAAGGGTAGGAACCCCATTTTCCTGGTAATGACCGAGCCTGTGGAGGCTGTTGTGGAACTCCTCTCCCGGTACTTCCCTCGGAAAAAGGTAGTGGGTGTTGGGGCCTTTTTGGACACCCTCCGTTTTCGCAAAGAGATCGCCACGGCCTTGGGTATACCCCGTTCCTATGTGGAGGCCCTGGTTATTGGAGAGCATGGGGCATGCATGATCCCCCTGTGGAGTTCTGTGAGGATCTTGGGTATGGCCAAGGAAGAACTTAGATCTACTATAAATCGCCTCCGCAAAGGCAGAAGCTACAGTCCCACTTGTATCTTTGAACCGTGGGAGGATACTATGGAGATCATCAAAAAGGAGTCTCCCATGGGGGTCTTCAAAATGTTTACCGAGCTCCCCTTGTGCGTGAAGGTTTTTATCCGTCCCTGGTTGGCATGCCAGATGGGGATGGAGGCTGTTTTTGGGCCTGCTGGAGCGGCCCTTCGTATTCTCAATGTTCTTCTGCGGGGTGAATACTTCTTTGGGCCCCTTCAGATGCGCTTGGAAGGAGAATTTTACGATGTGGATACGGTATTTGGCGTGCCCGTGGTCTTTGGAATGGAGGGGGTGCTCAATGTAGTGGAGGTGCCCTTGTGGGAAGGAGAGAAGGCCATGATTCCCGCTGCCAACAGGGGCATCAAGGAGAGGATTGGGAAGATCCTGCCAGAGTGATGAAGGAATCCTCTTCCTAAGGAGAGGGCAGGGAGAAGGGTAGATTGGCATCCTTGGACCCCCGAATTCGCCAGTACCTTTTAGATCAAGGGCTTCTCCGTGAGTACCTATTTGTCAGTTCTGTGAGCCCATGCTTCGCCCGGCGGTTTGCCACCAACCCTTCCTGGATAGAAGAGGTATTTTCGCCTTCTGGGCTTGCAGCCAGGGACCTTGATGATCATAAGGCCCATATTGGTGCCCTTTTAGAGAAGGGTGGAGGCATAGAAGATATTCGTTCTTACAAGCAGAGGGAACATCTCAGGATTGGTATCCGAGATCTTTTAGCCTTGGACCATGTACCTGTTTTGCTGGAGGAGCTGAGCCATCTGGCCGATGCCGTGATTCAGGGAACCTTACAGGTGGTGGAGGGGGAGATGGAAGGGCGCTATGGAATGCCCTTGACCCCCCAAGGTGAAAGGGCTGCTTTTACTGTTATGGGTTTGGGAAAGCTGGGGGGCATGGAACTCAACTTTGATTCTGACGTGGATCTTATTTACGTTTACGAAACGGAGAAAGGAGAGACCTCTGGCCCCAAGGTTGTGGGGAACCACGAGTACTTTGTTCGTCTCTGCGAGGCCCTTACCAAGGCTCTATCGGCTATAACCCCCCAGGGCCAGATGTATAAGGTAGATCTACGCTTGAGACCAGAGGGGAACAGGGGAGATATTGTCTTACCTTTAAGGAGTTACGAGATTTACTATGAGTCTTGGGGCCAGACCTGGGAGAGGGCAGCCCTTGTTAAGGCACGTCCTGTGGCGGGGGATCCCTCCTTAGGCAAGGCCTTTTTGGAGACGGTCAGGCCTTTTGTCTACCGGAGGTATCTGGATTTTAAGGCCTTGGACGAAGTTCGGGAGCTTAAGGTGAAAATAGATGCCCAGGCCAAAGCCAAAGGGGGATACGATGTTAAGCTTGGCAGGGGTGGTATTCGGGAGATTGAGTTTGTTACCCAGGCCATCCAGCTTATATACGGTGGAAAAGAGCCCTGGCTTAGGGAGCGCAGTACCCTTAGGGCCCTTCACAGGATCATGGGGAAAGGGCTTCTATCCAAAGAGGATTATCAGACCCTGAGCACGGCCTACATATTTTTAAGAAAGCTGGAGAATCGCTTGCAGATGGTAGATTGTCTCCAGACCCATAGACTCCCCATGGACTCCAAAGGGAAGGGGCGGATCGCTAAGATGATGGGGTACAGAAGGGACCCTGCACTGAGTCTGGAAGGAGACTTGAGAGCTTATAGAGAGGGGGTGCACACCATTTTCCAGCGTTTCTTTTCTCCCGCCCGGGAGGAGGAGGAACTGGTTTACATGGAAGAGGAGGAGCTGGAGGAGGTTTTGGTTTCCCATGGTTTCCGAGATCTGCCTCGGGCCTTGAGGAACATCAGGACTTTGATGGATGGGAAGGCATTTGAGCATCCTTCACCAGAGGCCAAGGCCCTCTTCGTCAGGATCTTGCCCCGACTTTTGGAGGAGGCTTCCAAAACGGTGAGGCCCGACTGGGCCCTGGACCATTTGGAAGCCCTGGCCTCTGTTCAAAGGGAGGGGCGGAGGACATTCTACTCCTTTCTTTTGGAGAATGAAGGGGTTATGGGTCTTCTCGTGAAGGTTTTTGGCAGTAGTGCCTACCTGTCCCATCATCTCGTTTCTCACCCAGAGCTTGTGGATTATCTGGAAGATCTCCAGTTCTTGTATGGGCTTAAGGCCTTGGAGGAGCTGGAGAAGGAACTGGAAGAGGATCTCAGGGCCAATGGGGTTGTCTCTTTCTCTGACCGTTTGGATGAGTTGCGGAGGTGGAAGCACCGAGAGATCTTCCGCATTGGCATGGGGGATCTCTTCTCAAATTTCCCATTGCAAAAGATCACTCATCTCTGGACCAAGGTGGCTGATGTAGTGGTGCGCAGACTTTGGGCATGGCTGACAAAGGGGGATGATGTGCCTTTCTGTGTGTTGGCTTTAGGCAAATGGGGAGGAAGAGAACTCACCTATCACTCGGATTTGGACATGGTTTTCATCGTTAAAGGGGGTGGAGCAAGAGAAAGCAGGCTGGCGGTGGAGTTGGTAAGGGCCCTTTCTTCCGTGAGCAGCGAGGGAGCCCTTTTTAAGGTGGATCTTCGTCTCAGACCCCACGGGGCCCATGGAGAGATGGTCTATCCTTTGGAGGATTTTGGTAGGTACCTTGTTAGGAGCGCCCGTCTCTGGGAGAGACAGGCTATGGTCAAGGCCCGCTCTGTGGCAGGAGATCCGGTTCTTCAGAGGGAGGTCTTAGAAATGATTCAGTCCTGGGTTTATGAAAGCCCCCTTTCCCCTGATTCCAACAAGAAGATATGGGATATGCGCCTCAAGATGGAAGAGGAGCTGGCACAGGGTCCCCATCACACAAAATATAGTGCGGGGGGGCTTGTGGATCTGGAGTTTATGGTGCAGTATTGGCAACTTTTGGGGGGTAAGGGGTATCCACAAGTGAGGAGAACATCTACTTTGGGGGCTCTGGCAGGCCTTTTGAGGTCGGGAATGGTGGATGAGGACCTTCATAGAAGGGTGAGGGGGGGGTATCTCTTTCTTCGGAGGGTGGAGAACCGCCTTAGGGTTATGTACGATGTGCCCTTCTCCCGGATTCCCAAGGAGGAGGAGAGGGAGAGGCTTGCTCGATCCCTGGGTTTCTCCACAGGGAAAGAGTTTATGGAGGCATATGGGGAGGTGACAAGAGGGAACAGGGAACTTCTCAAGGAGGTTCTCATTGGTGGATAAAGGCCCATACCTTTTCACGGTTCCTTCTTCTAAAGTGACAGGGGTTTCTCAGCCTACCCTTTCCTTGGCTTGTTCCCTAAGGGCTGCAGGTAAGGACGTGGTTTTCTTGTGTAAAGGAGGCAGTCTTGCCCAGGAGGCCCGGAAGGGGGGTGTAAGTGTTTACCCCTTTTCCCTTGCTTCACTATTACGGTATGGTAAACAGGCCCAGGCAGTGTTTGCCTCCCGTTCCCATGATCACTGGTGGTCTGCGCTTATGTGGGGGTTGATGAAACCCGTCTACCGCCTATGGTATAGACCCCATCCCCCAAAGGATCTTCCCTGGAACCGTATTTTAGCGTGCTTGACCTCTGGGATCTTTTCTCCTTTTGTGCCTCTTTTGTCTTGGAAAGGTAAGGTGTACTGGTTGCCAGGGGGGGTGGATCCTGCTCTCTTTTTTCCTAAAAGAAGGGGGAAAGGCCCTTTTTCCGTAGTCATGGTATCAAGAATGAAGCCTGGGCGGGGACAGGAGCGGTTGTTGGAGGCCGTGTCCAGGATGCCTGTTTCCATCCCTGTCGCCTTCAAAGGGGGAGGTGAGACCTTAGGAAGGGTGAAGGCGTTAGCTATGGCCCTGGAGGTTAAGGGTCAGTGTCAGTGGGTACCTCGTAGGGTGGAAGGCTATCCTGCTTTTTTGAGGGGATACCACCTTTTGGTTTATCTCTCTGTGGGGTCGGAGGCCACGGCCAGGACGGTTTTGGAGGCTATGGCTTCTGGATTAGTGATTCTGGCTGTGCCCCGGGGGGGTGTTCCTTTCATCATTTCTCCCTGGAGCCTTTCCGTGAGTGAGAAAAATCTGGAAGATGCCTTGACCTTTTTTGCTTTGAATCCTTTGGAAACCAGAAAAGAGGGCATTCTCAATGCCAGGTGGGCCCGGAGATTCTCCCTTAAAGCTCGTATGGCACATTTTGTAAAGGCGGTGGAGAATGGAGAGGCTTAACATACTCCAGATCATATCTCGGAGTAACTGTGATTCGGGGGGAGGGCTCCAGGCTTTAGCACTGGCCCTGGGCCTTCAGAAGAGGGGCCACGTGATCTGGTTTGCTGCCAAACCTGGAGGAAGTGCCCAGAGAAGGTGTAGGGATATGGGTATTCCCTTTCTCCCTTTGCCTATGAAGGGGAATCTGGATTTGGCTTCCGTTGGAAGACTCAGAGGGTTTGTGAAAAGGGAGGGGATTCAGGTGATTCATGCCCATAAAGGACTGGCTCATAGCCTGGCCCTTTTCTCCACTGTGGGTGTGAAGTCTCCTCCTGTGATTGTGGCCAATAGGGGAGTGAGTTTCCCCCTTTCCTTCTGGAACAAATGGAAGTACCTGGTTCCTCGCACCAGAGGGGTGGTGGCTGTATCCGAAAGCGTCTGTGATGTGCTGAAGGCTTCAGGGATTCCTGGGAGAAAGATCAGGGTGATTCATGGGGGTGTGGATCTGGAGCGTTTTTATCCCAGGGGCAGGTTGGAGGCTTGCAAAAGGTTGGATCTGGATCCTTCCTTTGACTACGTAGCCATGGTGGCCCAGTTCAGGCCTTGGAAGGGGCATTTCATCCTGGCTGAGGCCGTGTCCTGGTTGTCAAAGGATTATCCGGGCCTTAGGGTTCTTCTGGCAGGTAAAACCCGGGGAAGAACCTACAAGGCTTTCAAAGAGAGGGTTGATGAGATGGGCTTGGGAAGCCGCATTCTTTTCCTAGGATATAGGGGGGATGTGGAGCTGGTGATAGCCGCATCCCGCTTTTTGGTTGCTCCTTCCTTAGAGGGAGAGGGGCTGCCCGGGGTTTTGAGAGAGGCCTTGGCTTCGGGCCGTCCCGTGGTGGCTTCTGACGTAGCGGGGGCCGGGGAGGTGATCCTTCACAGAGAGACGGGCCTTTTGGTGCCCCCTGGGGATTCTGCCCTTTTGGCCAAGGCCATGGCTCTTCTTTTGGAGGATGGGGATCTGAGAGATGGCATGGGGGAAAGGGGCAGGGCGTTGATGGAGAGGCGTTTCTCCCATGGGCATAGGGCCTTTATCATGGAGGCCTATTACAGGGAGCTTTTGGAGAAGGTATGAGGGATCGCCAGGGCTGGATTCCCCTTTTGCGAAAGAGGTTTTTGGGCAGGTCCCTTTTACCCCTGGGGCCTGTTGAGGATATCCTACCCATGGCCAAGGGCAAAAAGGGGTTGGTTTTTATGATAGAAGGCCAAGGCGGCAGGGGGATTCTTCGCCTTTACAGGGATCCTTTGGTCTTGGCCAGGACCTTGAAAGTTCACAGGCTCTGCAAAGGAGCTGGAGTGGAGGTGCCCGCCCTTTACCGGTTTGCGGTGGATCCTTTTCTGGTTGTGAAGGGTGTTATAGCTTTTACTTTTGAAGAGTGGCTTCCTCCATGGGAGGGAGATGGAAGGGCTGTAGTGGATGTTCTTAAAGTTTTTCACTCTATCAAGAGAAGCCGATGGGGAGACCCCCTATGGGGAAGGGGAGGTGATTGGCTTAAGGTGGAGCTGTCTAAGGTCCAGTCCCGTTTGGAGAGATGGTCCAGGTGGAGGGAGAGGGATGTAGGTTCCTATCTCGTCTGGGTTCAGGAAATGGCGGGCAAGGTGAGGGGCCTCTCCGTGTTCAGCCTTCTCCACGGGGATATTGCCCTTTCCAATATTCGAAGGAGGGGGGATGGGCCTGCTTTCATAGATTTGGACAGGGCCCGTTTTGGGCATCCCTTGATGGATGTGGCCCCCCTTTTGTTTCATTTTCCGGAAGTGGGAGAGGGGGTCTTTGAGGCCTGGGGATTTACCCGGGACGAGGGGGAGTTTTTCCTCTGGCTTTTTCATCTTAAGAGACTGATTAGGGCCTTGAAGCATCTGAGAAAAGGGGAGGTCCAGTGGTCTTCTAATGTGGAGCTTCACGAAAAATGGCTTAAAGAGAGAGTGAAGGGATAGGGGGTTATCCCTTGGCACTGGTTATACCATTAGAATATTGATTTCTCCTGACGCGTTTTTTCCATCTCTTCTTGGTAAGGACAGGGGGGCTTATGGTCTAAGGAGATGGGCACGGGTACCCCCTCCATCCCTGTCACCTGGGGATTTAGGCATAGTATCCTGTCGCCCTTTATGCCTGCCAGAAAGGGGCATGTTTTGCAGGGTATGAATCTCTCTCTTTCCTCTCTGTGCATCTTCTCTCCCATTAATCCTTGTTATGTATAATGCTCGTTTCCCAAAGATAGGCCTGATTCTTTTATTGTCAATGATGTGCTCCATCGGTTACATTGCTTTTTTAAAGAGGACAGAGGGGGTGGCCTTGTGGAATCCCCGTAGTTTTCACTTAATCCAGCTACGAAAGAGGTGTTGGCAGAGATCTATCCTTCCTCGAGTTACTGTTTAGTAATCTTCCTATCTGGCCGTCAGATGAAAAGAGCTTTTCCCTCTTTCCCTAAGCAAACGGGTGAGGAATAGGGCGGACTTGAAGTACTTTGTGCTGAAAGGGGCCTTGAGGCTCTTGAGGGTGTTGCTGGGTAGGTGACGAGGAAAGGGCCATGGAAAAGATCCCCTTTGAAGAGGGGTTCTACTGTGATAAGAAAATATTTTAATGAGGGGAATGAGGTTCCCATTAGAGACGGGTTCCTCTCTCTGTTGAGTGGATAAGGCGCGATGTGGGATGGTAGATGGAGTTGAGCATCTTGGTTAAAATGAGTGAAGGCTCATTCATTTATGGACCTTGGGAAGAGGAGGGATGGAAGTGATGAAGAATCATAGGTTCTGTGGATTGGTTATGGTTCTTCTCCTTATTGGGGCGGGGGTTCTTAAGGCCCAGGAGGGTGCCCAGGTTTTCTATGGGCAGGTCTTCCAGGTCTGGCAGGGGGTGAGGGACTACACTTGCACAATGGACTCTTACAACAGGTTGGGGGATAAGGAAGAGTATAAGACCTATGAGTATTGGTATCTGAAGCCAGGGTACGTTCGCATGAAGGTTATAAAGGGCAAGGGGAAGGGAGGAGTGGCTTTTTACGATCCCCATAGGAACAAGGTTCGAGGACACAAGGGAGGTTTTTTTTCCTTTGTGGTTCTCACTTTGAGTCCCACGGATAAGCGGGTGACCTCCATCCGGGGGGTGAGGATGGATGAGACCACTTTCGGGCACATTCTTTCCCAACTCAAGCCCTATGTGGACCATGGTCAATGTGGGGTGGGGCTGGGTACTCCCGTCACTCTGTCTTGCAAGAGTTCTACTCCCTACCATGGTGACATCTTTTCAGAGAAAATAGTTTTCGATAGCCAGCTTTTCCCTGTGGTGTGGGAGAGGTATGGAAAGGATGGCACCTTGCTTTACCGATTGGAATGCAAAGATGTTCAAATCAATAAGGGGCTTACCTACCAAAAGATATCCAAGGGCTTAGCCTTTAAAGGGGATAAATGATGGAGAAACCCTGGTTGAGGTTCTATCCCCAGGAGGTACCACCCCATTTGGATTATCCCTTGGTTAACGCTTTTTCCATGTTGGAGAGGGGTATGGGGGTATCCGGAGAGAGGGAAGCCCTGGTCTTTTTTGGAAAAAGGATTAGATACAGAGAGCTTTATCGCTATACCCTCAATCTGGCGGCTTCTCTCCAGGCATTGGGTGTGGATAAAGGAGACAAGGTTGCCCTTTTTTTGCCCAACTGTCCAGCCTATCCCATGGCTTACTATGCCCTTTTGAAGATTGGGGCTGTGGTGGTTCAGTTTAATCCTATGTACACCCCTCGGGAGTTGGATCTCCTCCTCAAGGATTCAGGGGCCAGGGTAGTGATTACTCTGGATCTTCTGGCCTATAAATTTGAAACTATTCTGGCTGAAGGGATGGTAGATGCCCTCATAATGGCCAAGCTCCAAGACTTTTTGCCCTTTCCCTTGAATCTCCTTTTTCCTTTGAAGGTTAGAAAAGAGCCTAAGCTGAACAGGGGTAAATGGGGGAACAAGGTGATAGATTTTATCCCTTTGATCAGGGAGGAGAGGGACCTTCGTTTGGTAGAAGTGGATCCTCAGGAAGATGTGGCGGTTTTTCAGTATACGGGGGGCACCACAGGGCTGGCTAAGGCAGCCATGCTTACCCATGCCAACCTGGTGGCCAATACAATCCAGACCAGGGCTTGGACCTATAAGTCCCAGGAAGGCAAGGAAGTGGTTCTGTGCGTGCTGCCTTTCTTTCATGTCTATGGTATGACAGCGGCCATGAATGTGGGGTTTTACATGGGATCAACCCTGATACTGGTGCCCCGCTTCGATGTGAAGGAGGTGGTGAGGCTTATAGGTAAGTACAGGGTTACAATGTTTCCCGGTGTCCCTACTATTTATGTGGCTATAAACGAATATGCCTCTCAAAGGAAGGTGGATCTCTCTTCCGTAGATGTTTGCATCAGTGGAGGAGCCCCTTTGCCTGTGGAGGTGGCTCAGGAATTTGAGCGCATTACAGGGGGCAGAGTGGTGGAGGGCTACGGTCTCTCAGAGGCATCTCCTGTCACCCATGCTAACCCTGTGTGGAATAGGCGCAGGTTTGGTTCCATAGGGATACCTTTCCCAGATACGGAGGCCAAGGTAGTGGATCCTTATACGGGAGAGGGCCTTCTTAAAGGAGAGGTGGGGGAGTTGGCCGTGAAGGGTCCTCAAGTGATGAAAGGCTACTGGAACAGGCCTGATGAAACTGCCCAGGTCCTAAGGAAGGGATGGCTTCATACGGGGGATATGGCCCGTATGGATGAGGATGGGTACTTCTATATAGTGGATAGAAAGAAGGATATGATAATATCTGGTGGATACAATATATATCCCAGGGAGGTGGAAGAGGTGCTATACGAGCATCCTCGTATCCTGGAAGCAGCGGTTATAGGTGTTCCCCACGGGTATAAGGGAGAAGTGGTGAAGGCCTATGTGGTTTCTAAAGAAGGATGTGAGTTGACGGAGGAAGAGGTGATAGAGTTTTGCAAAGAGAGACTCGCTCCTTACAAATTGCCTAAGGAAGTGGAATTTGTTAAAGACCTACCTAAATCCATGATAGGTAAGGTTTTGAGGAGAGAGTTGAGAGAAAAAGAGCTTTTGAAAAGGGAAGGTAAGGATGGGGATTAAAAACTACAGCGTGGAGGTGGAGTTGTGAGAAGGGTATGGGGGTTTTTGGCTTTTGTCTTTTTTTTCGTGGCCACCATCTCAGCTTATGGGGATATTGTTGATACCTATGGGGTCGGGGCCAAGGCTATTGCTTTGGGTACCGCTTTCACCGCCCGGGCCGATGATTTTTCTGCCATGTATTACAACCCGGCGGGTATCGCCCAGCTTGAGAGGCCTCAAGTCTCTGTGGGATCTTCCTTTGTCAACCCTGCCGTGAGCATGAAACTGGATTATCATAATGATCATGATTCGGGCCATAAGACCAGCGTGGCGGACAGTACCCAGATATTGATTTATCCACATGGAGGCGTGGTATATCCTTTTAAGCTCTTTGGGAAGAAAGCTGCTTTTGGTGTGGCCACCTATGTGCCTTATGGATTCTGGCTTAGGTGGAACTCTAACCCTCGGGATAATTCAGGTGCCTATAACAGCTACCAGTCTTATTATTACAGGGTGGTGAGGGCGTCTCCCACCTTTGCCATTCAACTTACTAAGAAACTCTTTATAGGAGTGGGCTTGGCTTTTGGAGACTCCCATTCTGGTGTCATGCGCAGGATTTACATGAGTCCCCTGACTATGGCAACAGCCGGAGGCTTTGGGAGTTACACCTACCATTTCGGATCCCTACCATTCTTCCAGACCCCTGCTACTTCATCTCTTGTGCCCGATACGGCTGCCGCTTATCTCATGTTCAGCCAGGACCCTAACCTCCAGGCCTTGGCTGCTGCCAATGGCATTGACCTGAACCAGGTTTTGGCTGGGAATCCTGCTGCTGTTCAGGGCTTTCTCAACCTTGTTCAGGGTTTGGCCTCCTCAAATCCGGAGTTTGCTGAAAACTTTGTAAAGGTGAAGGTCTCTCCCCTGTTGGCCAGACTCAAAGACGGCAAGATGCGAACCAGAGCTACGGATGATTTCAACTGGTCCTTTAACATAGGTGTGATTTATAGGTTTAGTGATAAGCTCCAGGTGGGGTTGACTTACAGGGGATTGGCCCAGACCCGGTTTTTCCTAAAAACGAAGATGTACGATGGCTCAGGGAACGAGATAGACGAGGCCAGCGGACATACGTGGATAGATCATCCAGACCAGCTCGAGTTTGGTATTCTCTACAGGCCTATTCCTAAATTGTCTATAGAAGCTGATCTGAAGTGGGTGAACTGGGCTCGAATACATCATTACCGGGTTCACTGGAACAATAGGCTTTTGTATGATTATTTTGTGAATAACGGGGTTCCCAGCAATATTGCCAAGGCCCTTAGCCCTGGGGATAAGAAGTATTATCCTCGTCACTGGAAGAACATGATCCAACCCAAGATTGGAGTACAGTATCAGCTTTTCAACTGGTTGGCTTTAAGGGGTGGATACTTCTATGATCCTTGTTCTGTGCCCCACAACACCTATGATACCACCTGGCCTGGGGCGAGTAAGCACATATTTTCCTTGGGTACTGGTCTCAAGCTCTTTCATGGGAAAGTAATAGCGGATTTGGCTTATCAGTATACCATGATTGAAGGTCACAAAATAATCGACTACGGAAGAAGCGAAAACCTTGATGAAACCTATGGCACAGAGGATGAGCATCCTGAGGCAAAGGCGAAGGGATGGGGCTATGTCCATAACTTTGCTCTTACCCTTACCTATAAGTTCTAATTTGGTTTGGGGACTCAAAAGGGGCGGGGGAGGAACACCTGCCCCTTTTGAAATGTCTGGTTTAACACGTCGTTGGGCTCGTATTTGGAACCCGCGTACCTTAACCTGTTGAAAAAGTGGAGGATGAGAAAAAAATGTTTAAAAAGCTACTTAGGGGTGAAAGGAGGACATAATTATGTCTGATGAGCGGATTCCTGCTGAATACAGCAAGATGGATCTTAAAAAGGCTAAGGACTTCGATAAGAAGGTGAGAGAGAACTTTATGCCGGCCATACGTTCTACCGTCAGTCAGATTATTGAGGATTATGGCGATCTGGAGGGCGTATGTGTGGATGTGGGGGCCGGTACGGCAATCTTTGCCATCGAGTTGTGCAAGGGCACCAAGCTAAAGATATATGCCTTGGAGAAAGAGAAGGCCATATACGAGGTGGCCTGCATGAATATAGAGGAGGAGGGCCTTATGGGTAGGATAACCCCCGTGTTGGGTGATGCCAATGATCTCCCCTTCGATGACGAGTTCGCCGATTTCATAATCAGCAGGGGTGCTTACCACTGTTGGGATGATAAGGTGCAGGTGTTCAAGGAAATTTACAGGGTGTTGAAGAAAGGGGGCATCGCCTTTGTGGGCGGTGGCTTCGGCCGATATGTCACCGATGAGGATTTAAAGAGGATGAAAACCCTTAGGGATCGTTCCCTGGGGGAGGCGGCTGTAGCCTATGCTTCCCTCGAGAGACTGGAAGATGTTTTACGCAAAGCTAATATCTCTAACTATTGCATCATCCCTGATAAGGCGGGTTTTTGGGCGGAGGTCAGGAAGTAACAAAGAATCTCTTTCAGATTTTTATGGAAGACCTGGGCCGATGGAGATGGAGAAGGACCAGAGAAGGGCTACAGCTAAAAAGGTGGGGGAGTATACCTTCCAGCGTGACAGGCTCAGGGGGCTCCTTGGGATCCGGGTATTGGATGTGGCTCCTGGGTATGCCAGGGTGGCCTTGACTGTGGAGAACAAACATTTAAACGCTGCAGGAGTTTGCCACGATGGTGTGTTATTTTCCTTATGTGATTTTGCCTTTGCCATAGCCGGTAACAGCCATGGTAGGCTGGGTTTTGCCATAGAGGTGAACATGAGCCTCTTCGAGGCTGCCAATTTGGGTGATGAACTTGTAGCGGAGGCCAGGGAGATTAAGAGTGGCAAGGCAATTGGCCTCTACCTCATGGAAGTGATCGGCGATAAGGGAGAAAGGATCGCCCTGGCTAAAGGTGTGAGCTACCACTTCGACAAGCCCTTCCCGCCGGAGGATGCCGAGGTGTCTTAAGTGTCTGGCCCTATATGCTTATCTGCCAGTAGCATACCTCCTCGGGCTGCGTTCTCGTCTGAATTCTCGTGAATGATCACGATGATTCGTTTGGCAGGCCATTTATAGGTCTCGCTGATCACCTTCGTGATGGCCGAGACCAGGGTGCGCTTCTTTTCGATAGTTAATGAAGGCCCTTCAATGATTACTGTAGGCATTATTCACCTCCAGTCTATACAGGGCGAGGTAATTGTACGGTCCTATCTCCACCACCTTTGCATTTCTGAATCCATAAGGCTCAATCATGTCTGAGAGTTGGCTGGCTCCAATGCGGATGTCCATTGGCGGCCCAGGGGTGCCTGGGACTTTTTTGAACTCGATAACGGCCAGTTTGCCTCTGGGCTTAAGTACCCTGGCGATTTCCTGCAATGCCCCCTTATCCTTTTTCGAAAGGATCAGCCCGTGAAGCACGTTGGCCATCAGACACACATCCACCTTATCTTGTTTTAGGGGAATGCTTTGGCCAATGTCGGTCAACACCGGAAAGACGTTCGATATACCCCTGATGGCGAGGGCTTTTTTCAGGCGATGGAGTCCTTCCTCCCATAGATCTATGGCGAACACCTTGCCTTGTTCAGGAAGGTACTGAGCAGCGGTCATTGAGTAACTCCCGGGGCCACAGCCGAGATCCAGGAATACCTTTTCCCGGGTGAGGCGGATCTCTTGAAAGAGCCTGTGTGTTTCTATCAGGGCGAAGCTGTTCCTTCCGGCGCCAGGTGGTTTCTGGTTCATCTTCATTTCTCCGACCTTTCTGCCAGGGGTTCCATGTATCTCCATTTGGTTATTCCCTGTGGCTTGCCACAGGGTTGTTCATTGTAAGAAGCATGACTGCTAAGGGTGATAAGTAAAAGTCTGCCCTGAGCCTCATTTCTCCTCCTTTTGTCTTGACATTTTTGAGCAGCTATTTTAAGTACATATTTAAAAATGTCAAGGTAATGGTGTGGAGCGTGAGGGAAGATGGCAAAGAGACACGTAACCGCCTCTTAGAAGCTGCTTGTGAGCTGTTTTCCGAGAGGGGCTACCATAAAGCTACAGTTGCGGAGATCTGCAAGAGGGCAGGTGTAAACGTCGCTGCCATCAACTATTACTTTAACGATAAAGCCAGTCTCTATGTTGAAGCCTGGAAGCGCGCATTCGAAAAGTATCCATGGCTCGATATATCCGATGTCTCTGACCCCCCCGAGAAGCAACTCTGTGCCTATATCAATTACCTGATCAGGAAATTCACTGATCCTGGATACCAGGGGCAGTTTGCCCGGTTGTATATGATGGAGCTATTGAACCCTACGGGCCTGGTCCGGGAGTTCTGGCATGAACTGATTGAGCCGAGGAGGAGGGCTCTTTTAGAGATTATCCGCAGGGTCATGGGGAGGAAGGTTGTAGACGAGGACGTGATGCTCTGCGAGTTGAGCATTGTCCAACAGTGTAGAGTCCTGGCGACGGTCAGGCCCTGCGATCTCGAGTATCTCCTTGGTCAGTCTATTACCCCTGAGTTTCTGGAGAGGCTGGCGAGCCATATAGCCGAATTCTCGCTGGCCGGAATAAAAGCGGTTGGAAGAAAAGGAGATAAATGGGAATAAATAAGGAGGGAAGGCATGGGAAATGATGCTTCAAAGGCCGTGGCTGAGGGGGTGAAGGAGTACATTGCCAGTAGGGACAGGTTGATAGATCTGTTAGGGGTTGAGGTTTTGGAGGTCTCCCCCGGATACGCAAAGGTAGCTCTCACCGTGGAGGATATGCACTTGAATGCAGCCGACGTTTGCCATGGTGGTGTGCTTTTCTCCTTAAGTGATTTGGCCTTTGCCCTGGCCAGCAACAGTTATGGAAGCTTGGCCTTGGCACTGGAGGTGAGCATGAGCTTTTTGAAGGCCGTTTCCCTGGGTGAGCGGATATTGGCCGAAGCGAAGGAGGGGTATTTAGGGAAAAGGACAGCTACTTACATCATGACCGTGACCAATGCCAGGGGAGAAATGATCGCCCTTACTAAGGGTACGGTTTACCGATTTGACAAGCCCTTTCCGCCGGAAGGTTGATGTGAAAAAGGTAGAAACAATGGGTGGGATCACATTTGCCGAGAGGCTTGACAGAATATACCGGCTTGCTGATGAGCTGGAGGCGCATAGGGACGAGCTGGTGGCTTTGGCCATCAAGGACATTGGTTTTTCATATCGGGATAACCACCAGGAGATCTCTGTGGCCAAAGATCGCCTGCAGATGTGTTGGAGGGTAAAGGAGATCCTTGATGGCAGAAGACCCCTCTGCAGGGAAGGTGAGTGTGTGGCCCTGGCCCTCTCCTATAACGGGAGTGCCTGGCTCAATATTGTGATCGCTACCATATACTTGGCTGGGAACAGGGTGAGGGTGAAGTTTTCCTCCAGGGGTTCGGATATAGCTTGTCTCCTGGAATCCATCTATCACCCTATCTTTGGCGATGATGTCTCCTTTGATTACCGCCCTGGAAAGGAATTCATAGAGTGGGCCATCGGGGATGGGAGTGTGAAGGCTATTTGTATTTTCGGCTCGGAGCGAACTGTGCTCCCATACGAAGAAGAAGTTTTGGCGCATAGAAAGCGGCTCATATTTGAGGGGCCGGGTAGTGACCCATTCATCGTTTTTAACGATGCCCCCTTTAGGGAGGCTATAGATGACCTCTTTGAAGCTAAGTACTCCTACTCTGGCCAGACCTGCACGGCTCCCGAGAACGTGTATGTCCAGAGGGGCATCTACAGTGAGTTTTTAGGGGCTTTTGTAGAGAAGAGCAAGGAGGCAAAGGTGGGGGATCCGGAAGACCCGGAGACGGTGATCACCCCTTTGGGCAGCTCCCTTGCGGTGGAGAACATAGAGAGGCAGCTGGAGGATGCAAGGCAGAAGGGGGCCCGCATTCTCCTTGGGGGTAGGGTTGAGGGAAACCTTGTATACCCTACTATTGTAACAGATGCCAGGCCTGATATGTTGGGTGTCCAGGAGGAGACCTTTGGCCCTGTGAGCTTTGTGATCCCCTTTGACACCCCTGATGAGGTGATCTCTATGGCCAAGCGGAACCGATACGGCCTGAGGGCAGCGGTTTATGGATATGATGAGGCAGAAATGGTCACCTCGGCCCTGAGAGGTGAGCCTTATATGCACGATGTGCCGAAGCTTGTATTTGGCAAATTCGGCACCGTGAGCTTAAACGAGCCCAGGTCAGAGTCCTGGAAGGGGGCCTTTGTGGTAAAGGCCGTAGGTGGCTATGGATACTCGGGATGGGAGTGGGATGCCCTGGGTGAGGCCTTTAGGTTGAGGCAGGGGCCAAAGCTTCTGAGCTTGGAGACAAGCATCCTGGAGGAATGAGAGGGCAACAGGGATGACCATAGCCATAATTGGTGCCAGTGGTGACATTGGACAGCGGCTTTTGCTCCTTTTGTTGAGCTCGGGACTTTTGGTCAAGGACCACAGGGTGCTCCTGGTGAGTCGCTCATCAGGAACCTCTAAGAACCTGATCCATGGCCTGGTAGAGGACATGAAGGACGCCTTTGGCAGCGTTTTACCTCCAATAGAGGTTTCCATAGATCCCTGTGAGATCCGGGCCCAGTTGGTGATCATGACGGCGGGTGTTACCTTTCCACGATCTCCCACAACGGAGTTTACCCGGGAAAAGCTCAGGTCCTATAATTTAGAGGTCTTTCGATATTATGCAGACTTGGTTTCTCCTGAATCCATGGTGATCCATGTTTCGAATCCTGTAGAGCTGGGAGTGAAGGTGTTTGCAGAAAGGATAGGTCCCAGGAAGGTGGTAGGCATGGGCTGTTTGTTGGATACCCTGAGATTTAGGAAGGAGATCGCCCGGGCTTGGCAGGTTCCCATGGCTTATGTATCTGCCATGGTCCTTGGGGATCACGGGCCCCTTATGGTGCCTCTGTGGAGTTCTGTGATGGTTTCTGGTTGGGGGAAGGGGGCTCTTGAGGAGAGGATAGAGAGGGAGTTGGCTATTGAAACCGATGAACCCATTATGGAGGCCTGGTCACGTCTGATTAGCGATATGAAGGGGAGGCCTTTGGTAGAGATTTTTAGAGAACTGGATCGGATGCCCATGGTTTACAGACTTTTCATACGGCCATGGCTCACCCACTACAGTGGCTCTAAAACCGTGGTCGGTCCTGCCAGTGCTATCATGATGATACTGGAAGGCCTATTGGCCAGGGGATGGTTTTGTGGTCCATTGCATGTCGTCCTTAGGGGCGAGTTTTATGGTTTCCATGGGATCATGGCTGTCCCTGCAACAGTGGACTTAGGTGGAGTGGTAGGCGTGAATGAGATACCCATTTGGAGAGAGGAGGTCAAGCAGTTAGATAGAGCCTGTGAGGGTATAACCCAGAGATTATCTTAGGGAGGGGGGTGATGGAACTGGGGGAAAGGATAGAGATGCTGGCCTTTTTAGGCAGGGAGATAGAGAAAAGGGAAGGGTCCTTTTGTGAGGCCTTGGCCTTGGACATTGGTCAGGCGATAAAGGTGACTAAGGCGGAGATCAGCCTGAGCGCTAAGCATCTTGATACTATGAAGGAGGATGCCCCCTTGGTGGAGGGGCGGGAGCCCTACGGTCTTATTGGGGCTGTATTTCCCTACGATGCTCCCACAGTCATGTTTGCCCGGTGGGGAGGGGCAGCTCTTCTGGGTAGAAATAGGATTCGGGTAAGTTTTTCCTCTCTTACTCCTAGAGCGGCTGAGCTTATAGGGGAAGTGTGTGCCCCGTGGGAGGACAGGATTGAAGTAGTGCTGGATAAGGACAACCGGGCTTTTGGTCAGGAGTGCATAGATGATCCACAGGTGAGGGTCTTTTTTATCTCTGGATCTGGCATTGTGGGGAGGGTGTATGCCAGGGCCATAGACTTTTTCGACAAGATTATATATGCGGGGCCTGGGGGAATGCCACCGGTCTTGGTTTTTCCTGGGGCTGATGTGGAGCAGGCGGCTATTTTTGCTGCCAGAAGGGCCTTTCTCAATGGGGGGCAGTACTGTACCACCATCAAGAGGGCCCTGGTATATAAAGATCTCCTTGAACCCTTTATCCATGGAGTTTTGGCTGAGGTGGGAGAGATAAAGGTGGGAGATCCCTTGGATCCCCAAGTGGACTACGGGCCTATCAAGGCAGAACGGACTCGAAAGCTCTTTCAAAGGGGATTGGAGATGATGAAAGGCTCCCTTCTTTGGGGAGGGCCTCCCCAGGGTGAGTGGCTTTATCCCACAGTGGTTCTCACCAAGCACATACCGGACATTGAGGTCTTTGGTCCCTTTTTGGCTATCAAGGCTGAGACCTCGGCCTCGGCTATTTTGAGAGAGGCTTTGAAGACCCGTTATCCCTTGATTGCCTATGCCTTTGGAGAATGCCCTGGGGGTAAAAAATCCCTGGAGCGTCTCTATGGAAGTGTCTATTGGGACCCCCAGTTTCTCTATCTAAATCCCCGTGACCCCTCTGGTGGCAGGAGGGACAGTGGTTGGGTGTTGGAGATGAGAGGCCCTAAGATTGTGAGGAGAGGGGGGGCCCTGGTCTATCCCTTGGAGCTTACCCAGGGTTTTTTGAGAGAGTGAAAAGGGATCTTTCTGGGGGATCCGTGGCTATTGACGCTCTTGATACGGGTTTAGCCTTAGAGAAAGATAGGATAGATCATTACCACTGGCTGGTGGCGGCAGTGGCAGTTCCATCTCTCCTCATGGTGATTCTGGATACCACCGTGGTGGATGTGATCATTCCCCACATGATGGCGGCTTTAAATGCGGATTTTTATGATATTCAATGGGTAGTAATAGCCTATATGGTGGCAGCGGCGGTTACTATGCCCATGTTTAAGCGTCTTTCGGAGAGGTTGGGTTACAAGAATCTCTGTCTCCTTGGGTTGGCCCTCTTCACCACTATGAGCGCTTTTTGTGGTCAGGCCACCAGCATGGGGGAGATGATCTTAGGTAGGGTGCTTCAGGGAGTAGGGGAAGGACTTGTTATTCCCACAGTCACCTCGCTCATTTTTGTGGCTTTTCCCCCTAAGCAACGTGGTCTGGCTATGGGACTCATTGGTTTGGGCGCCACCATGGGCCCTGCTCTGGGGCCTACTCTGGGGGGATACATGACCCAGCATTTCAGTTGGCGTTGGGCCTTTTACATCAATCTTCCCATAGGCATCACCCTCTGGTATGGGGCATACCTCATCCTTAGACCTGGGGAAGGTAAAGACAAGAGGGTACCCCCTGATATCATGGGTTTTATCCTCTCTACGGCCTTCATCTCATCCCTCCTTATTGCTCTCTCTAAGGGACAGGAGAAGGGATGGCTGGCCTCGGACTATATCCTTATCCTTTTCGCTATAGCGGTGGTCACCTTTCCCTTGTTTCTGTGGTGGGAGCTCCGCCAAGAGCATCCCTTCATTGATCTCACCATCTTTGGCGTTAGGGATTTCTCAGCTACCATGCTTATACGTTTGGTTTTTGGTGGAGCGATCTACGGTTCCTTCTATCTTATACCTATATACCTGGAGAAATTCAGGATGTATCCTACCTTCCTCACGGGTCTCCTCATACTGCCTGGGGCCTTGATGAATGGTTTCATGGGAGTGATGGTGGGCCGCCTTACTGATCGGTTTGGTGGAAGAAGGATCATGGCCCTGGCTTTGATAGGCATGGCTGTGGGTTTTTATTTTCTCAGCCATGCCGATGGGTATACAAGCAAAGCTACCCTCGTTATGCTCATAGCTTTTTATATAGGTTTTGTGGGGGCAGTCTTCACTCCCCTAAATTACATGAGTTTGGCTTGCCTTACCCATAGGCACCTGGATACAGGGGCTTCTATGATTCATGTTATCCGTTTCATAGCGGGGGCAGTAGGTACGGCTTTCGCCACCTCCCATATGGAGTCCAGGAAGTACCTTCACTTTTTGGGGATGACAAGGAGACTTGATCCCTCTCATCCTCTCCTTGTTCCTTCTTATGGTCGTCTCAAGGCTTATCTCATGGCCCATAGCCAACCTCCAAATTGGGCTACTACTCAGGTGAAGGCTTTTTTCCATGGGGTGATCACCCTGAAGAGTTATATCTTTGCCTTTCAGGACTGCATGGTAATCTTTGGGATGGCATGCCTCTTTTCTCTCCTTTTGGTTCCCCTCATCAGGGAAAGGAATAGGACCATTTCTCTAACCCTTGATTGACCCCCTGTTAGTGTTAGTAAACCCTATTAATTATGGGCAAAAATTCTCTTGACACTCTTGGGGCTTTCCTCTACATAGAAAATAAGGTTTTATCCAAAACAGTCACGGGGGTGCAGAATGGGTAGTGATTTTTTCCAATGGGCGGCTGAGGTTTTGGACCCCAAAAAGGCGTTTTTAAAGCCTGAAGCTCTGAAGGGGGTGCGGGTGCTGGAGGTGTGTACCCTTATTTTTGGTCCGGCTGTTCCCGATTGGCTTACGGATTTTGGAGCGGAGGTGATCAAGGTGGAGCTGCCTGGGGCTGGAGACACCATGAGATACGTTACCCCTTATGGTTTCTTCTGGAAGAACCTTTCCCCTGCCTTTGAGGAGCAGAATCATAACAAGTATCACGTGGGACTGGACCTGAGAAAACCCGAGGGGAGAGAGATTTTCCTTGATCTGGCTAAGAAATCTGACTTGGTGGTGGAAAACATGAGGGCAGGCACCTTGGATAGCTGGGGTGTGGGTTACAGGGATTTGAAGGAGGTGAACCCTCATATCATCTATTTGGCTAACAATGGTTTTGGCCAGTGGGGTCCTTATGCCCAGGGGCGTCCCAGCTACGATGCTATTGCTCAATCGGTAAGCGGGCTAATGTCTGTCTCGGGATTTCCGGGAAGGCCTCCTCTGAAGGCTGGGGTGTGGATTGGAGATTTTACCGGGGCTTGTACTTCGTCTATTGCCTTACTGGCGGCCCTTTACTACGCCAAGAAGACGGGTAAAGGTCAGTTCATTGAGTTTTCCCAGGGTGAGAACCTCATGCGGTGGCTTGACTGGAGTTGGCTGTATGCCCACTTTACCGGTGAGAACAGGCCCCAAGCGGGGAATCGGGATCTGGCTATATGTCCTTCGGATCTTTTCAAGTGCAAGGACGGTTTCATAGCTATTGCTGCCTTTTCTGAAGAGGAGTTCTCGGGCCTCTGCCAGGCTATGGGCAAGGCGGGGCTAGCTGATGACCCCAGGTTTAAAGATCCCTTGGATAGGCTCAAGGACGAGAATGCCAAGGCTATTTTAGGCATTGTAGCTGATTGGACTAAAGGTAAGACTATGGCCGAGATAGACGAATTGGGTGCCCAGTACGGTTTTGCTGCCACTCGTGTTCTCAATGCCAAGGACCAGTATGAAAGCGAGCATTGGAGATCTCGTGGTACGGTGTGTGAGTTTGAGGATCCCCTTTACGATACCGTGGTGGAATGTGGCCCCGTTCCTAAGATGTCTGAGACCCCTGGCAGGATGAAATGGACTTCTCGGCCTGTGGGTTTTGACAATGAGCATGTGTTCTTGAGAATAGCTGGTTTGTCCCGAGATAGTCTCAAGGAATTGGAAGAGGAGGGTGTTATAGGTAAGTGGGGAGATAGGGTTGGAGCAAAGCCACCTGAAGATTGGGATGGCAAGAAGGGACTCTTTTATCTGTAAATCTGGGGAGGTGAGAAGATGAGTGTTGAAAAGACCAAACCTTGGGACGAGTGGATAAGGGAACAGGATGATCCCAGGTATGCCCATAAGAAACCCGAGGCCCTGGACGGTGTGGTAGTGCTGGATTTGAGTAGGGCCCATATGGGTGGTTGCTTTGGGGCGTCTCTCCTGGCAGAGCTTGGAGCCTTTGTCATCAGAATAGAGCCTCCCGGAGGAGATGCGGCCAGGAAGTTCACCCCCTTTGGCATGATCCACAAGGATACGGGCTTGGGTTATCTCAACGAGGGGCGTAACAAGTACCATGTCACCCTTAACCTGGAGGTAGAGGAGGGTAGGAAGATCTATCGGGATCTGGCCCGTTACGCCGATGTGGTTATTGAGACCTTTAAACCGGGCATGGCTGATGAGATGGGCATAGGCTATCGCCAACTCTCTCAGGTGAATCCAGGTCTCATTTACTGTGCCATTTACACCTATGGCCAGTTCGGTCCCGAGGCCGAGAAAAACAGAGCCAAGCCCGACTATGACATTGTTGATCAGGCCCGGGGTGGCATCATGGCTATAACAGGAGAGCCCGTCGAGCCCGAGATTCCCGAGGAGTGCAGGGTTCCCACAAAAGAGGGTAACTGGATGGGTTGGTATGCCGGTGGGGTTTGGGCTGCATATGGTGCCTTGGTGGCTCTTATCTGGAGAATGGAGAGTGGCAAGGGTCAGTTCATAGATGTAGCTCCCCCTGAGGGCTTGCTCAAGTACTGCGACTATCATCTCCAGTGGTACCACCAAGCCAAGGAGCTGAGATCCAGGATAGGGCCTTACGACTCTGCTGTCTTTCCCTATACCTTTGTGAAGACCAAAGACGGTACCAACTTTATCTCTGGCTTTTCCGATGTGAACTGGACCCATCTATGCAACATCATGGGCAAGCCTGAAGTGAAGGATATGTTCCCCACCATCTTTGATCGCCTTAACCCTGAGAATCAGCCTAAGATCCACCATGTTGTCGAGGAGTGGTCCAGAAACCTCACCTCTCAAGAGCTCACAGATACGGTGATGAAGTTCAATCTGGCCCCTGATGCTGTGGGTGTGGTGGCTACGGCCAAAGTCAATAAACCCTTGGACACCTTGGGTGAGGATAACTGGTGGATCAGGTGCGCCTTTGTCAAGCTTAATGATCCTAACTACGGCGAGATCACCATTGCCAATCCGGCTTTCAACAGGATGACAGAGACCCCGGCCAGGGTGAAATGGCTCTGCAGACCCGTTGGTGCTGATAACGTCATTATCTACAAAAGATTTTTGGGATATGGCAACACGAAGCTTGAAGAGCTTAAATCCAAAGGCGTGATATAAGGAGGAGAAACAATGGCTAAGAGTGATTATTTTGAATGGGCTGGGGAACTTTTCTCCATGGAGGAGGTCTTTTCCAAACCTGAGGCCCTGAGCGATATCAAGATTGTAGAGTTTTGTACGTTGATCCTCGGTCCTTCTACCCCTGCCTATCTCACGGAGTTTGGTGCTACCGTCTTCAAGGTGGAGTTGCCTGGCATGGGAGACACCATGCGTTCCCTTACTCCATGGGGATGGTTCTGGAAGAATCAGGCACTGGGCTGGCTTAAGTGTGCCAGAAACAAGCTTCATGTGGCCATTGACTGCCATAAAGAAGAGGGCAAGGAGCTCTTCAAGAGGCTGGTGGCCCAGTCCGACGTGGTGGTGGAGAATCTTCGGGGTGGCACCTTGGACAGGTGGGGTGTTGGGTACAGGGATTTGGCTGAAATTAATCCCCGTCTTATCTACATTGCCAATAACGGTTTTGGCCAGTGGGGTCCATATTTAGTGAGGCCCTCATACGATGCCATTGCCCAGTCGGAGTCTGGGGAGGCCTGGATATCGGGATTTCCTGGCAGGCTCCCTATGAAGAGTGGGATTTGGCTCTGCGATTACTACGGGGGTCTCATGTCTGCTGTGGGTATTCTTGTGGCCCTTCACTACAGGGACAGGACTGGCAAGGGCCAGTATATGGAGATGTCTCAGGCAGAGAACATTATGAGGGCTATGGATTGGACCTGGCTTTACTGCCACCTCACCGGCAAGGATAGGGACCGGTACGGTAACAGGGACGTGGCCATATGCCCCTCTGACATCTTCAGGAGTATGGATGGGGAGCTGGTGGCAGTGGCCACCACCACCGATGAGCAGTTTAAGGGTCTCTGCGAGGCTATGGGTAAGCCGGAGTTGGTCAACGATCCCCGATTTGTCACCAACCTTGAAAGAACAAAGGAAGGCAATGCAGAGGAGCTCCTCTCCATAGTGAAAGACTGGGTAGCAAACAATACCTGGCAGGTGGTAGACAGGAAGGCTCAAAAATACGGCTTTGCTGCAGAAAAGGTCCATAATGGGCGGGACCACTACTACGATGAGCACTTTGAGGTGAGGGGGTTCAAGTGGCACATTGACGACTCTATTCTTGGGGATGGGGTAGAGGAAGGTGTGGCACCTAAGTTGTCTGAGACCCCTGGTAGGGTCAAATGGATGGGCAAGCCCGTTGGTTTTGACAACGAGTATGTGTTCACTAAGTACCTGGGCCTCACTCAGGATCAGATCAAGGAGTTGGAGGATAAGGGGGCTATCGGCAAGTGGACAGATTTCATAAGCAGAACGCCACCTGATGATTGGGACGGTAAATCTGGAATTATTTTCCCATAAAGGAGGTTAGAGATGGCTGTTGATAAATCTATACCCTGGGGTGAGTGGATAAGAGAGAAAGACGATCCCAGGTTCAACAGGGAGAAACCTGAGGCCCTGGATGATCTCTGGGTCTTGGATTTGAGCTACGCCAACATGGGTGCCTCTTTTGCTTCCTCTATCTTGGCTGAGTGTGGGGCCAATGTTATACGTGTAGAGCCCCCTGGAGGAGATCCTGCCCGTACATACACCCCTTTTGGTATTACCCATATGGGAGAAGGCCTGGGTTATCTGAACGAGGGACGTAACAAGTACCACATCACCCTGAATTTGGAAACGGATGAGGGGAGAGAGATACTTAAGAGGCTGGTGGACAATCGGATAGATGTGCTCATAGAGAGCTTCAAGGCGGGACAGATGGATGAATGGGGCATTGGTTATCGCCAACTTAGGGGGATCAAGCCCGATCTCATTTATTGTGCCATCTATACCTATGGTCAGTATGGGCCAAAGGCTGCCTGCAACAAGGCCGATGCTGATGTGGTGGATCAGGCCATGTCCGGTGTAACTTATGTCTCTGGTGAGTATGTGGAGGACCCCAACAACCCCCAAGAGTGGGAGGTGCCCACCAAGCAGGGTAACTGGCAGGGCTGGTATAATGGTGGTGCTTACGCCGCATTTGCCATTCTTACGGCTCTTCATTACAGGCACCGCACGGGCAAGGGTCAGATGATAGATATTTCTCCCGCTGAGGCCTTGGGTAGGATGATCAATTACAGCTTGACCTATTACCATGGCAGGGGAGAGACCGTTGAGAGGGCAGGCAACCTGGATGCAGGTGTCTTTTGTTACACCTACTTTAAGTGCAAGGACGGTTTCTGCTTCTTATCTGGATTCTCCGATGTGAACTGGAGTCTGCTCACAGAGGTGATAGATAGGCTCGACCTGAGGGAACAGTATCCCACCATCTTCGAGCGCTTAAAGTTTGACAACATGAAGAAGGCCTACAAAGAGATTGAGAAATGGACCTTGGCACACGAGTATCAGGAGATATACGACAGGTGTATGGCTGCCAATGACGAGGCAAAAAGTACAGGCAAAGGCGGCGTGGTGGTGCCTGGTAAGATCCGTTCGCCCTTGGAGAACGTTTCAGATGAGAACAACAACTGGTGGATAAGGGGACTTTTTGAGAAATTCAAGGACCCCATATACGGAGAGTTGGTGATCGCCAATCTACCATGGAAGATGTCTGGGTCGCCCTGGAGGGTGAAGTGGATTTGTCGTCCTGTAGGTGCAGACACTGAGTTCATCTTCAGCACCCTCCTGGGAATAGGAAAGGGAAAACTCCAGGAGTTGAAAAATAGGGGAGTAGTGTAAGGCCCTGTAACTCTGCTGTTTGTTTGGGATGGGGGCGTTTGTCCTCCATCCCATCTTTGTGCTTTTGAGCACTTGCTATTGATGGACTAAAGGCGTATGAAATTCCCCGGCTGTCAAATCAAGTAAGGAGGGGGGAGAGCCATGGAAAAGCTGGGGGGTTTAGTTTCAAGGCGGGTGGGTAATATCCCCGTTTCTGCCATTCATGAGATGACCAGACTATCAGCTACCATGTCTGATGTAGCCTTTCTTTCTTGGGCTAGGCCAGAGGGTAGCACGCCGGAGTTCATCAACGAGGCGGCAATAAAGGCCATAAGGGACAATCTGGTGAGCGCTTACTCTCCTGTACCTGGACTGTTGGAATTGAGGAAGGCCATAGTTGAGAAATTAAAGAGAGACAACAACATAGATGCTACACCAGCAGAAGTTATTGTAACAAATGGGGCTATTGAGGGGCTCACTGCTGCCGTGATGGCAGTAGTGGACCCAGGCGATGAGGTACTCCTACCTTCTCCCAACTACTCGACCCATACCATTCAAGTTGAAATAGCCTCAGCGGTGCCTGTTTTCGTACCTACTATAGAAGAAGAAGGGTTCAGGCTGGATTTGGATGCCTTTAGGAGGGCGGTCACCCCTAAGACTAAGGCCATACTCTTTTGCTCTCCGTGTAACCCTACAGGGACAGTATTTAATAAGGAAGAGTTACTAAGTATAGCAGAGATAGCTGAGGAGCATAACTTAGCAATCATTACGGATGAAGCCTATGAGTATTTCACATTCGATGGGGCAGAACACTTCAGCCTTGCATCTATTCCGGAGTTTAAAAAAAGGACCATAAGCTGCTTCACCTTCACCAAGACATACGTGATGACAGGGTGGAGGGTAGGCTATGTGGTGGCTACCGAGGAGATGATAGAACAAATCAGAAAAGCCCATATTCCTATGACAATCTGCACTCCTGTAGTATCTCAGTATGCAGCCCTTGCTGCCTTAAAAGGTCCTCAGAATTGTGTGACTGAATTTAGAGAAAAATATCTGCGTTTTAGGAACTTGATGTGCCGAAGGTTGGATGAGTTGGATTCTGTATTCTCATATCAGAGACCGAGGGGTTCTTATAATATGTTTCCCAAGGTCCTTGTGGAGGAGGGAAAGGACTCTCTCTCTTTGTGTAAGGATCTCTTGTTTAAGGCCAAGGTATCCGTGGTCCCAGGGGTAGCCTTTGGTCCGACAGGAGAGGGCCACGTAAGGATGTCCTTCTGTACCAATGCAGAGGATATCAACAAGGCCTTTGACAGAATGGAGAGGTATTTCTCAGACAAAGGGTATCTGTAATTAGCCTTGCGCTTGGGATTCTAATGTTGCCAAGATTCAAGGCCTGAGCCTTATTCAGACCTGGCGGCGAAGTGTAGCGGTGATACGGGTGCCCTTGACTCCTTTGGGGAAGGGAAAGCATTATTCCCTATCAAGGAGGGGTGGCCGAGTGGACGAAGGCGGGTGACTTGAAATCATCTGACCCTTTTCGGGTCCGGGGGTTCGAATCCCTCCCCCTCCGCCATTTACAAACTATCAAACATCTAACCAAATTTTTCATCTTGCTCATAACTATGGTAGAAAGGGGCTATGAGAAGAATGGACGAGGATAAGGAAGTTTTGAAGCGTCTCAATGGATCAAAATGTATGAGGAAACTGGGGATTTTGGTTTTGTTTGTAGGAGATGCTGGATATCCAGGCCTGCCAAAAGGTATGAAAAGTCCATACCTGGAGAAAGGGTACAGATGGATACCATGAAGATAGGCGAGGGGCTGTACAAGTACACCGCTGTGGATGGCTGTTCCCGGTTTCTTGTGGTTGGAGTTTACCCCCGAGGGACGGCTGTCAATACCCTCCTGTTTCTGGTGCAGGAGCTCCTGCACCAGAAACAAATGTGAAGTCGGGGTAGCTAGGATGGAGGAGAGGTGGTACGTGGCTTCCACCCGGCCCCGTTACGAGAAGGAGGCGGCCCAGTGGATGGAAGGCCTGGGAATGGAAACCTACTTGCCCCTGGTGAGAAAGATCAGGAAGTACAGGTCCCGAAAGAAGGTGGTGGATCTCCCACTTTTTCCCCGGTACCTTTTTGTTCGGACTTCCCTCCAGTCTGAGTCCCATATAAAGATCCTCAGAACGCCTGGGATACTGGGCTTGGTCTCTTTTGGCGGTGCGCCCAAACCCGTGGACGACATAGAGATTGAGTCCTTGAGGATCCTGGTAGCCGGGGGATCCCCTCTTACGGTTCTTCCTGATCTGGTGGAGGGTAGGTGGGTGAAGGTTGTTGACGGACCCCTGGCAGGGGCGGTGGGTGTTATAAAGGAAGTAAACCGGGAGAAGATGCGCTTAGTGGTGAACATCACTCTTCTGGGCCGGTCAGTATCTGTGTTGCTAAGTCCTGTTCAGGTTGAGGTTTTGGATCTTTAAGTGTTGCGGTCGATTTTGATTGATTTCTGTATTCAACGGGATGCCCTTATGTATTGCTCATCGAATTTTCTTCTGTAGAAAAGGTGTTGTTTTTGGTTTATTTTGTAGAGGTTTTCGTGTATAAGTCATCTTCGTGACTTTTCGCGGAGCTTGGGTGATCAGACCCAAGATGGCCAGAGGCTGTCCGGAGAGGGAATGAGTAAATTGCTAAATGAATTAATGGGTTAAGTGGGTGGATGGGGTGGTGACCCATAAGGACCTCGATATCTGGGAAATGGGAATAGACCTGGTGAAGAGGGTGTACCATCTGACTGGGAGCCTTTCCAGTGAAATCCAGGAGATTCAAGATGCCTTTCGCCTGGGAGAGATAGGCTCAACCAAACCAACCAGAAGAACCAGATCAACGCAACGAACCCTATAAACTCGATAAACCCAATAAACCAACTCACGGACGGGTTATGCCTTTCCCGTTCTCATCCACCAGGTCCTTCATTGCCCATGAGCTATGAGCCATGGGCTATCAGCTATTAACCATGTTCCAATACCTTTTCCCGCCCTTGCCTGCAAACCCTTGACACATACGAACTGGTCTTTTAAACTAGTTTAAAAATGTGGGGGAGGAGAAGTGAAGAAGGTGAGTGCCTTCGAGGCAAAAACCAAGCTCTCGGAGCTTCTTCGAGAGACGGAGAAGGGTGCCTCTTTCGTGATTTGCAGGAGGGGAAAAGAGGTGGCCATGTTGGTTCCTCATAAAAGGGAGGAAAAGGCTGTAAGCTTGAGAGAAGTGCTCTCTTCTTTCCGGGAAATCAGGGAGAAAGTTAAAGGCGATGTAGATGTACGGAAGCTTGTTCAGGAGGGGCGCCGCTACTGATGGAGTGGGTGCTGGATGCCTCTGTTGCCCTGGCCTGGGCCTTGCCCGATGAAGATTCAGAGAGGGCAGACCTATTGTTGGATGCTGCTCCCTCTGGGATCCAGTTTTACGTACCGGCCCTTTGGTGGTATGAAGTGGCTAACGCCCTGGCGGTGGCTCACCGCCGTCAGAGAATAACCAAGGCCGAGCTTTCTCGTGTGATGGAGCTTTACGGTATGCTGCCCATAAAAACGGATCTTTCCTTGGGAGTAAATCCCGCGTGGCGTTTTTGCTCTTTGGTTAATGAATACGGTTTGTCCGCTTATGATGCTGCTTACATTGATCTGGCTCAGCGCTTGGGCGTGGGGCTTGCCACCTTTGATGGTCCCCTCCGCTCGACCGCCGAAAGGATGGGTGTGGAGGTTTTTGGATGAAGTGGGTCCCGCCTGTCTTGCCTTTCCCGCTTTTCTCGCTATGTGCAAACGCAACAAACCCAATAAACGCCATAAACGCGAATAACGCAATAAACCCAAATGCTTGACTACTTGGCCATATTTAAGGGCCTCAATGAAGTCGGGATCGATTACCTGGTGATAGGCGGGCTTGCAGTCAATTTCTATGGTGTCCCAAGG
>WFSI01000148.1 GCA_015486105.1 Aquificota bacterium | reverse complement strand
CAGGGAGATCAGGAATTGGTTTGTGACAGTGGCATCGAGGAGCTGGAAAGGGCCTTGGAGGACTTCCTTTTGAAGGAAAAGGGGAGCATCGTAATTCATTCCTCAGCCCGTAAGGTTCTTTCTGTTCTCTCTACGCTTCTCTTCAGGGTTGAGCTGGAGATAAAAGCAGCTACTACTCCCCTTGATGAGTTGGAAAAGAAGATACAGCGTTTTCAGGAGATTAAAGAGGAGATCGCTCGGGAGAGGAGGGACAGTGAGTTCCTCTTCAGGGGAGAGATTGATTCTCTTGTCAAGATTGTGAATATGGATATGGAGCATTTCAGTACCCAGAAGGTTCCAAAGATCTATGCTAGGCTAATGGAAGTCTTCCAAAAAAATAAACGTAAGGGCTCTTTGGAACTCTCTAAGCTCTTGGATAAGGCCATGAAGGAGATCTTGGTAAGCGAGTTTGACCAGATGGTGATCCAGGAGAATGAAAAGCTTAATACCGAATACAGCCGTATAGCCCGTCGTTTTGCTGATAAGGTGAACGGAATCATCGATGATCTCATGTCCCTGTCGGCAGAGCTCTTCGAGATTTCTCTTGAAAGGTTTAAGGTGGAGGAGACTATCTCTGAGGAATCAGCCCTATGGTACCAGTTGGAAGATAGACCCAAGCTTCTGGATTTGGAGGGAGCAGGGAAGTTTATCACCTATTCTGTTTTGCCTTCCGCTATGGTCCATAAAAAGATCAAAGCCGAACTTCAAAAAAAGCTTCCTGAAAAGGTAGACATGAACTGCGGTCGGGTACGTTCCGATTTTGTGGATCGTATCACCAAGAGCGCTATGGAGCTTAGATGGGGCATGGAGCAGAAGATGAATCAAACGGTGGCCTTTGTAGAGGAGGCTGTCCAGAAGGCTATAAGCCTCAAAGACAAGAGCCAAACAGAAGTGGAAGCCATCCTAAGGGAGCTGGGGGAGAAAAAGGATTCTTTAGAGTCTCTTAAGGCCCAGCTTAAGGGTTTCATGGGCGTGGAACAGAAGCAGTAGCTTATGGATCTTGAAAGGCTTAGAGAGGTTTTAAACTATGTCCTCTCTCTTAGGAAGCCTACAGGTGGATTTGCCTTTGCTGGAACGGTGCCTTCGGGGATAGAGGACACCTATTTTGCTTTGAGAACCTTGGATTCTTTGGGTCAAAAAGAAGGATATCAGGCTACTGTAAATTGGCTTAAACGTGAGTCTTGGGTTCCCGATCCCACAGGTCGGGTCCTTTATTTTCGCATAGCCCTCCATTTAAGGTTGGGAATAGAGGTACCTTGGGAAATGATGAAGGAAGAGATGGTCAGTTTTTTACCCAGACTTAGGGGTAATCCCCAAAAACTGGACTTTCTGGGTAGGGTAGTGACCTTGGCCAGGAAGCATCATGAAATCTGGCACGACTTGGAGGCCCTTTTGGAAGAAGAAGCCCTAAAAGCAGATTTGAGTGTTACTTCTAAGGACACTTTGCAGAAGCTATGGAGGAAGTACAGGGTTCACGTACTTTATGGTAGGCATTTTGATTTGTTGGCCCTTAGCAGGTTCTTGGAACTTTGCCAGAACCCTGATGGGGGTTTTGGCTGTAAGCCTTTTACCACTTCTTTTTTGGAGCATACCTACTTTGCTTATAGGCTTTTCCAAGGTCTGGGTGAGAAGCCTTTAAGGAAAGACAGGACCAAGGCCTTTATTCTTAACTGTCAAAGCAAAAGGGGTGGATTTGCCCGGGCCCCTGGTGGTGTTCCCTTTCTAGATATCACTTTCTATGGAGTGCGGGTCCTGGAAATGCTGGAGGGATTGTGTCCTTTGGGTCCTTAGTAAGGGGCATCAGGGAAGGAGGTACGTTATGAGGAATCTCTTTCACTTGGACAAGGGGAAGAATTTTCCCAGGGAGGTGAGGGCAGTGGTGGAGGTATCCACTGGCAGCAAGACCAAGTATGAGTATGATTTTGCAGAAGGTATTCTCAGATTGGACAGAATACTGAGGAGTTCAGCTCGTTTCCCTGGCAATTACGGTTTTGTTCCCCAGACTTTGGGGAACACTGTTAACCCCGCAGATGTTTTTATCATATTACCTGAACCCCTTTATCCTTGCTGTGTGGTGGATGTTAGACCTTTGGGGCTCCTGGAGATGGCCGACGAGATGGGTGTGGATAGCAAGCTCCTGGCTGTTCTTGTTGGTGACCCTCGCATGGACGGTGTAGAGGATATCTCCCAGGTGAACAAGGTTATCCTTGAAGAGATTCTACACTTTTTCACTACCTATAAAGTCCTTGCCAGGGTGAAAGGCTGGTCAGGAAGGGAAGAGGCTTTTGCCTTCTTGAAAGAGGCCCATGAAGAGTATCTCACGAGGTTCGGGACAAAGGACCATGAGCAGGTGTGAGAGACTAATCGCCCTTCTGGACAATCCTCAGGAGGAGTTTTGGGCTGAGTCTCAACTTATCTCTCAAGGAGAGAAGTGCATAGAGAGCCTCAGGGCATTCCTCTCGACAACGCCCAGAGCCCAGTATCGGCCGTGGATAAAGGCAGTAGATATACTGATTCAGATAGACAAAGTTGGGAACAAGGCGTTTCTTGAAGAGTTACTCCTAAGGCCGTGGAACACACCCGACGATACCCCTGAAAGATTAGGTGAAGAGACCTTCAAGGACCACATCGCTTTTTCTCTGGGGTCGGAAAACCCTGAAGAGGTGCAAAAGACACTTCTTGTTGCCATCCAACGGTTCAGGAGCGTTGGTGCTGCCCTGGCATTAGCCCGTCAAAGAGAACCAGAGGCCATCCCTTTTCTCTTGGATATGCTGGAGGATGATGTAAGGAGGGAAAGGGCTGCCCGTGCGCTTATCTTTTATGGGGACCAGGCTTTGCCTCATCTGTCTGCCTCCCTTGATACATTGACGAGGTTAGAAGGTGGTGGAGAGACTCCTGGGAGCTTGTTGCGCAGGAAAAAGATACTGGAGATCTTGGGGGATCTGCCGGGGGAGGGGGGGTTGATAATCCTGATTGATGTCTTTCTGAGTTCGGATTTGGATTTAGAAGCAGCCATTATTCTTGCCCAGAGGGGCTACCCCCAGAGACAGCTTGACAGGCCGGTAGTAGGGAGACTGATGCAAGGATTGTGTTCTGGTGACTGGTATGTATCCCTCCAGTGTAAGGAAGCCCTTATGTCCATGGAGGGGATCATGGATGTTATCATTGAAAAGTTAAAGACAGAGGAAAGGCCCCCTTTTTGTGTGAGGGAAGCGGTGAGGCTACTGGCTAAAAAGAATCCCCGACTGGCTGAGGATAAGCTCTCGGCAGTGCTCCTTGGCAAAAAGGAACCTGCCTCTGAGACCTTCTTACAAGCCATAATAGACTGTCAGGAATTTTCTCCTGCCTTCAAAGAGATCGTCCGGGGTTTTTTAGATCAACTCCGGGATTGAGACGGAGGCATGTCCATAGAACAGATCCTGGCCGTCAGACTTGCCCTGCTGGAAGAGCGGGTTATGGAAATGGAAGGGCTATTGAGAAGTCCGGGTCACAAGGGATCCTTTTCCATTTTGATGCAAGATCTGAGCCAGGGAAAGCGGGCAGAGATAGCAGAGTTGTTGAAGGAAGTGTTGGATCGCCTTAGAGGTGTAAAAAAGGCGGTGAATACTTCTCCCAGTATCAATAAGACATCCAGGTTGATGATGGGCCTGGCTAATATAACCTTTATCTCTTCTATAGAGATGGAGCCTGAGAGAATGAAGGGCTATGGAGAGATTCCCCATTGGTATAGGAACTTGTGGGATAAGGAGTTGGAGCCTATAAAAGTGCTACTTCAGCAACTTACAGAGTTGGTGGAGGTCCCAAAGGATCTAGATCAGTTCAAGGACTAACCCTTTTCCTCCACGAACCTCACTACCAGGCTCCTCATCCTGTTCATAGCAGCAGCCACCTCTAGATCCCGAGGCATGGCCAGGTTTCCTATAGGGGTGCCTGTGAGGGATTCGAAGCCTTCCCTTTGCACCTTGCTTACGATAGCGTCTATGCCTTTTCTAATAGGGATAGAGGGATTGGCTACTGCGTGGCCGTAGTATCTCAGCATCTCGGCTACGGTGCGGGCTTGGGAATTGTCCACCAGCTGTTCCACGTCTGAAACGTCGATCACCTCTTCCCCAAAGAGAATCTCCTTTAGGCCTTTACTTCTTACCCGTTCCCTTCGCCCTTTCTTAGGTTTGAAGCTCTCTGGCAGGGGGCACCGGCCTTTTATATAGCCAAAGGAGTCTCCACCCTCAGGTCGTCGAGGGGTGGGATACTCCTGAGCCACCTCCCTGGCCCTATCCGTTACATCCAGGACGTGGTAATCGTCCAGAGCTATCACTGTGTCGGCTACGTCCAAGTAGTCTCCAGACCCACCCAGGACCAAGATAGTGGAAACCCCATACTCCTTATAGAGGAGCTTTACTTTATCGATGAATGGGGTAATGGGCTCCTTCTCCTGGGGAATAAGGGCTTGCATACGGGCGTCTCGAATGAGGAAGTTGGTGGCGGAGGTGTCTTCGTCCAAGAGAAGGACCTGGGCCCCCATCTCTAATGCTTCCATAATGGAGGCGGCTAAGGATGTGGATCCTGATGCGTCCACCGTAGAAAAAGCCGTTGTGTCTCTGCCCATGGGTAAATCCTTTATGAAAGGAGAGATGTCTACTCCTGCTACATACCGGCCGTCTTCACTCCTTACCTTCACCGTTTTAGGATGGGTAATCACCCATTCCCTTCCATCTCCAGGGATGTGGGGATAGATGCTCCTACTGATAGCCTCTAGGAGGGTGGTCTTGCCATGAAACCCACCACCCACAATGAGGGTGACCCCCTGGGGTATGCCCATGCCTGTCACCTGGCCGTGATGCAAGGTCTCAAGAGTAATGCTCAACTCGGGGGAACTCTTGAAAGGGATGGCCCCCCTGTCCATGGGCCTGTCATCCACTCCAGAACGTCGGGGAAGGATGGAGCCGTTCCTAAGGAAGGCTACGAGACCCCTTTCCGACAGCTGTTTTCTGAGATGCTCCTGGTCCTCCACCAGATCCACGAAGGTTTCCATTTCCTGGGGATCATGGCGGGAAGACTTCAGGGCCCTGGCTCCCTTGGGAAGGTCTTCCAGGATCATCTCTAAAGCCTCCTTCGCCAGGACCCGGCGACCGGCAGCGGGTAGGCCCATGAAGAAGCGTACCTCTACGTAGTCGTCGGATACCGTGCATCCTGAGCGGAGGAGCACCTCCTGGGCCCCAGTATCTACGGAGTAGTATCCGCTTCCCCCTGTTCCCCGGCTCTTGGAGAGGGGGCGAAGGGCCCTTGCAAAAGCCCTCAATATGAAGTCCTGGAGGGCCATACGTCTCACAGGATTCTCGAAGAGCCTGGGCTGATACTGGGCCATCTGCATATTCAGGCGAAGCCTCACCCGGCTGGGAGAGGCGAAGGGGTCGCCCTGAGCATGGTCCAGAAAGAAGGTGAGACCTGGCCGCAGGGTGTATTGCCCTTCCAAATCTCTGTAAGCCTTGTAGCCTTTTCCATTGATTCTGGACAGAATGGACCGAATGCGCTCTACTCCCTGCAAAGCTTCCTCCTTAATGGGTAAAATCTGTTGGGCTGAGGTTACACTCAAGCCAGAATTGGCTCAAAATCTTTATAGCTTCTATAAAGTCTCTGTAACCCATAAACCTGATTATATAGGCACTGGCTCCTAATTGGTAGGCCTTTTCCACGTCCTGTCCTTCCCCTCTCAAAGGGTTTTGAGATTTTCGTTTTTGCTAATTGTCATTTTAAACCACTAACACCTTTTTGCCTCCCCATTCATATAGAAGGGGAAAAGGAAGACCATTATTTATGTATTTTTAATTACTCACAGAGTTACATATCTACATGCGAGGTATGAGGCAAAGGAATTCCATAGGCTCATTGCCCTTATTGACAAATTGATGCTCTTCCCCAGGAGAAATGTAAATCACGACGCCAGGTGAGATCCCGAAGGCTTTGTCCCCCTGGATAACTTTTCCTTCTCCTTTAAGGACAAAGACCTCATGTTCCCAGGGATGGGAATGATAAGGGGACTGGCCTCCGGGTTCCACGGAGAAGTGGCGCATGATAAAATTGGGGGCGCCTTCCTCTTCCCCTATCACCACCCTCATCTTAATACCTACCATTCCTGGTTCTTGGGGGATTATGGGTTTTGCGTCTTCATAGTGCCTTACAATCATGGCTCCTCCTTGCAGCGTGTTTTTAGGGTTGTTTCCCATTTTTCGAAGGTCCAGGGGTCAACCTGGAAAACCCTTTCTTCCTTTTTGTCCTGGGCTAGGAATACCACCCTCTTCTCTTGAAGGTAGAAGGTGATAGATACGTCTTTCCCTTCTCCCATGACCCGGACCCTCAGGGTTGATGCCCCTTCTAAGAAAGCCATAGGAGGAAGGGAAGAGAGGGTTTTAGAGTTTCTCACCAGAATCTTCCATGTCTTGATAACGTCTTGAGGGGGTGGAGATAGTCGACACTTTTCCCATGTTATAGAAGTAGGTTCGAAGTGTAAGAAGGTAAGCCGACCACTCCTGAGCATATCTCTTCCCAGATAGATAAGGGCTGCCAGAAGGAAGAGGGTGATGAAGATATCCATGGCTTTCTTTATGGGGGTTTTCCTTGTGCGCATCACCTTAACCCCCGATTTTTAAGGGCCCCAATTGTTTTCAAACTCCGAAGACAGAGATCCTCTTTCTTTCTCTGGATTGCTGCAAGAATTTCAAGGAGATGAAGGTTTTGCTGTCTCTTTTTTGTGGCAATGCGAAGGAACCTTTCTCCTATGCCGTGAAAGGACCCACCATGTCTGGTGAGGACGCCATTCTCTACTAATGGCTTCCACAGAGGGATGGGGGCCTCAACCAAGAAATAGTGGGTAAAAGTAGGATACACCTTTAGCCCCAATTCATTCAATCCGTTCACCAGCTCATCTCTGAGTCTCACCAGTTTAACCCTGCTATTGTAAACAAATTCTTTGGCCTCCAGGCAGGCCAAACCCACTTCCTGGGCCAGTCCTCCCAAGCCCCACGAAGGAGTCCTCTGCACAAGCGTCTCTATAAACTCCTTTGGTGCAGCCACAAATCCCAGACGTATCCCCGGTACTGTGTATATCTTTGTAAAGGACCCTATAACTATCAGGTTGGTGTATTCTTCCACCTTCTTCACTATCCCCTTCTCTTCGGTGAAGGGTAAAAAAGCTTCGTCCACCAGGGCCCAGCATTTCCTACTGTTGCAATATTGAACCAACTCCTCCAGCTCATCACGAGAAAGACAGTGTCCCGTGGGATTGTTGGGATTGCAAACAATCAGCATGTCTTCCTTTTTCAATTTCCCGCAGATTCTTTCAACGTCCAACTGGAATCCATTTTCTTTTGGGAGAGGATGCTCCCTAATGCTGCACCCATAGGCTACGGCCGCCCTTTCATACTCCCCAAAGGTAGGCTGAGGGATAAGCACCTCCTTAGGTCTGAGTATCTCAAATACCTTGTAAATGACCCATGAACTGCCAGGGACGGGCATTAAGTTTTCCATGTGTACCCCTAAATCCATTGCCAGGGCTTCCCTTAACTCTTCTGGAAAGACGGGAGGATGGGTGGTCCAGCCCTTTATTATTTTATCCCTATCCCTCAGTAATTCTATGACCCTAAAAGGTGGCCCAAAGGGATTTAGATTTGAGCTGAAGTCTATGATCTTCTCTTCCGGGATCCTGAACCTTCGGGAAATCTCCTTAATATTGCCGCCATGCGTCTGCATTTCATATCCCCATGAGGCAGAGAAGTAAGATCAAGGCCTCTACCATCTCACATGAAGCGCCCATAACATCCCCTGTAACACCGCCTATTCTTCCCTCCCAGAACCACCTATACCCCATGAGGATGGGATATAGCCATAGGATATGGATAACTCCCTTGATATGGACCAAGAACATGAAAATGACAGACCAGGCGGTGGCCATGAAGAGACTCTTCCCCTGGGAGTGGTTAATGATCCAGGCCCCCAATCCCTCTTTCTTTGCCGCTTTCCCGGTGGCAGCTAGGTACACCAAGGCCCATCTCCCCCAGATAGGCGCCACAAAGAGGGGATAATAGAGCCCCCTCTTCAGCAACTCCCAGAGGGCAACCCACTTCAATAGGATGATCATCACCAGGGCAATAACCCCGAAGGTACCGATGGTGCTCTCCTTCATAATGCACAGGATGTCCTCTCTGGGTTTACCCAGGGCCAAGCCGTCGAAGGTATCGGCTATCCCGTCTAAATGAAACCCCCCTGTGAGCACCACCATGGAGCAAAGAACCAGAAGAGCTGCCAAAGTAGGAGGTAGGAATCTCAGTGTCACATAGGCGATCAGGGCGTATATAAGGCCCAAGATAAACCCCACCACAGGAAAAAGTGAGATAGATCCTGCCAGTTCCTCATCAGAGGCGAGTTCCCTCCTTACTGGCAGGACAGTGAGGAAGCTTAGGGCAATGGCAAATCCCTTCATGAACATGGAGATAAGCAGGAAGAGCTGGAAGGTGTCAAGGGTTGCATATTTTATGGAAGGTTATGCCCATACCGGTTCAAGTGTCAGGTTTTGACCAGGTACTGGGCCTGTTTTTTGACTGGAAGGGGCAGAAAGGGTAAACAGGCTGGGAAAAACTTGGGAGGAACAGGAATGGAGGAGTGGTTAGAGCATCTTATCAACAGCATTACTCCCTTGGACGAGGGCATCCTGGATATGGCCCAAAGTAGGCTGGACAGCCTTACCAAGCCCAGAGGGAGTCTGGGTATGCTGGAGGAGTTGGGCAAACGATTTGTGGTTATCAGGGGAGACCTGGGCGCCCGGGTAGAAAAGAAGGTCGTCTTTGTTTTTGCTGCGGATCACGGGGTCATTGAAGAGGGAGTAAGCGCCTTCCCTAAGGAGGTAACGGCCCAAATGGTCTACAACTTCCTCAGAGGAGGGGCAGGCATCAACGTGATCGCCAGGCATACAGGAGCCGATGTGGTGGTGGTGGATGTAGGAGTAGATCACTTTTTCCGCCCCACTCCAGGGATCTTTCATGCCAAGGTGAGAATGGGAACCGAGAACATGGCCAAGGGCCCTGCCATGACTCGGGAAGATGCCTTGGAGTCTATAAGAATGGGTGTTGAGGTGGCTTTTACATACGCCGCCAAAGACTACAACCTCTTCGCTGCCGGTGATATGGGTATAGGCAACACTACTCCCAGCAGTGCTGTCTTCTCAGCCATTACCGGCAAGCCCCCTGAGGAGGTGACAGGACGGGGCACAGGAATAGACGAAGAGGCGCTCCAGAGAAAGATCAAGGTGGTGAGACAGGCTTTAGAGGTGAATAGACCTGACCCATCAGATTCAGTAGATGTTCTATGCAAAGTAGGGGGACTGGAGATTGGAGGTATAGCAGGGCTCGTATTGGGTGGGGCTGCCCTGGGCATTCCTGTGGTGGTAGATGGATTTATCTCCACAGCAGGTGCCCTCATCGCCGTATCCCTGTGCCCCAGGGTGAGGGACTACATTGTGTGTGCCCACAGATCTGCTGCCCTTGGCCACGAGGTTGCCTTGAGCTGGCTGGGCTGCAGGCCCCTATTAAACCTTGACATGCGCTTAGGAGAAGGTACGGGGGCCGCCATAGGTATGTGGCTCATGGAATTGGGGGAAAGGATCCTCCACGATATGGCCACCTTCGAAGAAGCCCAGGTGGCAGAAGGTGAAGAAGCACCATAGGCAAGGTCCTGTCTATTGAGGCTTGTAGGACCCATAAACCCTTTGATCCTCTTCGCTGCTGCCCTGCTGGATGTTATAGTGGGTGACCCCCAGTATTCCTTTCACCCTGTGCGCCTCATAGGCTACCTTGCCTCTTCGAGTGAAGCCCGGTTTCGCATGATCCCCATAGGTGAAAGGGAGCAGGGGATCTTCTTCACCGGCTTTGTCCTGATGACGGTTATAGGGATAACTCTACTTTTGCTGAATGTGGCAGGGGCCGTTCCTGCAGTAAAAGCTATATTGGAGATATATCTGAGTTACACGGTCCTGGCTGGTGGTGCCCTGTGGAGAGAGGTAGGGAAAGTGGCCAGGCTCACAGGAGAGGAAAAGATAAAAGAAGCCCAAAAGTCTCTGTCCTTCCTTGTCTCCAGAGACACAGAGTTCATGGGCCCTGAGGAGATCTTGAGGGCGGATTTGGAGACCCTGGCAGAGAACACCTCCGATGGTATCGTTGGTCCTCTCTTTTACCTGGCCATTGGGGGGGTGCCTCTGGCTATGCTTTACAAGGTCGCCGATACCCTGGACTCCATGGTGGGATACAAGAAGGAGCCGTACATGGACTTTGGCTGGGCATCCGCTAAATTGGACGATGTGGTCAACTTTATTCCCTCCAGGCTTACGTCCCTCCTCCTGGCCCTTGCTACATGGTTCATGGGAGAAGACGCCATGGGGGCCTTAAGGGCTGTGAAGAGATTCGCCAGGCTCCACGAAAGCCCCAATGCCGGATACCCGGAAGCGGCTATGGCAGGTGCCCTGAGGGTAAGGCTGGGAGGGCCCTGCCACTACTTTGGGAAGCTTTTGGAAAGGCCATACATAGGTGAAGAGGTTAGACCCCTTACCTTGAAGGAAGTGGGCTCTGGTGTACTCCTGAGCAAGGTCACCTTCCTAATAGCACTTTTCTTGGCCCTGGTCCTTCTGGGGTTCATGGGTGCCTAAGGTCCTTATCCATAATTTCAAGTAGCCTCTTTAGATCAAGATGGGTTGAGAAATGCCAGGCCAATGCATCATAGGGATCTTCCACAGGGCCATCATTGCCCCATTTGAAATCGGGATTGAGCTTCCTTAGAAGAGACCTTCGGAACTCCTCGGAGTCGAACAGTCCATGCAGATAGGTACCCCATATCTTCCCGTCGGTGGTGCAGGCGCCATCGTAGTCCTTTGTCCCTTCACCATTACGAGAGGAGACCTCAATGAGAGGCAGTGTATATGGACCACGGTTGGTAGTACCCAGATGGATCTCATAGCCCTCTACGCGAGATCCATCTGGCAGCCATAATCCGATGGTTCTGCTGAGCGTCTTCTCCCTCTGCAATGTAGTCTCGACATCGAGGAGACCCAGGCCCTTCATCTTCCCAGGATTTCCCTCCACTCCGTGTGGATCCCAGATCATCCTACCCAGCATCTGGTAGCCCCCGCAGATGCCACCTATCTCTCCCCCGGCCTCCTTGTACTCATACAGTACCTGGTCCCATCCGACCTCCCTCATCCATGCCAGGTCGCTCTGTGCATTCTTTGTACCAGGGAGAATAACAAGCCGATACCTCTTGAGGTCACGAGGTATCAAGAGATAGTGAAGCTGCACCCCCTCTTCCTGCCCCAATGAAGAGAAGTCCGTAAAATTGGAGATGTGGGGGAGCCGCAGCACTGCAATGTTTACCATGCCCTCCTGGGGGGAAGGGGGATCAAGCTCTCTTTCCAGTGCCACACTGTCCTCTGCGTCAATCCTTAGGTGTGGAAGGTAAGGAATGAGCCCGAGCACCGGCACTCCGGTTTTTTCCTCTATGTATCTGATGCCATCTACAAACAGGCCAGGCTCACCCCTGAATCGGTTGATGATGAGCCCCTTGATCAGGTTACGATTTTCAGGGGGTAGTACCTCAAATGTGCCCACAATCTGAGCAAACACGCCACCCCTGTCTATGTCAGCCACCAGGATCACAGGGGCATCAGCGACGTGGGCCATGCGGAAGTTTACGAAGTCGCGATCCATGAGGTTTACCTCTGCACAGGAGCCTGCCCCCTCTATCACGATCAGATTGTAACGAGAGCGAAGGCGCTGAAAGCTCCTTAGGGCCTCCTCGAATAGCCACCTCGATTGCCTGAAGTACTCGGAGGCCCGCACATTATCTATGGCCCTTCCGTGAAGGACAAGCTGGGAGCCAATATCGGTGTTAGGCTTTAGCAACACAGGATTCATATCCACATGGGGTTCTACCCTGGATGCCAGGGCTTGAGCGGCCTGGGCCCGCCCCATCTCACCCCCATCTTTGGTTACAAAGGAGTTGTTGGACATGTTCTGGGCCTTAAAGGGAGCCACTGCCATACCCAGATTACTGAAGATGCGGCAGAGGGCAGTGACCACTATGCTCTTTCCCACGTCCGAGGCAGTACCAAAAACCGCTATGGCCCTCTTCATTTCAGTCCTGGTTCTCATTCAATAAGCCTTTCTTTCTTGTCCGCTTCTATTCGTTCATTGTTTTTCATTAGCTCATCTCCTATGGATGTTCCTTTCCCTTCAACACCACCGGTATCCCGCAGACGGTGAGAATCACCCTGTGGGCAAGTCGGGCGACCTCTTGGTTCAATAGGCCAGCCGTATCCCTAAACTCTCTGACTCTTGGATCATAGGGCACGATACCCGATCCCAGTTCGTTGGTCACGATGATCAAATCGCAGGGTGGATCCTCGAGTATGTCAAAAAAGGCCCTGATCATGGGAGAGTCCATGGATAAGCTCCCTGCCCTGTGCTGGAGATTACCCAGCCACACGGTGAGGCAGTCCACAATGGCTACTTCGATCTCAGAGGGCAGGTGATCAAGGGCATAGGCCAAATTCAAAGGTTCCTCCACGGTAAGAAAATCGGGGCCTCTATCGAGCCGATGCTTCTCGATGCGCTCTTTCATTTCACCATCCACAGGCAATGCCGTGGCGATAAACGCCTTCTTCCTGTAGGGAGAAGCCAGCTCAAGGGCATAACGGCTCTTGCCGCTCCTTGCCCCTCCTGTAATGAGAATGATGCCTCCCATCTAAGATGTATTCTCCTCCTTGCTTGAGACTACAATTACATAGGGCCTGGAAGATATGGGGTTCCTTTCTACCAGTACATCTGTTCTGTACACCTCTCCCAAGGTCTCCGGAGTCAAGACCTCTTGGGGTGACCCTATTTTAAATACCTTGCCTTCCCGGAGGAGAAGAAGCCTGTCACAGAATTCACTGGCCAGATTCAGCTCGTGAAACACGATCGCCACTGTAAGACCCATTTCCCTGTTCAGTTTTCTTAATAGTTGAAGGACCCTTAATTGGTGGCCGATGTCCAGGTGGGCCACGGGCTCGTCGAGGACCAACAACTCTGGCTCCTGGGCTAATGCTCGGGCAATAAAGGTCAACTGCATCTCACCTCCACTAACTTCTCTTAGGAGACGGTCTTTAAGATGGATGATCTGGGTGAGAGCCATGGCCCTTTGGGCCATCTCCAGGTCCCTCTTTGTCTCAAGGAGCTGGAACGTTTTGTAATGAGGAATTCTACCCAAAAGGACATAGTCCTGAATCTTCATGGATCCTGGGTGGGTGTCCTGAGAGACCACCGCCACCTTTCTGGTAAATTCCCGGAGGTTGATTCTCCAGATGCTCTTCCCTTCCAAGGATACCATCCCATCCATGGGGGGTATTGCCCTGGTCAGAGCCCTCACCAGGGTGGTTTTCCCGGAGCCATTGGGTCCTATTATTCCCCAAAACTCTCTCTTATTCACCTTTAGGTTGATCCCTTTTAGAAGGAACCTCGCGTTGTATCCACAGGTGAGGTTTTTGGCCTCCAGCATCATCCTTATCCCATGACGATTTCCCTCTGGGTCAGGGCATAAACGAAGAGGATGCCACCTACAATGCCTGTAATCACCCCCACGGGTAATTCAAGGGGAGATATGATGGTTCTGGCCAAGGTGTCGCACAGAACCAGAAAGACGGCTCCACATAGAAAGGAAGAAACCAAAAGGATACGGTGGTCATGGCCCAAAAACATGCGTACAAAGTGGGGCACCACCAACCCTACAAAACCGATGATCCCGGCTGAAGAGACACACAACCCAGTAAGGAGAGAGGCGAGAGCGAAGAGGAGTTTCTTGCTCCTCTCCACATTGACCCCTAAGTGTAGGGCCTCCTCTTCACCTAAGGAGAGGGCGTTGAGGTCCAGGGCAAAGAAGTAAGAGAGGAGAAGACCTATGATGGAGGCGGCGCCCATGAGCTTCACGAAGGGCCAGTCGGACTCTCCCAAGGAACCCATTATCCAGAAGACGATGCCATGGAGATCTTCGGCCCGAGATACAGCCATGATGAGCATGATAAGTGAAGAGGAGATGAAGCTGATCATCACACCCGTGAGCAGAAGACCCTGCGTCTTGAGTATACCCCGCCTCATGCTCAGGGAGTAGAGTAGGAGGATTACTGCCAATGCCCCGATAAATCCGGAGAGGGGTAGGGAGACCACACCTGCCGCGTGGTAGAGATGGAGTGCGATGTTTAGGGAAACCCCTAAAGCTGCCCCGCCGGATATGCCCAGGGTATAGGGTTCTACCAGGGGATTGCGAAAGAGCCCCTGGAGCATCACTCCCGAAAGACTGAGCGTCCCTCCAACGGCAAAACCCAGGAGAATACGGGGCAGCCTCAGATCAAAGACTATGGAGTGGGCCATGCTTTCTTTCTGGGAGAAGGACAGGATAACCTCCCGAAATGAGAGGCCCGTGGAACCTATGGAGAGTGAAAATACCCCCACACAAAGGAGTACTACCACCATCACTGTTACCCAAATGAGCCAATGAATCAGCTTTTCTTCCAACTTAGCTTCCCCGGATGCAGGATCCTCGCCATCTCCTTCAGTGCCTCCACAAACGTGACCGGGGTGGGACTACAGAGCTTATAGGAATCCATTATATAGATTCTGTGGTTTTTAACTGCCTTCATGCTCTTGAATCTCTGCCATATCCTTTTTTCCTCTGCCGTGATCCCCATGGTCACTATAATGATCACATCCGGATCCCGCCTCACCACTTCTTCTCTACTGTAGATCCCCGTGCCGGCATCCTGAGCAATGTTCACCCCACCTGCGAGTGCCACAAGCTGATTAATGAAGGAGCCACGGGTAGCACTAAAAAGGGGCCTGGCCCCAATCTCTACAAATACTTTAGGCTTCTTTAACCCTTTTACTACCCCCTTGATGCACACCACCTGGGACTTCATTCTGCGAACGATCTCCCTCGCCCTATTTTGCCTTCCAATGAGCCTGGCGAGTTCCATAAATTGCTCACATATCTCCTCAAAGTCTTTTGGCTCTGGAAAGACTGTTACCTTAATCCCCAGATCCCTCATCTTTTTAATGGCCTTGGGATCTGTAAGGGAGGTGGCAAAAACGATATCGGGTTTGAGGGCGATGACCTTCTCCAGATTCACTTCTATGGCCCTGCCCACCTTCTCCTTGAGTTTAGCCTCTGGCCTTTTACAGTATGTGGTGCAGCCTACAAGGTGATCCCCAGCACCCAACAGGTAGAGCTCTTCTGTAATGGAGGGCCCTAAGGAGATGATGCGTCGAGGATACCTTTGGGCGCACAAAGAGCCTGAGCGAAGCAAAAATAATATCACACAAAAGGCAAAATAAACAGTCGCTCTTTTTATCAATACACCCTCTCTACCCCATACTTGATTTTGCATCCGTAATGCAAGATAGAGACATTCTTCAGATATCTTTCGGCAACCCTCTTTGCCTCTTTCATCTCTTCTATGCTTGGTCTTCCAAATTTATCCTTACGTCCAAAGGGCATATATGCATCAATTCGATATGGAATTTCGTCGTCTATACTACTAATAAATTTTGCTATCTTTGCTATCTCTTTCTGATCAATATATCCAGGGATAAGGACACTCTCTGCCCTCAGCTTTAAATAGGAAGCAGAGTAATATTTTGCAAAATTGTTTAATACACGCTTAGGATAGTCCTTTCCTGTAAAATCTTTAAATATGACTTTTGTCACCGCCTTTATGCTCACACAAACCTCATCTATTATCCCTGTCTCCACAAATTCATATCCATTTGTCAAAAGGATATTATATGAAAGAAACTCCTTCTTCAGCCTAAGTGCTAATGGAACAAATGAAGTGTCCACAGTAGGCTCGCTTCCCATAAAGAATACCCTCTTGAAGGGATATAGCTTTAACAGGGGCAAGACATCTTCAGGCGATAGTGAGCCACGGACTGGTAGCTGTTTTCCCATCAGATGGCAATCAATGGGATGAGACCTCGCTATACAGCCCCCGCAGGAAAAGTTGCATTCTGCATCAAAGTAGAGATATATCTCACCCCGTTCTGGTGCATAGGTGATGTGATAAACCCCCATGGGCTCTCTCCTTTATGTTATATGGAAGGTTTTACCACTACCTTCATGGCTTTGTGAGCATCAACTAATCTGAAACCTCTAATCAATTCTTTCAGTGAAATTTGGTGTGTGATCAAATAGTCCACTTTTACTTGTCCTGTAGATAAGATTGTCAATGCTTCTTTGTTTTGCTCAGAAGTGCAACCATAAGCTCCCGATATTTGTAGTTCTTTGTAGTGGATCAAATTGTGATCGATAAGAACATCTTTATGCATGCGCAAAAGACCTGAGAAGAAGGCAATCCTTCCTCGCTTTCTTAGGATGTTGGTGCCCAAGGCCAGAACCTCAGGTGCTGAGCACGCTGGAATTACCACATCTATCTCATTTTTCATTATATTTATAATTGAAGACTCACTAGTCAAGTTTATGATGGCATCCACTTGTAGGTGCTGCTCGGCAAATTTAAGCCTCTCTCTTTCCCTCTCAACAACGATAACTTTGGATGCTCCGAAGAGTCTGGAGAGTTGTGCAAAAAGGTGTCCTATAAGGCCGGCGCCAAAAACGGCAACCACATCACCCTGTTCTACACGACACTGCCTCAGCGCATTGATACAACAAGCAATGGGTTCTGCTAAAGATGCCTCCTCAGAGGATATAGATGGTGGAATTTTATTTACAGATCCATTTTCAACGCCTTTCGCAGGAATGAACATATATTCAGCAAATCCCCCATTGTAGTGAAAACCTATTATTTTGATACTGTTGCACATGTTTGAAGCGCCTTTCTTGCAAAAGGGGCAGCTTCCACATGTTATTCCGGGTGCTATCTGAACCTTGTCGCCCACTCTGAATTTTCCTCTGATTCTGCTTCCAACCTCCGCAACCGTTCCTGCAATCTCGTGTCCAAGTATGCGTGGCAGTTTAAGGTCCCGATGTCCCACATGGAACATCTTTACATCTGTCCTGCAGATAGCGCATGACTCTACCTTTATCAGTATCCCGCCATCGCCGCAGGCGGGGGTGCTCACATCTCCCACCTTTATATTTTCCAAGCCTCTCAGTACCGCTGCCTTCATTCTATCTTCCCTATCAAGGACTCGAGTTTTTCCAAACCTTTTTTACTGTTGGAGTTCTGAACCTTAACCCATTCCTTCAGTTTTGCTAAAGCCTTACCAGATTTGACCGTTTCCTTGGAGATTTCAAATCCTTCTCTCAGATCTTTGGCTTTGCCTGCCAGGTACAGGACTGGAGCGGCATTGAGACATGCAATATCAGTCCTCGGCCCTGTCTCCATGCCTCCCAGAGTCCTGAGAAAGCGCAGCGCTTCCCTGTCCCTTTCTACCTCAGGGGAAAGTTCAGCCTCGCCGACTCGCTGGATGCCAAAGTCTTCAGGGGATAGAAGGTAAGTAGAGATTTCTCCGTCCTCGTGCAACTCCGCAATAATTGTATTTCCTATAATAGATATCTCATCCATACCTTTGGTTCCATTGCTGTTCATTCCATGGACTACGATGGCTTGCTGGTAGCCTATCTCTTTCATTACCTCGACAATAGGTTTAACTAAATCCTTGGAATAAACACCTCTCACTCCGTAGCGTGGAAGTGCAGGGTTGGCAAGGGAAGCAGCAATGTTCAGAAAGGTACCAAAGTAAATCTGCGATAAGATTCTTGCTAATTGAGGATGAATTTTAGGACTCATACCATTGAAAATTCCGATCCCTGCTCTTTCTATGCTTCTTTTTGTAACCTCTGGATCACACTCAACCTCAACGCCTACAGCCTCCAGAATATCAACTGCTCCGTGTTTTGATGTAATCGCCCTTGCTCCATGTTTTGCCATGAAAACACCACTGGCTGCTGCAATTATGGAGGCAACTGTGCTTATGTTAAATGTGTCAAGTTCGTCCATACCAGTACCGCAGTTCTCTACCAGGGGCTGAGATATAAATGGCTTCACTTTCACTGTGTCGTATTTGTAGATTGCTTCCCAAACACCCGCTATTTCCTCTGGAGTTGTACCTTTAGCGGTCATTGCTGCCAGAAAAGCCCCTTGTTGCAAGGGAGGCTGATCATCCATGAGGATTTTTTTAAATGCCTCGCGTGCTTCAGTGCGTGTGAGGTCTTTTTTCTGTATAAGCTTGCTAATTATAGCACCAAACTTTCTCATCTTAACTTTTCTCTCTACGTAATATTTTTAAGTGCGTGAAGCGGTTCAAATATTTCTGGGTGAATGAGCCTTGCCAATGTTTCTAATCCTTCAGCAGCTCGAGGGGCAGGGCGACATATTAGCTCTGCCTTTAATCCATAGATGTTGCCTTTTCTGCATGCGTCTGTTCTCTTAAATTCTGGCCTTTCCATTACAGCCGACAGAAGCTCCTCGCTTTTATAATATCCCTTTGAGTAGAGAACAAGCTGGGGATTTTGGGCAATTATTTCCTTGATTATGGCATCTTTGCTTGCGCTCTCAGCTATATCTCTTGCCACATTTACACCTCCAAGTATCTCCATCAGCTTGCTCATATGGCAGGATCTCCATGCAGTACAAGCAATGTCACACAAATAGCATACGCGCACCTTGTTAGAAGCCAGGGCGGCTGTATTGAGGATGTTTTTCATCTTTTGTTCTAATTCTTCAGCGATATTCAGAGCTTTTTCAAGGCAGCCCAGTATTTTCCCTATCTCAATAATATT
>WFSI01000147.1 GCA_015486105.1 Aquificota bacterium | reverse complement strand
CGGTTAGACGATGTGAACATTCATCTGGCGGATCAGAGCAGGCGTATAGATGAAACCAACAAGCGTATAGACGAAACCAATCAGAAGGTGGACGCCATCCACATGGACCTCATCCACCGTATAGATGAAACCAACAAACGCATAGACGAAACCAACCAGAAAGTGGACGCCATCCACATGGACCTCATCCACCGTATAGATGAAACCAACAAACGTATAGACGAGGTGGTTTTTAGCATTGGCCGCTTACACAACGTTATTGTGAGACGGGAAGAACACGAAGATTTAAAGGAAAAGATAAAGAAGGTATCCCAGCACGTTGGCCTTTGATTCCCTTTCAGCCCCGGATTCACTCCTTATTGCGCAAGCCTCTCCCAAACCTTTTTTGCCAGATCCTTCCAAGGATAAGAGGACATCTCACCCATCTCTCCCCTTTCCGTATCTACCCCGGCCAGAGGAGGAATCAAGGCCAAAATCTCCACATCCCCCAAAACCTCTATCACATGGGGATTGGTCTCCTCAGCCACCGAGGGATTAGAAGGATAGGCCGAAATCACCACCCCAAGCACCTTCAGACCCATGGCCCGGGCCACTCTAATGGTGAGGAGGGTATGATTGATGGTACCCAAGGAAGGCCGGGCCACCACCAGAAGGGGCAAATCCAGAAAACGAGCCAAGTCTCCATAGGTGAAGGACCCCATTAAGGGCACCAAAATCCCTCCCGCCCCCTCCACCAAGGTGATGGAATGTTTCTGTCTGATAGCTTCAAGCCCTCCTCTGATGGCCTCTAAGTCTATAATAACCCCTTCCCTCTCAGCAGCCACCCCGGGGGCCAAAGGCTCTCTGAGAATAAAGGGAACAATCTCCTGGATGGATTCCCCCGGTTTCCCGCACCGTTTCAAGAAAAGCCCGTCCTTAGGCTCATCCTCCACCCCACTCTCGGCAGGCTTAAAGACCCCCGGGGCCAAACCCAAGGCCCGGAAACCCAAGGCCAAACCACCGGCCACCACCGTCTTGCCCACCCCCGTGTCAGTACCCACCACTAAGAAGGCTCTTCCCTCTTGGACCTTCAACATTAACACCTCCTCATCCTTGCCTTAACCTTTTCCCTCCTCTATAGACCAGAACCATGGAGGAAAAAACCATAGAAGCAGGAGACCTGATCCTTCTCACATCCCAAGAGGGGAAGGAGTTTCTTGTCACAGCAGAAGAGAGGGTCTTCGGCACCCACATGGGGAACCTGGATCTGGGAAGCCTCCTGGGTATGCCCTGGGGCTCTACAGTCACCACCCACAAGGGTAAGGCCTTTTACCTTCTGAAGCCCTCTCTCCATGATCTCACCCGCCACATAAAACGCCAGACCCAGATCATCTTCCCCAAGGACTTGGGCTTTATCCTCATGAAGTTAGACGTGGGGCCAGGAAAAACCATAGTGGAATGCGGCACAGGAAGTGGCAGCCTCACCTTGGCCCTGGCCTGGATGGTGGGATCCACGGGCAGGGTGATCTCTTATGAAAAGGAGGAAAAATTTGCCCTATTGGCCCAACAGAACCTGAAGCGGGTTGGATTGGACCAAAGGGTGGTCTTCAAGATAAAAAACGCCCGGGAAGGCTTCGACGAAGAAGGGGTAGATGCCCTATTCCTGGACCTGCGCACCCCATGGGAATACTTAGACCAGGCCCATAGCGCCTTGGGAGGGGGGAAAACCTTAGGCATCCTGGTACCCACCACCAACCAGGTAACTAAGGCATTGGAAAAGATGGAAGAAGGAAACTTTGCCTACCCTGAGGTGTGCGAGATCCTCCTTAGGTACTACAAACCCAATGCCGAAAGGCTGAGACCCCAGGACAGGATGGTGGCCCACACGGGCTTCCTCATCTTTGCCAGAAAGGTGTATAAGAATCCAAAATCTATAATAAATGAGAGAAGGGAAAAACCATGAAAAACCCCATTAACCACAACGAAACCTTTCACCCCTTGGGCCAATACACCCCTACCTTAGAGGGGATCGACCTCCTCTACTACGGAAATGGCAGGCTAAGTTCCAACATTTATGTACTGGAGTCCGGACGCACCTTAATAGATCTGGGCAACTTCGGCGGACTGGTGGGAGAATTAGAGGAGCACTATCCCGACATTCAGGTAGAGAGGATCATACTCACCCACGCCCACTTAGACCATCTCGGAGGGCTGGGAGAAATCCTCAGCCTCTGGACCCCCCAGATCATCATCCATCAGGGAGAGCTGGAGAGCCGCTTGCCAGGGG
>WFSI01000146.1 GCA_015486105.1 Aquificota bacterium | reverse complement strand
GGCCTACCTTCTCTCCCAACTCCTTCCCGAGGGGGCGGGGGGGATGACTGGACTCCAGATCTCTCAAGCCTTAGATTTTATAGGTTCTGATCTGGATACTATGTGTGGCAAGGACTATGCTGCCCTTACCTTGATTGCCCTAAGGGAGCATTTGGAAGAGAGTTTCAAGATCCTTGCTTTGGTTCTTACCCAACCTACCCTTTCCAAGGGTGAGTTTGACAGGGTTAAGAGGGAGGTGATGGGAGAGCTTCTCAAGGAGGAGGAGGATCCAGGCTTGGTTGCCTCGCGGGCCTTCGATGAGGCCCTTTTTAAAGGGCATCCCTACCACAGGCCTGAAAAGGGGTATGTGAAAACTTTGGAGGCCCTCACCTTGAAGGATGTAAGGGGGTTTTATGAGCGCTTCTATCGACCCGATTTTGCCATCTTTTCCGTAGCTGGGGATGTAACCCAGGATAAACTTCGCAGTTTTATGGACAGGTATCTAAAGGATTGGAAGTATTCGGAGTGTCCCCTTCCCTTCCTTCCTGATCCCTTGCCCCTTATGAAGGGTCGGGAAACTGTACTGGAGAAGGGTGTAACCCAGGCTAATATCATTTTGGGCCATTTGGGTGTGAAGAGGGGGGACCCTGATTTTGTCAAGGTTTACGTTATGAATCAGATCCTTGGGGGAGGGGGGCTTACCTCCCGGCTTTTTCAGAGGATAAGGGAGGAGGGCGGTTTCTCGTACAGTATCTACTCATATTACCAGCCGACCTATTGGAGAGGTGCCTTCAGGGTTGTTTTGCAGACCAAGAACGAGAAGGCTCAAGAGGCCATAAAAGAGGTGAAGAAGGTTCTGAGAGAGTACCGGGACAAAGGGCCTTCCCGGGAGGAGTTGGAGGATGCCAAAAGGTACCTTACAGGCAGCTTTCCTTTGAAACTGGATACCAATCAGGAGATCGCTGACTATATGGCCTTTACCGCTTTTCATGGCTTGGGCACCCGCTATTTCGTGGAGTTTCCCCAGGAGATTCAGAGGGTGACTTTGAAAGACGTGAAGGAGGCAGCCAAGAAATATATTCGCCCTGGGGATCTCCTGGTGGTGGTAGTCAAAGCACCCTCTTCCCCTTGATGTATACCCTTTCCAGATGCAAGTCTCCCTGGAAAAGGATGAAAGGAGCCAGATCCTCGGGGGGTAGTGATGGTGGCATCCTCACCGTTAGGAATGAGGCTTCCTTTCCAGGTGTCAATTGGGTGAGGGCTTCTAATTTCAGGATTCTGGCTCCCTCTTGGGTACCCATAGATAGGATGGTTTGTGGGGAGAGGGTCCATCTCTTCCCTTGGGCGTAGCAAGCTAAGGCCCTCATTTCTTCCCATAGGCTGAGGTTTGGGCAACTCCCCAGGCCATCTGTACCTAGACCTATTGGGATTTCTCTTTCTTGGAACAGGGGGAGGGGCCCTATACTCTTTCCAAGGTAGAGATTGCTCCTGGGACAAATTACCACGGATACCTGCCTGTGAGCCAGTATGTCGGCATCCTGGGTGTCCACAAAGATGGCGTGGACGGCTATGGTTTTGGGGCCTAAACATCCCAGGGCATCCAGGTACTCCACAGGACTCCTAGCCTGGGGATGGGGAAAGGGGTTTCTGCCTGTCAAGGGGAAAATCTCGCCTTCTATGGGATTGGGTTTTCCCTGGACAAAGGCCTCTTCCCATGGGGATTCGGCCACGTGTATGGCCTTGAGTTCCTCCCTTCTTTCTCTCCCCAGTTTTTCCAGTAGCTGGGGAGAGAGGGAGTAGGGAGCGTGGGGTGATATAGGGTAACTACTTGGAGGTATAGGGCTTTTCGTGTCTCCCAAAACCTCTAAGAAAGGGACTGCTGAGTTTCCCATGTAAGGTATTCTTCCCCTGTCCCAGGGGTATGGCACGATGCTTCCCCAGGCTACTGTTCCCTTTTTGATCGAGAGTTCTTCCTGGGGGAAGGTGGACAGCTTAGCTTTTGCCTTTCTGAAAGCGATCACCTTTTTGATCCAGGGGATGAAGGATGGGGCCCAAATGAGATATGGAAAATCCAGGTGGACGTGGCAGTTTATGAGTCCTGGGATGATAACCCTGGAGGGTGGATGGGGACAGGGTTTCATGTCTTGGATTTTTTCTCCTTTCCACGATAGGGTTATATTCCCCTGGGGGGGGGCATCCCACCGGGTTACCAGCCACTTACAGCCTATGTTTTCTTCCTTAGAATAGGCCATTGATCGCCCTCTAAAGGATTTGACAAGGTTTGGACCCAGATGTAAGTTACACCCAAAAGGGAAATGAGGTAAAGGCATGTTTGATAGATATACAGAGAGGGCGAGGAGATCCCTTCTTCTGGCTAGGGGAGAGGCTGAGCGCCATCAGCATGACCATCTCACTACAGCCCACATCCTTTTGGGTCTCATAAAGGAGGGTTCGGGCTTGGGTCTTCTTCTCTTGGAGAGGGTGGGGGTTAACATAGACCATTTAAAACAGGAATTAGAAAGGCGTATCCCTTATGGAAGGAGGGGGTTTGTTATGGGGGCCATTCCCTTTGCCCCCGATGCTAAGAAGGTGTTGGAATACGCTATGGAGGAGGCCAAGTACCTTCACCAGGATTACATAGGCACTGAGCACCTGATCCTGGGCATCCTTCGGGAGAAGACAGGTCTTGGAGGAAAACTCCTGAGACGTTTGGGAGTGGAGGTAAATGAGGCCCGGGAGATGCTGAAGGATATGGTGGGGGAGGAGAGCTTGGGGCGGAAGAAGAGGCCTAAGAAGACCCCTGCTTTGGACGAATTTGGCATCGATCTCACTCAAATGGCCCGGGAGGGAAAACTGGATCCTGTAATTGGCAGGTCCAGAGAGATTGAAAGGGTTATTCAGATTCTGGCCAGAAAGACTAAGAACAACCCTGTTCTCATTGGCGAACCCGGGGTGGGTAAGACGGCTATTGTAGAGGGTTTGGCCCAGAGGATAGTGAGTAAGGAGGTGCCTGAGCCTCTCATGAACAAGCGCCTTATCTCCTTAGACTTGGGGGGGATTGTGGCAGGCACCAAGTATAGGGGCCAGTTCGAGTCCCGCATGAAGGCCATTATAAAAGAGGCTTCAGAGGACGAAGACGTTATTCTCTTTATAGACGAGCTCCATACCCTGGTAGGTGCAGGGGCAGCGGAAGGCTCCATAGACGCAGCCAATATGCTGAAACCTACCTTGGCCCGAGGGGAGATTCATTGCATAGGGGCTACTACTCTTTCCGAGTACAGGAAATATATAGAAAAGGATGGGGCCTTGGAGAGGAGGTTTCAGATTGTCATGGTGGAGCCTCCCACATTGGAAGAGACTATGGAGATTCTCAAAGGGATCAGGTCTCACTACGAGGAGTTCCACACTGTGGAAGTCACCGATGAGGCGTTGGTGGCTGCCGCTCGATTGGCAGAGAGGTACATGACAGATAAGTTTCTCCCCGATAAGGCCATAGATCTTTTGGATGAGGCCTGTTCTATGATCCATATTCGTTGTTCCCATATCCCCCCCCATATCAGGGATGTGGAGCTGGAACTGGATAATTTGGAGCAGAAGAAGCGCCGGGCCATTAACGATCAGGACTTTGAGAGGGCTGCTGGGGTACGGGACGAGGAACTCCAAGTCCTTCACCGTTTGCGGGATTTGAGGAGGGACTGGCTTAGGGAGAGGGACAAGGAAAAGCCTAAGGTTACCGCTGCCGATGTAGCCTTGGTTATATCCAAGGCTACGGGTATTCCCCTTCACAGGCTGAGTACGGAAGAGGAGAAGCGACTCCTGGAACTGGAGGAAGAGCTGGTGTCCATGGTGGTGGGCCAGGACGAGGCTGTGGCGAGTGTGGCCAAAGCCATAAGGAAGGCCCGGGTGGGGCTCAGGGGTCATTCCCGTCCCATGGGGGTCTTTTTCTTCTTGGGACCCACGGGGGTGGGAAAAACCAGATTGGCAGAGGCATTGGCCGAGGTGCTTTTTGGAAGCGGGGATGCCCTTCTTCGTTTTGATATGTCCGAATACATGGAAAAGTTCAATGTGTCCAGGCTTATAGGGGCTCCTCCGGGGTATGTGGGTTACGATGAGGGGGGTCAACTTACCGAGGCAGTAAGGAGGCGCCCCTATTCTGTTATACTCTTTGATGAGATGGAGAAGGCCCACCCCGAGGTCTTCAATATCCTGTTGCAGATATTTGATTCGGGCAGGCTCACTGATGCCTTTGGCCGTATAGTGGATTTCAAGAACACCCTTGTCATCATGACCTCCAATGTAGGAGCTAAGCTCTTCTTTAAGGGGGTTTCCTTGGGTTTTGGCGAGGGGTCAGACGGTTTCCAAGGGGTAAAGGATCAGGTGTTGACCAGGTTTAAGAAGAGATTCCCCCCTGAATTTATCAACAGGTTGGACGATATCATAGTCTTTAACCCTCTGGGGGAGGGTGAGGTGCTCTTGATTTTGGATATGGTGCTGCAAGAGTTGAGGGATAGGTTGGGGGAGCGGGGTATGCATCTCAGGGTAACCCCCAGGGCCAGGAAGTTCCTGGTCTCCAAGGGGTTTGATTCTCAAATGGGAGCTAGGCCTTTAAGGAGGGCGGTAGAGAGATTTATTTCTGAACCTTTATCCGAAGAGATTCTTAAAGGGGCCTTCTTAGAGGGTGACATGGTGGTAGTAGATGTAGTAAAGAGAAAAGTGCGATTCAAGAAGGGGAGGGAGCATCGGGCAGAAACCTCTGTGTCTTGAAGGTTTGACTAAAATCCTGTTGAGGAGGGGGGAGTGGTCAGAGAGAAGAAGACCTTTTTTTTGGCTCATTTTTTCTTTCTTTTGTTGGTGGTTTTTCTGATCCTTCCTGAAGTAGTGGTTTTTGGTGCCCAGTCTCCTCAATTAGTGGTGAAGGCTATTGAAGTTCAGGGTAACGAAAGGGTAGATCGCAATTCCATTCTTATAAAGTTGAAGACCCGAGAGGGAGAGCCTTTTTCCGTGGAGAAGACCAGGGAGGATGTGAAGGCCCTGTATCAAACGGGTTTCTTTGAGGATGTAGAGGTGGATGCCCGACCTTTCGAGGGAGGGGTGAAACTGGTTTACATTGTTAAGGAAAAACCCCTGGTGGGCCGGGTTCTCATTAAGGGGAACAAGAAGATTAAAGATAAAGATATAAAAAAGGAACTTAAGTCCTTTCCCTTTTCCATCTATAACGAGAACATTGTTAAGGAGAACATTGATAAAATCGAACAAATGTACCAGGCCAAGGGATATTACAGTACCAAAGTGGAGTTGGTTAAGAAGAAGAGGAGGGGCAGGTTGGACTTGGTTTATCAGATTCATGAGGGCCATAAGGCCCATGTGGCCAAGATAGATTTTGTGGGGAATAAGCACTTTGGTGACGGAGAGTTGAAGAAGCAGATGCTTACCAAGGAGAAGAACATCTGGAACATGGTTACCACTTTTGTGGGGCAGTTTTTAGGAAAGCCCAGTACTTATTACTACATTCCTGATCTTCTTAAAGTGGATCTCATGAAGGTGAGGGAGTACTACAGGGACCATGGATTCATCAGGGTGGCTGTTGGTGACCCCCAGATTAAGGT
>WFSI01000145.1 GCA_015486105.1 Aquificota bacterium | reverse complement strand
TGACAGGGGGAGGAAGGGGTATCGGAAGGGCCATATCCAGGGTTCTGGCGAAGCAAGGGGCCAAGGTGGCCATAGCCGACATACGCCTGGATGAGGCAGAAAAGACCGCCTATGGGATTGGAAAGGAAGGTGGCAGGGCTGGAGCTATCAAGACTGATATTACTGACCTTTCGTCGGTAAAAGCCATGATAGAGAAAGTCCATGAACTCCTGGGTAAGGTGGACATCCTGGTGAATAACGCTGGATGGGACAAAATGGTTCCCTTTCTTGAGACCACCCCAGATCTATGGGACAGGATAATTAACCTCAACTACAAGGGAGTACTCAACTGCGTCTACTGCGTTGCCAATGACATGATTGAGAAAAACTCTGGCAAGATCATCTCCATCAGTTCCGACGCTGCCAGGGTGGGAAGCAGTGGAGAGGCAGTATACTCGGGGGCAAAAGGTGCGGTCATCTCTTTCAGCAAGACCATGGCCCGGGAGCTGGCCAGATACAATATCAATGTAAACGTTGTCTGTCCCGGCCCCACAGAGACCCCCTTAGTGGAGGAGATGAAGCAGGAGAGCGAAAGAAACGTAAAGGTTTTTGAGGCGATGAGCAAGATCATTCCCTTGAGGCGCTTGGGAAGACCTGAGGATATCGCGCATGCCGTGGCCTTTTTGGCCTCCGATGAAGCAGGATACATCACGGGTCAGGTGCTCAGTGTTAGTGGAGGTCTGACCATGGTGTAGGGGAGATGGCCGTGGACTTTGAGCTTCCCGAAGAGTTGAAGATGCTGGCAGATACGGCCTACAGGTTTGCTAAGGCCGAGTTTCCGAAGTATGCCAGGGAGTGTGACCGGGAAGAGAAATTTCCCTGGGAACTCTGGAAGAAGGCCTGTGAGCTGGGCTTCACCGGGGCCTGGATCCCTGAAGAATATGGGGGTGGTGGTGTGGGACGCTTGGGTTTCGCTGTGATCATGGAGCAGTTTGCCCGGGTAGATTTGGGACTGAGCCACATCCTCTCTTCCACCTTTGGGGCCGATCTCATTCTCCTTTTTGGTGCCGAGGAACAAAAGAAAAAGTACCTGCCCCCTCTTGCAAAAGGCGAGGCCATTTCTGCTGGGGCTTTCTCTGAGCCCGATGCCGGGACAGATGTTGCAGGAATTAGGACTCGGGCAGAGAAGGAGGGCAACGAGTATGTCATCAATGGCAGCAAGATGTTCATCACCAACGGTACCATTTGCGACTTCATGGTAGTCTTGTGTATCACCAATCCGGAAGAGGAGAAGCGCCACAGGAGAATGAGCCTCATCCTGGTGGAGGCCGACAGGCCAGGGATCACCAGGAATAAGATCTACGGCAAGATGGGCATCAGGGCCAGCGACACGGCGGAAATCACCTTTGAAAACGTGAGGGTGCCTGTGGAAAACCTCATAGGTCAGGAGGGCCGGGGGTTTCACCAGGTGATGCAGATGTTCAACGTTACCCGGGCCTCGGTGGCGGCTCGGGGTGTGGGTTGTGCCCAGGGGGCTCTGGATTTGGCCGTCTCCTATGTGAAGGAGAGGAAGGCCTTTGGTCAGCCCCTGGCCGCCTTCCAGGTCATCCAATTCAAAATAGCAGAGATGGCCACCAGGGTGGAGCTGGCCAGGAACACCGTCTATAAAGCGGCATGGAAAGTGGACAGGGGTGAGATAGATCCCACCCTGAGCGCCATGGCCAAATACTACGCGGGAGAGACGGCGGTCTGGGTGGCCAACCAGGCTTTGCAACTCCACGGAGGCTACGGCTACATAGACGAATACGATGTTCAGCGTTTTTACAGGGATGCCAAGATTCTGGAGATCTATGAGGGCACCACTGAAGCGGAGAAACTCACCATAGCCAGAAGGCTTTTGGCCTGAGGGGGTTAGGGATGGCAACGGGGATAAGGGATAAGGTGGCCATAGTGGGTATGGGATGTACCAAATTTGGGGAGCTATGGGACAAGGGGGCGGAGGATCTCATGGTGGAGGCCTACAAAGAGGCCATCGAGGATGCCGGAATTGAGCCCAAGGAGATTCAGGCGGCCTGGCTGGCCACCTGTTACGAGGAGATCAATATAGGAAAAAGTGCCATGCCCCTTTCTACCACCCTGAAGCTTCCTTTCATACCTGTAACCCGGGTAGAGAACCT
>WFSI01000144.1 GCA_015486105.1 Aquificota bacterium | reverse complement strand
CGGGAAGACTCCGATGCAGACCTTTAAGGATTCGTTACACCTTGCAGAGGAGAAAATGATAGGGTATCATCTTACAGACAAAAGTGGCTCAGAAGCCCACAGTGTCAGATGAAGTCTTGCCTATTACAGCTCATGAGACAGGCGGGCTTTGGGATTCCCAGCCGGGTGGAGGTAGTGTAACTTCCTACCCCTCCAGAAAACATAGTGGCATACGTCTGTGGAAAACTGGATAAGTATGGTGTAATCAGGGAGTTATCCTAATCAGGTTTTCAAAGATGAGTCTTAATGATCTTTTCCTCTGTAGTCATCTGACACCTCCTTATGTTAGTTACTATATCATTCTTGTCACCAGGTGTCAGATTAAGTCTCGACCAGTACACATTATTCAAGCCCGACAAACTGCTATACCGGTTATCCCAGTTCTGCCGTGGTATAGATCCCCTGACCAAAAATCTCTACAAGCCCAAGCAAGGTGGTTTTTTGCCCTGGATCTGGTTCCCTTTTGTCTCCACTGCTCCTCTCCCACAACAAGGCAAAAAGGCCAGAACAAGAACCGTGAATCCTAAAGTCTTAACCCATTTCCTCTCCATCCTTTTATCCCTTTTCCCTATGTCGAATAACCCTACGGTTTATCGGTAGGTTATTCAATTGAGTTTCAGGGGCTCATATTGCGCCTACCTTTTAGGTGGGGTAACTAATGGGGACACACTACAGAGGGAGATGTCCATGGCAGATTTTGCTCATTTGCACCTTCATACCCAGTACAGCTTGTTAGACGGCGGCATCCTTTTACCCAATCTCTTTGATAGAGCCCCCAAGTTGGGTTTACAGGCCATAGCTATCACAGATCATGGCAACATGTTTGGGGTGGTCCCCTTTTACAAGATGGCCCAAAGAGCGGGAATTCACCCCATCATAGGCTGCGAGGCTTACATGGCCCCGGGTTCCAGGAAGGATAAAACAAGTCATAAGGGCCTCTCTGATGCAGCCTTTCATCTTATCCTGTTAGTGAAAGACGAAAAGGGCTATAAGAACTTGGTAAGGCTGGTTTCTTCAGCTTATTTGGAGGGCTTCTACTACAAGCCCAGGATAGATAAAGATATCCTGAGGGAACACTCAGAGGGGCTTATTGCTCTCTCGGCATGTTTGAAAGGAGAGATACCCCACCTCCTTCAGAGGGGGGACTATGAGGGTGCTAAGAAGGCTGCTCAAGAGTATGTCCAGATCATGGGAGGGGCCAACTTCTATTTGGAGATCCAGGAGAACGGAATTCCCGAGCAGGAAGAGGTGAATCAAGGCCTTCTCTCTTTAGCTCAAGAGCTGGGCATCCCTTTGGTAGCCACCAACGACTGTCACTACTTGGATCCTTCTGACGCCCGCGCCCACGACATTCTCCTCTGTATTCAGACGGGAAAGCATGTCCAAGATCAGGACCGCATGAGGATGTCCACTGACCAGCTCTACCTGCGTTCCCCTCAAGAGATGTATCAGCTCTTTCGGGAGAGGGAAGAGGCCGTCAAAAACACCTGGGAGATAGCCAATAGGTGCCAGTTCCAATTCTCCTTTGGCCAGCTTCATCTTCCTGGATATCAGGTACCCCAGGGATACGACCTAAACAGCTATTTGGCCCATGTAGCCCAGGAGGGCTTAAAAAGGAGGATGGAAAAGGGAGAAGTGGACAATGAGAGGGACTTCCAGGAATACCAGGAGAGGCTGGAATGGGAACTCACTGTCATCAAGGAGATGGGGTTCTCGGGGTACTTTCTCATTGTTTGGGACTTTGTGAGATTTGCCAAGGGTAAAGGGATTCCTGTGGGACCGGGAAGGGGATCGGCAGCGGGTTCTTTGGTCTCCTATGCCTTGGGCGTTACAAACCTGGATCCCCTTGCCCATCATCTTTTGTTTGAGAGATTTTTGAATCCCGAACGGGTCTCCATGCCGGATATAGACATAGATTTTTGCATGGACAGACGGGAAGAGGTTATCGAATATGTCAGGGATAAGTATGGCAGAGACAATGTGGCCAAGATCATTACCTTTGGAACTATGGCTGCCCGAGCGGTGGTAAGGGATGTGGGCAGGGCTATGGACATGCCTTATAAAGAGGTAGACACTATAGCCAAGCTTATTCCCAGTGGGTCCGGGGGCAATATGACCATTTCCAGAGCTATTGAAGAGATTCCCCAACTCCAGGAGATGGCCCATGAGAGCTCCAAGGTAAAAGAGCTGTTGGAGGTGTCCCAGAGGTTAGAAGGGTTATCCCGCCATGCCTCTACCCATGCCGCCGGGGTGGTAATCACCCCCGAACCCCTCACGGAGTACGTCCCTCTTTACCGTGGTACGGACAACGAGGTGGTAACCCAATACGCCAAGGATGATTTAGAGGGTTTGGGTCTCCTCAAGATGGATCTACTGGGACTCAAGACCCTTACTGTTATCCGCATGGCCTTGGAACTCATCAGAGAATACAAGGGTGAGAGGATAGATCTGGAACACCTGCCATTAGGAGACCCCCAGACCTATCGGCTCTTGGAAGAGGGGAAAACCCAGGGGGTGTTTCAGCTGGAGTCCTCGGGGATGAGGGAACTCATCAAGAAGCTGAAACCCAACAGATTTGAAGATTTAATAGCCTTGGTGGCTCTATACCGGCCTGGCCCCTTGGGTTCGGGAATGGTGGAAGACTTTATCAACAGGAAGCACGGAAAGGTGAAGTGGAAGGCTCCCCTACCCCAATTGGAGGAGATCTTGGAGGAAACCTACGGGGTTATCCTCTATCAGGAGCAGGTAATGCAGATAGCCAGCCGTTTGGCGGGGTTCACCATGGGCCAGGCCGATCTTTTGAGGAGGGCCATGGGGAAGAAGAAGATGGATATCATGGCCAAGCAAAAGGAAGCCTTTATTCAGGGTGCCAACGAGAGGGGTATAGGAAAAAAGGAGGCTAAAGAGATCTTTCACCTCATGGAAAACTTCGCCAAATACGGCTTTAATAAGTCCCACTCGGCGGCCTACGCCCTCATTGCTTATCAAACGGCTTATCTAAAAGCCCATTACCCGGTAGAGTTCATGGCTGCCCTCATCTCTGGAGATATGAGCAACACAGATAAGATCTACCAGTACATCCAAGAGTGCAAGGAGATGGATATAAAGGTGCTGCCCCCAGATGTGAACGAGAGTGTCACCACCTTTTCGGTAAAAGGTACCTCCATACGCTTTGGCTTGGCCGCCATAAAGAATGTAGGGGAATCCGCCGTGGAGGCTATACTGGAAGCTCGGGAAAAGGAGGGTCCCTTTTCCTCCCTCTACGATTTCTGTCGCCGGGTGGATCTCCGCAGGGTGAACAGAAAAACGGTGGAGAGTCTCATAAAAGCGGGGGCCTTCGATTCCACGGGGATGGATAGAAATACCCTTCTTGCGGCTTTGGACATGGCCATGGAGGAGGGACAAAAGGCGGCCAGAAACAATGGAGTCCAAAAATCCCTCTTCGATATAGTGAAGGAGTCCTCATTGCTTTCCTTGGAAGAGGTTTATCCCCAGGTTTCCCCTCCTTCCAGCAAGGAGCTTCTCTCTATGGAGAGAGAGGCCTTGGGTTTTTATGTGACGGGTCATCCCTTGGATTTTTACCAGAAGGACCTGGAAGGCCTGGTATCCGGCACCTTTGAGGAGGTAGTGACCCGGGGCAGGGAAGGTCAAGAGGTAAGGGTGGGCGGAATGGTGACTACCTTCAGGGAAATTACCACCAAAAAGAATGGCAAGAGGATGGCCTTCGTCCAGTTGGAGGATAGGAAAACCAATATCGAGGTGGTGATCTTCCCCGACCTCTACAATGAGGTGAGCATGCTACTCCTGGTGGAGGAACCCTTAGTAATAAGGGGCAGAATCACTACCGACGCCCAGGGAGAAGGGAAAAAACTGATAGCCCAGGAGGTACTCCTTCTCAGAGAAGCTTTAAAAGGAAAGGAATCTGCCAAAATGCCGGAGAAAAGGAAAAGGAGGAGGGTGCTCGTAGAGCTACCCCTTCAACATCTTAAAGAGGAGACTATAGACCGGCTCTGGAGCGTGGTATGCTCCCATAGTGGAGATCATCCTTTGGTGATTAGGTTCCTTCATCCCCATGGTACGATGGTGGAGATGGAGGCGGACAGAGAGTTTTTTGTGACCTCAGGAGAAGAGCTGTCTAAAGCAGTAGGGGAGATCTTTGAAGAGGCAAGGGTCTATTGGAAATGAGAAAGACAAGCCTTTTGGCTATTCTCAAACCTGTAACACCTTTCATCAAATCCTTGAAAGGCTTTTCGGAAAGCTCTCTCATGACTTTTATGCTTTAATAACTATTTTTTGAGGTATAAGAGGAGGCTATGACTGGACAGCCATTAGGTTTTGAGAAGAGTATTCAGGAGCTGGAGAACAAGATAGCCGAGCTGAAAACCATCGGTCAAGGGAGCCAAATGGACTTGGAGGAGGAGGTTAGGAAACTCCAGAAAAAATTGAAACGCCTTCTCCGGGACACCTATTCCGACTTGTCTCCCTGGCAGCGGGTTCAGGTGGCCCGTCATCCCATGAGACCTTACACTTTAGAGTATGTCAGGGAGATGACCACCGAGTTTGTGGAACTTAGAGGGGACAGGAGGTTTGCTGAGGACAAAGCCATAGTAGCTGGACTGGCCAAATTTGAGGGAAGAACAGTGGCTATCATAGGCCATCAAAAGGGGAGATCTACCAAAGAGAACATAGAGAGGAACTTTGGCATGCCCCATCCAGAAGGCTACCGGAAGGCCCTGAGAGTCATGAAGCTGGCTGAGAAATTTGGTTTTCCCGTCCTCACCTTCATAGACACCCCGGGGGCCTTTCCTGGCATTGGAGCGGAAGAGAGGGGCCAGGCAGAGGCTATAGGATACAATCTGTATGAGATGTCCATCCTCAAGGTACCCATTGTGGTTTCTATTGTAGGGGAAGGGGGAAGTGGAGGGGCCTTGGCCATCTCCGTGGGCGATCGCCTCCTTATGCAGGAGAATGCTGTGTATGCTGTGATTTCCCCTGAGGGTTGTGCGTCTATTCTGTGGCGGGACACAAAGAAGGCTCCTTTGGCTGCAGAGGCCATGAGGGTGACAGCTCATGACCTCTTGAGACTGGGAGTGATCGATGAGATTGTCAAGGAGCCTTTGGGGGGAGCCCATCGGGACCATAAGAGGGCTGCTTCCATCCTCAAAAGGGTCATCCGACGGCATCTTAGGGAACTTTTGAAAGAAGATCCAGGCCAGCTCGTCGTGGAGCGCCGTGAGAAATGGCGGGCCATGGGCATCTTCGGAGAATAGGTTGTGTCTCACGTTTCTGTAAGGGTAGAAAACCTCACCAAATACTATAAAAAGGGGCTAAAGGAAAAGATAATTGCCTTGGAAGGTCTTGATCTGGAGATCTACAAGGGGGAAATCTTTGGTTTTGTTGGACCCAATGGCGCTGGGAAGAGCACCACCATTAAGATTATCATGAACCTTCTCTTTCCCACCCGGGGAAGGGTGGAGATTATGGGGAGGGACGCCCACCTTCCCCACGCCAGGGAGCATTTGGGTTATCTCCCAGAAAATCCCTCCTTTTACGACCATCTCACAGGGGAAGAGTTCCTGTGTTTTGCCGGCAAATTGGTAGGTATGAGAAACACGGATATGGGAAAGAGGGTCCAGGAACTCTTGGAGTTGGTAAGACTGGATCAGGCCGGTAAAATGGCCATCAGGAGGTACTCCAAAGGGATGGTTCAACGCTTGGGAATAGCCCAGGCTCTGGTGGGTAATCCCCAAATCATTGTGATGGATGAGCCCATGTCTGGCTTGGACCCTCTGGGCAGAGGGGAGGTTTCACAACTCATCTTAAACCTGAAAAGTGCCGCTAAAACCGTTTTCTTCAGCTCTCACATCCTCCACGATGTGGAAACTATTTGTGACCGGGTAGGAATACTGGTCAACGGGCATCTCACATATCTGGGTAGCCCCTCTCAGATACTGGATATCCCCTCCTGGATCTTGAAACTGGAGGGGGACCATAGAGACGCCCTACAAGAGCGAAGATTTCAAAGTGTCACCCTCGTAGGACATGTTACTCAAACAGAGGTACCAGAAAATAGGTTATGGGATGCTATAAACGTCGTCAAGGGCCTGGGGCTTCCCCTTTACGCCCTGGAGAGGAAAAAGCTTACTCTGGAAGAGATCTTTGTAAAGGAGGTCCAAGGTGAACCTGAGGGCTAGTTTAGCATTGGCCTGGGTCACCCTTAAAGAAGGGGTGAGGGAAAGGGCCTTTCTGGGGATACTGGTCTTTGCCCTTCTCCTCCTGATCGCCTCGGGGGTAATAGCAGACTTGTCCATAGGCAACATCCTGAAGGTCACCCAAGACTTGGGACTTTCTACCCTTACCTTTACGGGGCTCCTTTTGGCCTTCTTTATGGGGACTCATCTCATGGCAAAGGACCTGGACAAGAGGTCCATATACATGGTCCTCTCTAAGCCCATCGGTAGAGGAAACTACATCTTTGGAAAGTACGGAGGATTGGTGGCCCTGGTGGGCCTGTCTATGCTGCTGGTCACCCTTTTTATGTTGGTGACCACTTTCTATTTCTACAAAACCTCTCGCCTCTTTTCTCCCCCCCACATAGCCTGGGACAAATTGGTTTTGGCTTCCTCCTTCATATTTTTGGAGGCCATGCTCATTTTAGCTGTCTCCATCTTTTTCTCCAGCTTCGCCAGTTCCCCCCTCCTTGCCCTTTTCTTCACCTT
>WFSI01000143.1 GCA_015486105.1 Aquificota bacterium | reverse complement strand
TACCATGCTTCCTTTCCTACCGGCTTGCCCCAATCGACTTCACTGGCCTGGTAGTCTTCGGGAATTTGCGCCACGAGTTCCTCGATACGGTAGCGTCCTCGGACTTTCCTTATTGGCGCAATAACGATAACGCCTTCTTGCACCACAACCTCTACCTTATCCCCGATTTTAAGACGAGCGTCTTCCAGCACATTCTTTGGAAGACGCAGTCCCTGACTATTGCCCCATTTTTGGATTTTCGTATACATGTGAGCACCTCCCCCTTTTTTGTATATCCTAAGTATAGCCATTATGAACTGGGCAATCAAGAGATACTTAAGGCCAAAGGTCCGAGTTGAGCTTATTCAAGACAAGACCGTAAGTTGAGGTGGCCCCAAAGAAATGAACCGCTTGGTAAGCTTCTTATCCACAAACAATTTCAAGGAGGCGAGCAATGAAAAGAAAGCGTAAGAAGCACTCGGCTGAGTTCAATGCAAAGGTAGCCCTGGAGACCATCAAAGGCGAGGAAACGGTCCAGCAGACATAGGGGGCTTTCACAGATGCAGTCTGATAGGGTAAAATGAATCTTGGAGATAAAGCTGGACATGCCTCCAAACGGTCCAAACAATCAGGACCACTTTAAGTTACAGCCCCCAAGGAATCAGAGTTTATTCCAGATGCGCATGCGCCTTCTGGCCTTCTTAGGAAGCCTCCGGGAAGGCTGCTGGATCTCTCCACCGGGTTCATCCTCTCCTTTGAAGTCACTATACTGAATCCACCAGAGCTTCTCTTGAAAATCTTGAGAGGAAAAAGAAAAAGTACCGTAACGGCCAGCCCCCTCTCTGACAGACCTGTCAGAGGTGATGAGAACACATCCCTCCCTATACCGGGAAGCCAAACGCACTAAGGCATCATCGGCCTTTTCCCCACGACGGGTAAAGACCATCTCCACCCCTCCCATCTTCCCCTTTTCCTCTCCCAAGCCCACCTTATCCGTACCATCAAAAACCACTATGACCCTGTGTCCCCTCTTTCTCTTGTAAAGACCCAGAAGATCTAGAAGATACCTCCTCCCCTCCTCCAGATCATCCCCCGAAGAGAAAGAAAGGGCGTGCATGAGATTGTACCCATCTATTAAAAGGACCACAAAACACCTCACACACAGCAAGGGAATTGTTGGAGCCTCTCCTCCACAGTAGCAAGGAGCAGATCCAGATTATCCCCTCTCTTGGCTGATATGGCCAAGGCCCTTTGGGGCAATTCCCCACCCTTCTCCAAAAGGTCTATCTTATTGTAGACTACGATCCTGGGCTTATCTTGCAGATCCAATTCCTGAAGAATCTCCTTTACAGCCCTCATTTCCTCTTCCATGTACGTGCTGGTGGCATCCACCAGATGAAGGATGAGATGGGCATCCCTGAGCTCTTCCAAGGTAGCCCTGAAGGCGACTTTGAGGTCTGGGGGCATCCTCCGGATGAAACCCACGGTATCTGAAAAGATACAAGGGATTCCCCCAGGGAGCACCAACCTCCGGTTGGTAGGGTCTAAAGTGGCAAAAAGGCGGTCTTCCACCAAGATACCCGCATGGGTGAGACAGTTCAGAAGGGTAGATTTACCCGCATTGGTGTACCCCACCAAAGAGACCATGGGAATGCCTCTCTTCACTCTTCCTTTCCTCCTCTCCATGCGTCCCCTCTCTAAACCCCTGAGCTGGCGCTCCAGGATAGTGATCCGCTCCTTCACCCTACGTCGGTCCACCTCCAATTTGGTCTCTCCAGGCCCCCTCCCTCCAATGCCTCCCATGAGGCGGGACATGGCCGTCCCACGGCCCACAAGACGAGGCAAAAGGTACCGAAGCTGGGCCAGTTCCACTTGGATCTTACCCTCCCTGCTCCTGGCCCGGCTAGCAAAGATATCCAAAATCAGTTGGGTTCTATCAATAACTTTCAGGTCCACCATCTGGGCAATACTGTTCACCTGAACAGGGGAAAGCTCCTGATCAAAGATGAGCATAGTAGCCCCCAAGTGAAGGCCCTTAATCGTAATCTCCCTGAGCTTTCCCTTTCCCATGAGATATGAAGGATTATACCGCCCCACCCGCTGAATCACCCTGTCCAGCACGTGGACACGGGCAGAAAGGGCCAGGGCCTCCAACTCCCTCATGGAGCGCTGGGCCTCCCACTTTCCCTCCCGGGTAACGCTTATGAGTATGGCCCTCTCTTCCCTTCCCCCCAGCTCCCTAACGGTGAAAGGCCCGTGAAGGTCATCCTCCAGCTCCCTTATAAAAGTGTTGAAGGGGATATCTATGCGACTGGGATGCCCCCATTCCACACATTTCCATTCCCTTCCCTCCCCATTGGGAGGCATGAGATAGGCCATGGAGACCTTCCCTGGAAGGCCTTCCTTCACCTCCACGGCAACCATGGCATCAAGACGGAGAAAGGCCAAGTCAGACACATCCTCATGGGAAAGCCCCTCCTCCCCTAAGTGGGTGTGGATGCACCTTAAACCCCTGAGCCTCCCAGGTCCCACCCTGTATTGGGAAAGGTCAGGAATAAGGATAGAGGAGTAATCTCCCAGAATTACATGATGAACACGCCCCCTCCTGTCCACTAAAAGGGCTATCTGACGATTTAGATCCCACGAGATCTGGGTCAAGGTACGGGCAATTTCGGGGGTAAGAAGGGACGCCGAAGGTACTCTCCTTCTGTAAAGCCGCTCCAAAGCCTTTCTATCGCTGGGAGCAAGCCCTTTCACATCTCCATAAACCCTTATCCTATCCTCCTCCCCATCAGGATCCCTTTAACCTTCTCCCCTGTTAAGCTTTATAATCCCATGGTCCAAAAGGGCAAGGGCCCTACCCCTTAAGGTCCCTCCCTCCATTCTCTCTTCCTCACCAGAAAGTATGTAGTATAGATAAACCGCATCAGGCCACTGACCCATGTAACCATCTATCAGCCAAGAGTAAAGGGCCAGCTGATTCAGGTAGCGATCCCCGTGGAGCATGTTCCTCTCCAGTTTATACTCCCCTACCACCACCTTTCCATCTGGGGTGATCACCAATATATCGGGCCTCCCCGTCACCAAAAGGGAATCAAAGGGGGCCTCCAAAGAAAGCTCTCTGAAAACCCTCTTAGCCGGAGCCACTACATCCCTGTAAAAGTCGCTATCGAAATAGGCCCTTAGTTTGGAGAGAAATCTCCTCTTGGTCAAAGGGACTCCTTGGGTAACCAGGAGGGACTGGTGAAGATCAAACCAACGTCCTCCTTCCTTAGGATGGGTTATCTCCCTCAGGGCTCTATGGAAAAATGTGCCCAAAATAGGATTCCCATCCTGGATATCACCAGGAAGGAGACTCCCTACTCCCACCCTGACTTGAATGCCAGGTGTACGCTCAAGGGGTTGAGGAAGAGGTTTCTCTACCTTCTGAGTAGCCTCTTCCAAAATACGACCCCCAGGATCTGGCGTTTGAGTCCACTCACCTCCCTTGGCCAAAGCCTCAATTCCGGCAGACAGGAGCTGAAACTGCCAGGATTCACCCCTCCTTCCATCCCTGGCAAAGAGGATATGGATCTCCTCCTGAGCCCTGGTAAAGGCCACATAAAGGAGCCTCTTCTCCTCCTCCCAGCCCTTGTGATCTTTGGCAACCTTCACCTGCTGATAGCGAGGACTGAAGTCCAAGTCGGGTATGCGAAGGGCCAAACCCCTCTGGGGATCATAAAGGACCGGCTCTCTCGCCTTCCTGGGTAACAGCCAGGTCTCACCCAGGATAACCACCGGAAACTCTAAGCCTTTAGCGGCGTGAACAGTGAGGAGGGCCACAGCATCCCCCATGCCCACCTCCTCCTGAGTCTCCCGTGAGGGAAGACCCTTGTTCTCCACGGATATGAGGAACTCCGATAGGGTGAAAAGGCGCCCCTTCTGAAACCTTCTGGCCTCTCGGGAGAGACCATCCACATTGGCCAAGGCCTGCTCTCCATAAGGCTGTTGGGAGAGCCACCACCCGTATCCTGTCTTTCTCAATACCTCCTGGATAAGACCACTTATGGTGAGACGATCCTTTCGATCCCTCAGACCTTCAAATACATCCAAGGCCAAAGCCAGAATATTCCCCTTCTCTCCAGAAAACCTTTTTTCCTTTACAGCATCTTTCCACGCTTGATAAAGCAGCCCTTTTCCCCGAGCAGAGAGGGCCAACACAGTGGCCTTATCCATGCCCACAAAAGGGGCCATGAGAACACCTAAAATGGAAAAGTTATCGGCAGGATTGTCCAAGGCCTTGAGATAAAGGAGAATATCCTGGACTTCTCTCCTCTCCAAAAGTTCTCCGGCAGTGGAGGAGAAAGCAGGAATCCCCCGGTAGGAGAGATAATGAAAAAGCTGAATCACTGTGGCATTCCTCCTCAATAACACACCTATGTCTCCCCATTCATAGCCCTTCCCTTTGGCCCGGAGGATCAAACGGGCCAGGGCGTCATCTTGGCCCATTCCCTCTTCCAACCACCAGAGCCACGCCTCACCCCCCTTCTTCTCCGTGTTCAAGGGAGTAAATGGAACAGCATAGTCAGGATCTAAAAGAGGCGATACCTCCTTAAAAACCCGATGAAAGAGGGTATTACCCTTTTCCACCAGCTCCACCCCACTGCGGAAACACCGGGTCAGGACCAAGCTCCCCTGGGCCCCTAATTGCCTCTTAGTCCTAGCATAGACGGCTACATCGGCCCCTCTAAAAGCATAAATGGACTGTTTGGGATCCCCCACAATGAAGAGCTTACCCTCCTCCAATAAGGCCTCCTGATAGTTGGAACTCCTCTCTCCCATGGCTTCGGAGATATAGGTGACAATCTCCCTCTGAAGTTCATTGGTATCCTGATACTCATCCACCAACAGACGGTGGAAACGACCCTTCAACTCTTCCCTGAAGGGTCCATTAGTCCTCAAGGCCCCCACCAGCCTCCTTTGAAGATCAGAAAAGGTAAGCACCCCTTCCCTGGACTTTACCCTCTCCAAGTCCCCCAAAACACCCCTGACCAAATCAAGAAAGGCCCTGTAGAACCCTTCACCTATCTCTCTTTCCAACCACAGCCACAAGTAGTGGGAAAGATCCCTCAGGGCTTTGAGCTCTGACAGGTGAACGCACTTGCCCCATTGGGGAAAGTGGTCCAGCTCCCTGGCTATCCTTACAACAAGTCTGGGCAAATCCTCCCCTTCTCTCCAGATGCTCAGTAGGTAGTCAAGGGTCTCCAAGTAGGGAAGGACCCGGGCAAACAAACCAGGACAGCGACCTTGGGAGAGATAAAGTTTCACTTCCTCCATCCTTCCTACGGCCTCCCGGACCCTATCCAGAATCTCCTCCAAGGAGAGGGCAGGAGCACTAAAGGTCTCCTTTAAACCATCCTCTACCTCTTTCAAGTCCATTTCGGAAAAAACAGAGGTGAAAAAGTGCATCAAGGCCCTCTTAAGCTGAAAAATGTTCCAGTGGACCAGAAGAGTAGACAGGGAAGAAGTCTCAAGGTGGGTGGCCAGGTACCCGTTAACGGTCTCCTCCAAAAGGATGGCCTCCCCCATCTCATCGAGAAGGGAAAAGGCAGGATCCACCCCCGTCTCCACGGGATACTCCCGGAGGAGATATGAAGAAAAGCCATGAAAAGTCTTAATTGGGGCCTGGGTTAGTACCTCCATAGCCTTCATGGCCCTCCCCTCCAACGGAGAACCCTGGAATCGGGCTAACTGATCCTGAACCCTCTCTCTCATCTCCTGAGCTGCCTTCTCCGTGAAAGTGAGGGCCACCACATCCTGGGGAGAGAAACCATCCACCAAGATATGGCGAAGATAACGCGCCACCAAGGTTTTGGTCTTCCCCGTACCCGCCCCCGCCTCTACAATGAGATTCCTGGAAGCAAGAATGGCCTCCCTCTGCTGAGGGGTGAAGCTCTGGCCCTCCAGATACCCCTGGAACACCTCCATCTCACCAGCCAAGGGCTTTGTCCTCCCTCCTGCAGATTAGAAGGTAAGGGCAACGACGGCACTTGCCTCCCCACTCCTCCAATCCAATTTCCCAGGAATGGAAAGAAAAATGGCCCTTCCTCATAGCCTCCACCAACTCTATCACACGATCCAACTGGGTTTTCATAGATTCTTGTGAAAAGTCTATCTCGAGAACCCCTCTCCTGCTATTTTGAATATGGGGAAGGAAGAGATAGCGAAAAAGGGCACAGTCAATTCCCCTCTGATTCAACAGATGAGCATAGACATAGGGTTGGAATAAGAGGCCCTTCCTCTCCTTCTCCTGGTAATCATACCCCTGTCCCACCTTGTAATCCCATATGGCCACTCCTCCATCTTCCTTTTGGACTCGGTCCACTCGGCCCTTCAAGGAAAGACCCCTATACTCCCCCTTTAGCTCTTCCTCCACCAGAAAAGGTGGAGCTTCCTCCCTTTCCGTCTCCCACCGGACAAAATCCCTCAAGATACTTAAATGACGCTCCTTCTCCGCCCTAAAAAGGGCCTGATGCCCTACCCTTCCCTCTTCTTCGTACTTCCTAAAAACCTCCCGGACTATCCTTTCCAAGAGACCCAGGTTCTCTTTCAGACCTCCCCCCTCTCCCCTTCCCCGAGCCTCCTCATAGCACTGGAGCACATCATGGTAGAGATCACCAATACTGGTAGCTAAGGCCTCTTCCATAGGCACCCTGAAGGGCTCCACCCTCAGGACATAGCGTAGGAAAAAGGCATAGGGACACTGGGCGTAAGTCTCTATCTGGGTGGGAGTAAACACCTGAGGCAGGGGAAGATCCTTCAAAGGATCCTCCTCCATAAGGACACGCCGACCCTGGGGTAGGGGATATGGGGGACGACCCTGAATAAGTGTCAAATCCATCTTCTGAAGGAGATCCACTAAGTAAGGAGAGGGAAGAAGAGGCCTCCCCTGATCATCCCTGCAACTGTAAGAAAGGTAAAGCACCTCCCTGGCCCGGGTGAAACCCATGTAAAAGAGGAGACGGTCTTCGGGCAAGGTTCTCTCCCCTCTCAAGGGAAAAACCACTTTCCCGTAGGCCCTGTTTATCCTATCCCTGTCCCCGTCCCTCAAAAGTGGATCAGAATAGACCTGGGATGGGAAAACCCCCTGGTTCAGTCCCATAAAAAAGAGGTGGGAAAAGGTAGACTGGCGCCCATCCAAAAGACCCATCACAGTAACTCCCCCTTGAGGTTTGGAAGGAGAATAATGGGATTCCTTCAATACCCCCGCCACGCTTATGAGAAACTCCTCCAAGGTAAACCGGGCCATACCCGCCAACTCCTTCCCCCTAACCACCCAGAGAAGGGCCTCCCAGAGATAGGCCAATACCATCTCTTCCTCTCCATTCCTACCCACACCCAAAAGCTCCAAAGACCGGCCCAGACCCTCCATGATCTCCCGACCCTCCCCCTTTAGTGGTATAGCTTCAAGGGCAGGGATGAGGGTGGTGAGAATCCATCCTTTGGCTTTAGGAAAGTCCTCTTCCTGAAGAACCCTAAGACGCCATCTATCAATACCCAGAAGGTATTGGACCATGTCTACCAGTCTCAAGACCTCCTCCCGGGTGGATGGGTCTAAGCGGACCAAGGAAGAGAGGGCCAGGGAAACCAAGCGACTCACAGGAAGATCCTCCAAGCGGGCCTTCATGAGCATCACCACCAGGTTTACCAAGGGATGTTCAGCCAAGGCAGGATGCTGAACCACCCTGAAGGGAACGTTCCATGCCTCAAAGGCCCCTTCCAAATCTCCACGGTAGGCCCCTATGTCCTTCACCACAACACCAATATTTCCCGGCTTCACCCCTTCCCTGAGAAGGGAGGCCACCTCGTGGGCCACCCACCGCACTTCTCCTAACTTACCCCTTCCTTGTATCAGTCTCACCTTGCCCGCCAAGGCCTGGCAAGCCTCCCCTATTCTCTCCTCTCCAGCAAAAGCCGCTTCTAAAGGGGCCAAAGACCACTCTCCTTCGAGGGAAACCTCTTCCAAAGTAGCCCCCAAGGTCTTCAGCCTTTCCAAGAGGACCCCGGGAAGAAAGAAGAGCCTGGGACGTCGGGCATGGTAAAGAAGAGAAAAAGTGACCCTGGGTAAACAGGTTATTAGACTCTCCACAAGGATCCACTGGGCACTGGTAAAGTCATAGAAGCCATCCACCAACAGATGGGTAACGTCCCCGGCACGGGGGCTGGCCCCCTGTTTTACAAGGGAAGCCGCCTGGATAAGAGCCAGAGATTCATCTAAAATTTTTTTCTTTTTCATAACTTCCAAATAGGTCTCCAAAAGCAAAGCCAAATCATGGGCCTTTTCAGGAGGTTTTACCCCATGCAATGGGGAAGGGTCCTTTCCCCAAGTCACCCCATCTCTGAGGAATCGACCCACCACCCGAGCGAAACCCCATCGGTTTCCTATCTCGCCAAAATACTTCAATCTACCAGCCACCCGCCTCACCACCTCCTCTACTACCGCCTGGGTTTCTATAGCGTTAAGCCGGGAGTAGGCATAGGGTGTGCCTTCCAAAAGGACTCCCACCAAGCCCTCCAAGGTATGAATAGTGTCTAAGCCTAAGGGTTCCCCCCGGGAAAGAAGAAACCTTTTAACCTCTCCTACCCGATGGCTGGAAGGGAGAAGGAGAATGGGCTCCCCCCCTTTTCTGATCTCTCGGACAAATTCCTGAAGAACCCTTTTTGTTTTCCCCGTCCCAGCTGGACCCACCAGGACCTTCACCGCCACTTAGCTACCCCTCCCCTTGGAGAAAGCATCAGGGCATCTCCAGCACTCGCTTCCCCACGTCCATGTAGTAGGGATCTTCATCCATGAGAATCTCTAACTCCTGGCGGTATCGACGGCGTCTTCCTATCCTTTGATAGAGAAGGGCCCTGTAATATCTAACAACCTTCAAAAGACCAAGGTCCCTGTCCTTTTTCCTCCTCAAGGCCTTGGTGTAACCAATAAGGGCCAGGTAGGGAACCTCTAAAGCCTCCAAAGAACGGGCCAAATAGAAGAGCAAAAGGGTATGGATAGGAGAAAGATTCTCCACATCACAGAGGATCTCCACCACCTGGGCATACTCCCCTGAGCCAAAGATGAGCTCCACCAATTCCAAAAGGAGAAAAGGATCTTCCCGACCCAGCACCAATCCCTCCAAGAGCTCAATAGAGGGCTCATGAGCCTCCATCTCCAGATAGAGATGAGCCAGAAGAAATCGCACTCCCCCCTGGGAAAGGATCACCCCAACCTGAACCCCAGGAAAAAGTGAAAAGGATATATAGGGCACTATCCCTCCCCTGATACAAAGATCTCCCACAAAACCTTCCCCTTCAAACAAGGCCATCTCCAGAAAGGGAATAGCGGCCCTCTTCTTACCCTGAAGGAGCATAATGAAACCTGTTAAGGCTGCCGCTTCGGGAGATTCACCGCTACCCTGGAGATAAACCAAAGCCTCCAAATACCCTCCTCTTTGAAAAGCCTCCAAAGCCTTGAAGAAAGGTGAAACGGAGGATTTAATTTTAATTTTTTCCTTTGCAGGGATAGGTTTAAAGGGAGGCCTCACAAACCCCATGGGAAGTCTAATCTTACCTACCCCAGGAAGATGGAACTCCCCATCTTCTCCATACCAGTAGGGGATAATACTCCTACCCCTGATTCTGGCCAATCCCCCCTGAAAGACCCCTATCTGTAAGGATGTGGCAACAGGATCCAAAGCACCGCCTCCGGAACCCCCTATGATATATAATTATTAATTATATATCACAAAAGCCAGATCATATCCATGAAACAGTTATCAGGACCTCTCCCAATTTTTTAGCCGGAAGGGTGTAGCACCAAGGTGGGTTGCTCCACCAAGCCCCTTCCATCTCTGCAGGCCTCACACCTCCAGGATGCCTTGCAAAGAGGGCCATAATGCCATCTGCTATGGCATAGTACCTGAAATCAGGCACACCGAACATTCTTTTTGCTATCCTGTATATATGCCCCACCATCACCTTTGACATTTAACATTTTAATAAGACTGGATAAAAAATTGTGTGTAAGGGGATATAAGGAATGGGAGACCACGGAGGAGTCAAAAAAGTTGGAGAGGCTCCTCGATCAACTCATGAAAAGGGACAGGAGCCTTTATCTGGTCCTCAATCCCCAAGACTACGCCAACGGCTTTTACTCCCAAAGGCTAAATCTCTACCTGGGAGAATTGGACATCGAGTTAACCAGAGGCTGTGGCACAAAGTTAAAGATGCCGATTCTTAACAGGAAGTCCAGGAGATGATAGCTGTGGTGAGGGAAGAAAAGCCTGAGATGACCCAAAAACTGACCAGGGACACAGAGAACTACCTGGTGTTCAAGAAGTATCCTGAGGAGCTGATAAGGCACATCTACACCACCAATCCCATAGAGTCCATAAATGCGGGGCTGGAGGAGATGAGACACAGACTGGCTAGATACTGGGGTTCCAGGAAGGCAGTAGAGGTAAATGCGTTTATCCAATTTGCCAATCTCCAATATCTGTGGGACAAAGACCCGTAGCCAATATAAGATCCAGATCATATGGAATAACACAGCTTTTCAACTTAGGGTTTGAAGTGGATCATGAGAAAAAACTGGGTGCTTTACACTTTTTAGGGGGTAGCCTCCATTTATAAAGATAAAAATAGCATTGTGTATTATTAATAGCTACAATATAGAGAGGGTAGGCTTAATAGATCAATGTCCCGATTTTCGAAAGTCATAGCCTGGAACCTCCGCTGGAATGATAAGCAAAAAAAGAAGGAACAAAGCTAATAGGCCCCCTCCCTTTTTATAAGTACCTTCATCGTTTTGAAGAGGATCACTATATCCAGCCATAAAGACCAGTTCTGAACATACCATGTATCTAAAAGGAGGCGGTCTTTGAAGGGCAACATGCTCCTCCCACT
>WFSI01000142.1 GCA_015486105.1 Aquificota bacterium | reverse complement strand
TCGATCGGATCGGTCTTGTCCCACTCCATGTACTTCACCATGCCCTTGATGTTCCAGTTGGTGACAGGCGCCCAGTCAATGGTGAACACGAGGGCATAGAGACCAGGGTTGTCGCCATGGGCACCAAGATTTCCAACATCCACAGACTGGCCAACCACGCCACCGAGTCCGGGGCCCACGCCCCAACCAGTGGGGTTCCAGGCATAGATGGTGTTGCCGATCACGGGCTGCTCATTGGCACCATGGACGGGCAGTGTTCCCATCTCCCAGGGCTTGAAGAACCTATTGCCGTTGGTGACACCCACAAAACCCTTAAGGTTATCATCGTCAGGGTCATCATCACCGGAGTAGTAAACACCACCGATTCCCACCACAAACTTGTTGAGGGCAGGGATCCACTGGGCCAGATCCACCTGGAAGTTGACCAGGCCTGCCCAGGCGTGGATGTCATAACTGTCTTCACGCCCACCATCAGGCTGGTACATACCGTGGCCCTTCACATCTGCATGTCCACCCTGATAGACACCCTCTGCCTGGTACATGAGGGGACCAACCTTCCCTGTAAGAGTGGCACCAGAATAATAAACATCATAGGCCCCAGCGTCGTTAGTGATGGCGTAGGTGCCGTCAGCCTTGTACATGCTGTACCTTGTGGCACCGTTGCGGTCCCAGGCAAAGAAGACGTGGGGCTTGAAGTAGGGAGCAAAGTCGTAGCCCAACTTGAGCATGTAGACGTCCCTGTTGGGATCGTACTTAAAGGCCTGCTCGTCGGTTTGCTCGGACTTCCTGGCAAACTTGAAGTCCCAGGTGAACTTCTGGTAGTTGCCGTAGAAGCGGACGCCTGGATCATCATCGAAGTAAACCAAACAGCCGCCTTCCCTGTCCAGGGTCCATATGTCGTGACCCACGCCTATCCAGGCATTAACGGGCAGGAACTTGAGCTTGAACTCGAAGTAGGCACGCTCAACACGCCACCTGTCGTAGTCAACACCGTTGAACGTGTCCTTGTTGACGTCTGCCCCCTGGTCAAAGTCGGAACCCTTGTAGGAGAAGAGCAGATGGGCACGCCACTGACCCGCCTTCACGAAGTCTATGGGGAAATAGACCATGTGGGACATGTAGTCCTGGCGCACATCTCCCTCAGGATCAGCAATCCAGACAGGATCCGATGCATCACTGTAAAAGTCATAGTTGTTGGTCCAGTTCATGGTGAATAGCTCCACCATCCCAAATCTGGCCTCGATACCGCTCTTGGTGGGTATCCTCACAGAAAGGACCCCCGCTGAGGCGGACCACGCGAGACCGAGGAGAAACACCAAAGCAATGAGTAAAGACCACCCTTTTCTCATACCTTCCTACCTCCTTTTTCCGTGATTTTCTAAACCCAATAAAATCACAAACCCTACCCCCTCCGCTTCCTTTCTCACCTCCCTCTCTCTTTACCACCTCCCTTCCTTAGGTTCTTTCGTTCTCAATACCATGCTTGCCTATAGCATAATAAACAGCCGTTGCCCTGTCAATGGTCCCGTTAGATTTTTTCATAAGCCCGAAAGAGGGTAAATGTCAACTCTCACTTTCCCGATTTTCCTGTTGTAAGAGAGAAAAACCACATCCAAAACACCGTCTTGGTCAACATCCCCCAAGGCCAGATCCTGGGCATATAAATCCTTAAACTTGGGGCTCTCCCAAAGAATATCAAAGTAGGCCCCATAGGCCTTACCCGACCCAACAAAAGCCAGTTTCACCACCCTGCCATTAACACCCTGCCAGGGGGTCTCAAGCTTCACTCCCGCCGCTACAAAGGAAGGGACATCGTTTACCACGGTGAAAAGGGCCATTCTGCCCTCCCCCTCCATGAAGGCAGAAACCAGCCTCCTGGGCAGATAGCGCTTCAGCGCCACATCCCCAGGATTGAAGTCCTTCATAGCAGGGAACCGAGGGAAACGGGGGGTCTGATTAAAGTAGTCATACCTCACCACACCGAGACTCTCGGGACTCTCCCAAAGGGGATGGCCCTTGGTATCGTACACGCTGAGATAATTATCATTATCTACCACGGCTACCTCCAGCTTACCGTCCAGCTTGAAGTCGTCCCAAATCAACCCATAGAGATGACCAAACTTGGAAATAAAGGGATAGACAGGCTTTTTGGCAGGGATGTACTTCTTACCATTCCAAATCATCTGTACAACAGGACCCTCAAAGGGTTGGTATTCACCCATCTTCTGGGCCAAAAGGATAGGCCTGCTCTTCTTGTCTGCCCTGGGCTGCACCACCATAAGGTAGTAGGGCATATTCTTTTCCAGCACCTTAAACTTCTTACCACGAAGCTCTAAGACCATAGAGGCTAAGTGGGGCCTGATAAAACCGGACATAAGGTCTTCTACCACAGAAGTGATAAAGATCTCCGGTCTGCCGTTGCCGTTTATGTCACCCACATCCACCCTCATGTACCTCCGGGCATAGCCCCCCCTGGTGGGGAGTTTATACTGATACACTTTCTGGAACTCCTTCTTCTTCAGTCTGCAAACCTGAAGGGTCTGGGGACCCAAAAGGATGATCTCCTCTTTGCCATCCCCGTCCACATCGGCTACAGCCACGGAGGTCATCTTCTCCTTAAATACCCGGGAGGCCATCGCCATTTGATACCCTCCCCACTCCCCCGTCTCCATAAGGGTCCTCTTCTTCATGATCTCAGTGTAAGAGGCACTCTTCACCAGCTTGAGGCTCTCTTGTAAAGCAAAGAGGGAACGATGGGTGACCAAGGAATCCACATAGCACCCCAATACAGGCATGGTGCCCCCCGAGGTGACCACGGGGTGGAGCAAAACCCCATAAGTCTGACCAGGCAAAGTTTCCTGGGATCCGAGAAGCCTGAAAAAGAGAAACTCTCCCAGAGAGAACTTAAAGACCGTTTCCAACTCCTTGGCATCCACAGGAACATTTCCCTCCACCTTGGGAGGAGCTACCTTTACATAGACCATTTCCGGTCCCTTCACCTTGTAGCCCTTCTTAATTTGGCCCCAAGCCTTACTCACCTGGGCAAGGTATAACTTCCCCTCCCGCCGTTTTACCTGGACCAGGGCCACTGGTATGTCAAACCCGGGAAAGGTCTTTCCAGAGCTCTTGTCCACTATAGACCGACCAGGCTTATAAACCACAAGCTCCAAACCTAAAGGAATCCCACCCAAAGACTCCACAAGGATCTCTCCCTTCCTCACCAAGGCCACCTTGGACGGAGACACCTGAAATCGAGCCTCAAGAGACTTCACCAGCTTTTCCGAGGAGGCCTTGATATCGAAAGAGTAAGGACCCTTGAGTTTCTTGTGGGATATGGTGCCTCCCAAGACCCTCGAGGGACCAAGAAGAAAAAGGAGCATCACTATAGAAACCGTCAGATTCCTTCCCTTCTGATAAATCATAATCATCCTTCTCTGCTCCATAAAGCCAGAGATTACGGCCTCAAAAATGAGGTGTCAAGCACATTGCCCCCTTCTCTCCTTTTTGATAAGTGGTTTCTCCCAAAGATCACAGCAGAAGGAGGGAGAAAAAATGTCTCTAAAAACAAGAATTTTACAGGACATGAAAGAGGCCATGAAGGCCAGGGACTCCCTGAGGCTGTCCACCCTGAGGCTTCTGGTCTCTGAGATAAAGAATAGAGAGATAGACGCCAAGGACGAGCTTAAAAACGATGAGGTGGTGGCCCTTATACAGAAGGCGGTAAAACAGAGACAGGACTCTATAAGCCAATACGAAAAAGGGGGGAGACAGGACCTGGCAGATAAGGAGAAGGAGGAAAAGGAAATCCTAAAGGCCTACCTTCCAGAGGAACTCTCTCAGGAAGAACTTCTGGCTATAATAGAGGAAGCTATCTCTGCCACAGGAGTCTCTTCTCCCAGAGAAATGGGGAAGGTGATGAAAGAGGTAATGCCCAAGGTGAGGGGCAGAGCCGATGGCAAGTTGGTGAACGAACTGGTAAGAGAAAGGCTTATGGGCGCGCATGATGAGAAACACTGAGACTCACCGATATACCACACAAAGTCCTCACACATCCCTGGGAACCCCCATAAATTTCCATAAACCACCATGTTCCCCCAGCACACCCTAAGGGTTTTAGACTTCTTCCCCCTCTTAGAGACAGTGGCTCAAGAGGCTGTCTCTGAGCCTGGACGAAAGGAGGTGCTGGGTCTGAGGCCCCAGGAAGACCCAGCCATAGTACAAAAAACAATGGCAGAGATGAGGGAGGCCTTGGTTTTAGAGGAGGAAGGGGTCTTCCCCAATTTGGGGGATCTAAAGGACATAGAATCCATTCTGGAAAAAAGCAGGCCCCAGGGGGCCGTGCTCGCTCCCCATGAGCTTCTCACTATCAGAGGACAACTCACCTTAGCCAAAAGGATAAAAGAACAGCTTTCAGCCAGAGAAAAAAATCCCCTCCTAACAGCCAAGGCCTCAAAACTTCACATCTTGAAAGAACTAAGGGAAAGGTTAGAGAAGACCATGGGACCTTTCGGGGAAATTTTAGACACGGCCAGCCCCCCCTTGGCCCAGATACGGAGACAAAAGGAAGGGATTAAGGCTACCATAAGAGATAAACTCCAAGATCTTCTGTCCGATCCCACCCTTTCCAAGACCATTCAGGAAAAGAGCGCCACCATAAAAAACGGGAGGTTCGTTCTCCCTGTAAAAACCCAGTTCGCCGGGAGGATTAAGGGATTGGTCCAAGACCAGTCGGGAAGTGGCTCCACCCTCTACATAGAACCTTTCTCTATTGTAGAACTAAACAATCGCCTGATCCGGCTGCACAAAGAAGAAGAGAAGGAGGTAGAACGCATCCTAAGGGCCTCTACAGCCCAAGTTCAAGAGCACAGGGGAGGGCTGAGAGGTAACCAATCCACCTTAGCCTATTTGGATTCATTAGGAGCCAGAGCCCGCTTCGCCCTGAAGCATCAGGGAAGCGTACCCCGACTGGTAGCGGATACCCCCTGGCATCTGATTGAAGCCCGCCACCCCCTCCTTATTAAGGATAAGGGAATAAAAGGCACTGTTCCATTAGAGGTGGGCCTTGGCAAAAGCCACAGACCAGATGAAGATGGCACTGCCACCCATTCCTTAGTGATTACGGGACCCAACACAGGGGGCAAAACCGTAGTCTTAAAAACCATGGGCCTACTGGCTCTCATGGTGCAAAGCGGCATACCCCCCACCTGCCATCCCGACTCATCCTTTCCCATCTTCAACAAGGTCCTGGCAGACATTGGAGACGAACAGAGCATCCAACAGAACCTCTCCACATTCTCCTCCCACATGAAAAATATCAACGAGATTCTGGAAGAAAGCGATAGCCAGTCCCTAATAGTTTTGGACGAGTTGGGGGCAGGAACGGATCCGTGGGAAGGAGCACCCTTAGCCATGGCTATCTTAGAAGAACTCCACCAGCGAGGGGCATGGTGTTTAGTCTCCACCCATCACAATGAATTAAAGCTCTTTGCCCACGCCACCCCCGGAATGAAAAACGCCTCTATGGAGTTTGATCCCAATTCCCTTTCCCCCACCTACAGACTCTTGGTAGGGGTGCCGGGAAGAAGCAACGCCTTTATTGTAGCAAAGAAGCTGGGCATTCCCCCAAGCCTCATTCGTAAAGCCCAATGCCTTCAGGAAAAGGGAAGACTAGAAATCGAAAGGGTCATCGCACAATTGGAAGAGGAAAGCCAAAAAGCCAAAAAGGCCCGGGAATACCTGGAAAAGGAAAGAAGGGAAAAAATTGAAGAGGTAAAACACCTTAAAGAGGCTAAGGAAGCCTTTTTTAAGGAACAGGAAAAACGCCTGGCCCAGGGGAAACGTCTCCTCGCCTTCCTCCACAAGGAAGTGAAAAGACTCTCAAAAGAGTTGAAGAAGGGAAAAATCCAGGAGGTCCAAACCCGCTTGAAAGAGTTGGAAGGAGAAATGGCCACCTTAGAAACCGTAGAAGAAAAAGGGGAAGTCCAAATAGGGGATACAGTAAGGGTATGGGGCTTAGGGTTAGAAGGACGGGTGCTGAGCATGAGCGGAGGCAAAGCAGAAGTGGATACAGGAAAAATGAAGGTAGTTGTTCCCTCTAAAAAACTCTCCATCATAGAAAAGAGGGGGAAAGAACCCCCCAGGCCCTATCCTCCGTCCCCTTCTTCTACCTTCTACTACCAGGGAAAAGTCGGCGCATCTATAGAGATAAACCTCTTGGGCAAGAGGGTAGAGGAGGCCCTCCCCATGATGGAAAAGTTCCTGGATGAGGCCTACCTGGCTGGTTTGAAGGAGGTACGCATAGTCCATGGCGTGGGTACCGGCACCCTCAAAAAAGCCATCCGTGAAGCCCTTAGCACCTCTCCCATGGTAAACTCCTATGAAGAGCCTCCTCAAAAGGAGGGGGGAGCAGGAGCCACCATTGTAAAGCTTAAGGGAGAATAACCTTAGAGGAAATATAATCTTTATAGCAACTCCTAACAGATCCAAGGCGAATCAGGCGCAAGGGAAGAACACCCCGGCCCTTCAGAACCACTGTAAGAATCGCATTGAAAAAAGCGAGGGTTTTATCGCCCAAATGAAATTGGTGGAGCCGACGGGAGTCGAACCCGTGACCTCCTGAATGCCATTCAGGTGTGCTCCCAACTGCACTACGGCCCCACCGGCTGGGACTTTATCTAATCCTTAAAGGCACCAATGTCAAGCACCCCTAATCATGCTATTGGGAAGGAGCAGGATGGCCCAATATCAACCACTTTTTGCACACCTTGCCATGACACTCCATCCCCTCGAAGGCCTTCTCCAGTCTCTCTCCACTAAACCCTGCTTCTGTGAGCAATGCCTGAAGCTGCTCTTTATTGCTCACCACAAGCTGCACTTTGGGAGGCCCTTTCCTGGCTAAGAGTTGGGCCATAGGTGTTTTCTCCACGGTAAGGGAGAGTCTGGCGCCCTTGGGTAAATCTATCCCCACCTTTCCCTCCAAGAAACCACCCTGGAGCTGAAAAATAGCCTTTTGGACAAACCCCAACGTCAAGCCCAGCTTTTCCTCTTTCGACAGCCCCCCTTTTTTAATAGCATCCATGAAGTCCAAAAAGGCAGAGACCAGGTCAGCAGGGATCTGGGAGAGTCTGAGATTGAGGGTCCCCTTTACAGGCAAAAGCCTCTCAGGTTCCACACCCTCTTTAACAGGGTGGACCTTTAACTGAACGAGGCTAAGCCCCCAATTTTCATAAAAGGCGTAATCCCCCTTCTCCCTTTTCAAACCTGTATCCATCTGAATAAGGTCAAAAAGTAATTCTCCACTGTCTGTGAGAGAACCCTTACTACGCTTATAAGCCAGGAGGAAGTCTTTGAGGGCATAGCGGGACTGGAAAGGAACATCAGACAGGACCATCTTCTCTCCCTTTCGGAGCAAGGAGGCTTTCTGATGAAAGGTCATTTCTCTCGAGGAGAGGTTAATTTCGCCTCCCTTGGGGGTTGAAAAGCTCAATTTAGCCTCTTCTAAGCGCCCGCCTACATCCCGCACGGACAGTCCCCCCATCCCCAAAAGGGAAGCCACATCTACACCAGGAGAAAAGGAAATCCTGCCCACCTGGGCCTCAAAGGTCCCCCCCTTCCCCTTTGCATCAATCCTCTCTATAGCAGCCACTTTAAGAGATCTCACCTTGCCACCCTTCACCCAAGCCGTACCTACCAACCTATGAACAAGAAGATCCACTTTGGGGAAGGCACAATGTATCTCCTTGAGCACAAAGGAATTATATGGAGATAAAATGGGCAAAAAGGTGAAGGCAGGTTTAACGTCACCCACCGTTATTTTCACCTCTTTGCCAGGCCCAAATCCCTCATTCACCCTGGCCTCGAATTGGGAGAGGCAGGCGTAAAAGGTCCCTCTCACCTGATAACGGATATAGAGATTACCACCCACGACATAGAGCGCTACCAGCGCCACAACAAACGCCAAAATACCCTTTACTTTCATCATCTCCCCCTATCAAGATTCCCAGAATTTACCTTATCAGTCTAACCCCCGTCGCAAAAGGGCAAGGAGTTACACCAGTATTGGGTAAGAATCAGGAAGGCAGGATGCTCCGAGCGCTTGACATGCCTGCCTGTGAGCTACGCTCAGACAGGTCTGAGCCCCATCTGTAGGAGCGGATTTTATATCCGTTCGGGTAGTCGAGAGGGTATAAATTCCTCCCCCCACATCACGCCTATATAATATCAGTATATCTTTTCCATCTATGGAAGACAGGGGGGCAACATGAAGATTGACAGCATCCTCCCCAACTCTTAAAAATAAAGGGCAAAGTTTTTAGGGGGGAGGAAGAGCATGGATCTTCTAAAAAAGGTAGAAGAGGACCACAAATACGATTGGGTTAGGGCCTATGAGACTCTGGGTGAGAACCATGCTTTGAGAGGCATTATCATCCTGGTCTTTGTCATAGGGGCATTGGCCAGTATCATCTACTTCTTAAGGGACTTTCCCCATTATCTAAAGATAATGAGCCAGACCAAGGTGGGCCTGCTGGGTTTCAAAAAGATAGCCGTCCTTTTACACTTGATAGGCTGAGGAGCACTCAAAACCCACCAAATCCCATGACAGGCAAGAAACCGGCCTGTGCCATTGCCATTATCTCCAGGAATGGCATAGGCCGAGAAGTAACAGATGCCTCTCTTCCTATCACAAAAAAACTGTCAAGCAGGGACATTCCGTTAGACATCATGCACGTGGTCAAGTGTTACCATAGCAAAGCCAAGACGTGGATAGAAAGCCAGATCAGGCGCATTCCCTTTCCCATAAGGAAAATCCTGAGGGAGGTAGGGGTTTACTGTTTCCGAACGGATGCCTCTGTAGATGGCACCGTTTCCAGAAAGCGCAAGACCACCGACGGTAGACTCTCCTGCCATACCTCCCACTTCAATGAAGAGCTGGATGCCATCATTCTATTCGCCAAGGATGTGTGCATTGAGGAGGGCACCTTCAACATGTTTCTACACGAGGTAGGCCATGCCTTAGACTGGCATCTTGGACATAAAAAGTTCTACATATCCGAGTACATCGATTGCGGTGAGCCCCTGGACGAACACGCAGCCCTCAACCCAAGGGAGCAATTCGCTCAGGCCTTTGAAGGCTGGTTCAGACTCCGCAAAAGGCTCAACCCTTCGGAATTCGAACACAGCAAAGAAGATGTAAAGGAAAAGGCCCCTGAGCTCTACAAACTGTTCCAAAGCCTTGGAGAAAAGCCTTAAGACTCCTTATCAACCAACGGCAAGGGCAGTCTCCATCTTTTCGTAAGCGGCTATTTCTATCCATCTAAACAAATCTCCATGGATCTCTATAGTTTCCCCTTGACATTCTCTTAAGTTAGTTTATGATCACTAACTATGAGCGGTAAACTGAAAAAGAGGCAGGAAGAGATCCTAAAGGCAGCCCTGGGGCTTCTGGCTCATGGGGGCAGTCATGCCCTCACCACCAGGAATCTGGCCAGGGCCTTAAACATCAGCGAACCCGCTCTCTACCGCCACTTCGAGTCCAAGAAGGATCTATTAAGATCCCTCTACGGATTCGTCTGGCATAAGATGGAAAAGAGGCTTTTACCCCTGGTAGAGGAAGGGACGTCCCCCCTCCAGAAGCTGGAAACCATCCTCCATAGCTTTTTCGATTACCTGACAGAGAACAAAGGGGTAAACCTGGTGTTACTCTCCGAAGCCATCCACCACAACGACCCAGACCTCAAGATGGCCATGCTCACTCTAATCAGCAACTTCCAAGAACTCATCAAAAAGGTCTTACACCAAGGAGTCCAGGGAGGAATATTAAAAGAAGAGATGGATCTCAACATCGCTTCCAGAACAATTTTAGGCCTCTTTCAAGCCACTGTCACCCTATCACTATTAACAGAGGAACCATGGGAAGCGTCCAGGGTGATTGAACCTTTTCTAAAAGTCTTTCTGGAGGGAGCAAAGAGATGAAACCTATCCTGAAACCAGCGGTTCTTTCCTTCCTAATGTGTGCTCTGCCCCTGTCTTTTGTCCGGGCCCAGAACGCATCCACAAACACTCACCTCACCCTACAAAAGGCCATCACTATAGCCTTGAAGCAAAGCCCCTTTCTCAAGTCCCGCCAGTCTGCCGTCCAAGCCTCAAAAGAGGGGGTACGCGCCGCATGGGGAGCCCATCTACCTCAGATGGATCTGGAGGCTGGGTACACCCGTCTCAGCGACCCCGTGGCCGTGGTGCCCGTGAAAGGCGTGAACAAACCCCCACCTCATTTCAGCAAGAACATCTATGAATGGAAGGCGGTGACTTACTTCACCCTGTACCACGGAGGAAGAATCAGCCGCATGGTGGACATAGCCAGGCTGGAGAAGACCATAAGCGCCTTCCAGGAGCGACTTACCAGGGAAGAGCTGGTGGCCAACGTGACCAACGTATTCAACCGCATCCTTCAACTGAAATTCCTAGAAAGGGCCCAGGAGGAAGCCCTGAACGCCCTGAAGAAGGCCCGCCAGGATACGGCCCACCTCTTAAAGGTAGGCAGAGCGGCCCCTGTAGATCTCATGCGCATTGAGACTCAGGTGGCTGCCCAAGAGCAGGACTTAGTAAGTACCAAAGAGTTAATAAAACGTACAAAAGAGAGCTTAGCATATCTTCTGGGTTGGCAACCCCAAAGGGAAATCAGTGTAAAGGGGAAGTTGAAGGAGGTCTCCTTCCATCCCCAAGGCGGGCCCGAATTGATCTCCCACAGACCCGACGTGAAAGCTGCCCAAAAGCGAGTAGAAGAGGCCAGAAAGAAGGTCTCATATGAATTTGGAGGCCACCTTCCCCAAGTCTATCTCCAAGGCAACTATGGGAAAAGGGCCGGTGCAGGTCTCCACGGAGAAGAAGAAGTATGGCAGGCAGGCCTTTATCTGAAACTGAACCTCTTCAGCGGCGGCACCATCTCGGCCAAGGTGAGGGAGGCCAGGGCCAGGCTCCTGGAAGCCCAGCATCTCCTGGAAGACCTGAAGCTCAAAGCCACCCAGGAGATCCTCCACTCCCTTTCATCCATCCAGGAGGCAAAAGCCCGCATAGCCGCAGCCCGATCCGCCCTGGAGAGCTCCAGGGAGTCTTTCAGGATAGAAAAGCTGAAGTATCTCACAGGGGCGGGAACGGTGACGGACATGCTCCTCTCCCAGGCCCAATGGCTGGAGGCCAGGGCCCGTTATTACCAGGCCCTCTACGACTATCACGCCGCCCTGGTAGCCTATAAGGTGGCCACGGCCACCATCCTCAAGGACCTTCCAGAAGGAGAAGAGAGATGAAGAAGCTGATCAAACGTCTGATCCCCCTGCTGGTCATTGTTGCCCTCATCATCGCAGGAGCCCTGGTGGTGAGAAAAAGAAAAAAGGAGATCTCCCAGGCCCCTCCCCCAGCCACCTATCCCCTGCCCGTCAGGACGGCCCCGGCCAGAAAGGGCACCCTGGAGGTCAAAGAGCATTACCTGGGCAATATCCTGCCCTTAGTATCCTCCCAACTGGCCCCCCGGGTCACAGGCCACATCGTAGAGGTGCGAGTGAGGGAGGGGGACCATGTGACAAGTGGAGAAATCCTGGCCAGGCTTGACGACAGACCTTTTATGGATCAGTTCCAATCCATCAAAGCACAGTTGGAAGGGGCCAGAAGCACCCTGGCCACCCAGGAGGGCATTTATCGGCGGGACCTCATGCTCTATAAAAACAGGGCCATAAGCAAGGAGCGGCTGGACAAGTCCAAGTCTGCCAGGGACGAAGCCAAGGCCCGGGTATCCACCCTGGAAGAGGCCCTGAAAACCGCCCAACTGAACCTGGAATACTGCTCAATCAAGGCACCCATGGACGGGGTCATCACTAAAAGGCTCCAGGATCCTGGAGACCTGGGGATTCCCGGCAAGGCTATCCTGGAGATGGAGGCACCCCAGAAGGGTTACAAGGTGGTGGTAAGGGTGCCCCAGGACCAGGTGAAGGACCTTCACCTGGGAGGCAAGGCATACCTCTCACCCGCCTCCCAAAAAGGGGGCTCTCTCATGGAAGCCTCTATCACCCGTATATACCCCTCCGTCACTGAAGGCACTCTGGCCACAGTAGAGGTAGATGTACCAGATCCCCCCTTTGGTCTACCCTCTGGGGCTACCTTGGATGTTGCCCTGGTAATCAAAAAAGTGGAGGGCGTCATTGTGCCCACTAGGGCCCTGCTCCACACCACCATGGGTGACACAGTCTTCGCCCTGACAGGCCACGACAGGGTAAAGGTGGTACACGTAGTAAAGGTCCTGGGCAAGACCGACACCAAAGCGGCTATCTTAGCCCCCCTCTCTCCTAATCAAAGGGTGGTGACTGGCAGCGACAGCGCCCTTTTAAGGCTCCACGAAGGCATCAAGGTAAAGCCTGTATACGGAGAAAACCCATGAACTTCGTGGAGTCCTACACGAAAAGACCCCACCTCCTCACTGCTATCATCCTCCTGGTTGTAGCCCTGGGAGTCATCTCCTTCAAACTCATGCCCCTGAACCTCTTTCCCGACGCCAACTATCCCGTTATCAGCGTGGTCATCTACCAGCCAGGGGCCTCCGCCAGGGACATGGAAGACAAAGTAGCCAGGCCCATAGAGAAAGAACTGGGCACCATAGACCTGGTGAGGAAAGTGACATCGGTGAGCAACGACGAGATCGCCGCCGTCTCCGTGGAGTTCGAATACAAAAAGGGCCTGGATGCAGCTGCCACCGATGTGGCCAACACATTACAGCGCATCATGTGGAAACTACCCAAAGGTATCCTACCCCCGCAGATATTCAAAGTGAGCGACGCCACCAGTCCCGTGGTTACCCTGGCTCTCACCCCCAAAAAGGGGAGTCAACTGGATCTGGCCAAGGTGAGACAACTATCGGACAGTGAGATCAAAGAGGCCCTTTTGCGCATTCCTCACGTGGCCGATATAGAGATCTTCGGAGGATACCAGCCCGAGTACCTGGTGGCCGTGGACCAGACCAAGCTCCACCGCTACCGTCTCTCTTTACCCCAAATCATGGCTGCTATAGGAGCCCAGAACCTGAATATTCCCAACGGACTCATCATAAGAAATAAGAGCCAGTTCCTTTTCAAAGTGGCAGGGGAGAAGAAGGCTATGGAGGAGCTAGGCTCTATGGTGGTGGGCAAGGGCCCGGACAACCAGGAGGTCCACCTGAGGGACGTGGCCCGGATGAAGGCCTCCTACAAAGAGCGCCAGTCCCTCTTTCACGGCAATGGAGAGAGGGCCATTGGAATAAACATCCTCCGGTCCCCCCGGGGCCATGTCACCACCACTCTGGCATCCCTGGACAAATGCCTGCCCCAAATAGAGCAGAAATACCCATATATAGACTTCAAGGTAGTGGACACCCAGAAGGATGTCATTGAAACCAGCATATCCAATATGGTTGACTCTCTGAGAGACGCCATCATAATGACCATACTAATCATCTTCCTGTTCCTGGCCAACGTGAGGATGTCCATCCTGGCTGCCATCTCCATTCCTTTCGTCTATTTCATGACCTTCGCAGAGATGAAACTTCTAAACTACGAGCTAAACATCGTCACCCTCACCGCCGTCATCCTAGCTGTGGGTCTCCTCCTGGACGACGCCATCGTGGTGATAGAGAACATAGAGCGCCACCACAGCAAGCTGGGCAAACCCATTACCAGGGCAGCCATAGAAGGCACCCAGGAGATCATTCTTGCGGACTTCGCCGGGACCTACACCACGGTCATCGTCCTTATCCCCATTATGTTCATAGGCGGATACGTCCAGAAGATTTTGAGACCCTTATCCGTGGTTTTGGCCCTGTCTCTGCTCAACTCCTTCATCATCTCTGTCACCGTCATCCCTCTCTTGGCCCCCCGGTTCCTGGGAGGGAAAAAGGGCAAAAACAGGCTGGAAAGACTCCTGGAATTATTCGACAACCATATTATAAGCAGCATCAGGCGCCTCTTTGTGGGTCTGTTGGATACAGGGCTGAGACACCGCCTAATCTTCATACTCCTGGCCGCCATTCTACTCATGGCGAGCAGGAAGGTGATGCCCCTGGCAGGCAGGGATCTCATGCCCCCCATGGACACGGGTATCCTAAAGGTCTCCTTTGAAACGGACTCCGGCTCCTCCCTTACTCAGACGGAGAGGACTCTACAGAAAATGGAAGCCATCATAAAAAGGCAAAAGGGACTGGTGCGCTTTGACTCCATGGTGGGCTCGGAACCGGGAGTCATTAGCTTTGGTAAGGGTAGGACACCCCAGATGGGTCTCATCACCGCCCACTTCGTCGATCGTTTCCACAGGAAGGAGAGCCTGTGGGAGATAGAAGAAAGG
>WFSI01000141.1 GCA_015486105.1 Aquificota bacterium | reverse complement strand
TGTCTCAGGCTAACAGGGAGCGCCTAAGGAAAGTCTTGAAGGACTTTGGCCTTACCCAGCGCTGAGGTGCACTGTGATAGGGGTTGTGGTTACAGGTGTAGCAGGACGTATGGGTTCCACCTTGGCCCGTTTAGTGGAGGAGGATACGGGTTTCTGTCTGACAGGGGCCACGGAGGCTCCTGGTCATCCCTGGGTGGGCCAGGGACTTAAAGGGCTTTTGGGAGTGGGAGGGGAAGTGGAAGTGGCCCCTTCCTTAGAGGCCTCTCTATCTGACCAGGCCCAGGTGGTGATTGATTTTACTCAACCCCAAGCAACCCTATCCCATTTGGAGATCGCCGCGGAGCGAGGGGTTTCCATGGTTATAGGTACCACGGGACTCTCCGGTGATGATTTAGTAAAGGCTCGCTCCATGGCCTCTCGTATTCCTTGTGTCTGGGCCCCCAATATGAGTGTGGGGGTGAACCTTCTTTTTAAGTTAGTGGGGGAGGTGGCCCAGATCCTGGGGGAGGACTATGATGTAGAGGTTGTTGAGCTCCATCACCGCTTCAAGAAGGATGCCCCTAGCGGCACGGCTGTTAGGCTGGCTGAGAACGTAGCCCGGGTCTTGGGCCGGGATTTAGGCCGGGTAGGTATCTATGGCCGCCATGGTTTGGTGGGTGAGCGTAAAAAGGAAGATATTGGCATCATGGCATTGAGGGCGGGGGATGTGGTAGGGGAGCATACGGTCATATTTGGTGCCCAGGGAGAAAGGGTGGAGCTTACCCATAGGGCCCACAGTCGGGAAACCTTTGCCCGTGGAGCCTTGAGGGCTGCAAAATGGGTGGTGGGTAAGGGGCCAGGGCTATACGACATGGCTCAGGTGTTGGGCCTTTAGACCTTTAATGGTAAAGACTCGATTCGCTCCGAGTCCCACGGGCTATCTTCATCTGGGGAACGCCCGGGTTGCCCTTTTGAATCAGATTGTGGCTCTTCAAAAGGGGGGAAAGCTCTTTTTGAGGATGGAGGATACGGATCTGGAGCGGTCTTCCTCTCTCTTTGTAGATGCCATAACGGGGGACCTGGCTTGGCTCGGCATTTCTTGGGAAGGGGATCCTATGTTTCAGAGTTCCCGTTTTCCCCTTTACAGGGAGAAGGTTTTAGGGCTTTGGTCCAGGGGTTTGGTTTATCCATGTTTCTGTACCACCCATGACCTTGAGATCCATCGTCAGGAGTGTCTAAAAAAGGGGAAACCTCCTCGTTATTCGGGCAGGTGCAGGTCTATTTCTCCTTTGGAGGCCCAGGCAAGGATTGCAGAGGGTGAACCTTTTTCATTGAGGCTCAGGGTAGATCCCAGGGTTCAAGTGGATTGGAGGGATATGATAAAGGGGAGAAAGAAGTTTAGGGGTAAGGACTTAGACGATATAGTCCTTCTGCGGTCCGATGGTTTACCAACTTATCATTTGGCTGTGGTGGTAGACGATGGTGAAATGGGCATCACCCACGTTATACGAGGTGAGGATCACATGGCCAACACCCCTTACCATATTCTTCTTTTTCAGGGCTTGGGTTACCCTGTACCTCTCTTTGCCCATGTACCGTTGGTTAAGGCCCCTAGTGGGGAAGTGTTGGAAAAGAGAGGCGATAGCCCTTGGACCATTAAAGCCTTGAGGGAGAAAGGATATCTTCCTTTGGCGGTCGTCAACTTTCTTATTACCCTGGGCTGGAATCCTCCCCACAAACCTCCTCTTACCTGGGAGGAGATCTTGGAGTCCTTTGAGTTGGAGAATCTTTCTTCTTCTCCTGTCGTCTTCTCACCTGCTACCTTGGTTTCCATTAATAGGAAGCTCTTGGCTGTCTTGTCTGCTAAAGAACTCGTGGAGCGGGTATCCCCCTTTTTATCTTTTCCCATTTCGCTTTCGGAGGATGAATGGATTGTCCTTTTGGGTATGGTGAGAGCCAATGCTTCTAACCTTTCTGAGCTGGCGGTGTGGGTGGAAAGGGTTATAAAGGGTCCTAAGGGGCTTCTTTTGGATGAGAGTGAAAGGGAACTTTTGCTGAGGTTTCTCCAAGAGGCAAGGATTGCTTCTTCCTTTACTCAAGCCCTTTCTGTTTTTGCCCAGGGTTTAGATAAAGAGTCCAGGAGGCTCTTTTATGGGTCTTTGAGGAGGGCCCTTACGGGTGAGGTTTCTGGACCTCCCTTAAAGGACCTTATGGATTTTCTGGGGGATCAAGAGGTTGAAAAGCGTCTCTCCAGCTCTAGCATTGGATAAGGATCTTGTTCCTGGTGTAAAGCCCCTGGTGTGTGTTTGATACAGGTGTCACAGGACTGGGACGAATCAGGTGCAAGGGAGAACGTCTTACCTTCTTGAAATCACCGCAAAGATTAGTTCCCCTTTTAGGTATTGACCTTTTCTGGGTAGGGAGTATAAATACCCCTTGCCCTTAAGAGTAAGCTGGCGTAGCTCAGTTGGTAGAGCAGCTGATTTGTAATCAGCGGGTCGGGGGTTCAAATCCCTCCGCCAGCTTGGTGGTAGGCCTTGAGGAGGGGTTCCCGAGTGGCCAAAGGGGGTGGACTGTAAATCCACTGGCGCAGCCTTCGGAGGTTCAAATCCTCCCCCCTCCACCATGGGCGGGAATAGCTCAGGTGGTAGAGCATCAGCCTTCCAAGCTGAGGGTCGCGGGTTCGAGTCCCGTTTCCCGCTCCAAAAGTGGGCCCACGTAGCTCAGTTGGTAGAGCACGCCCTTGGTAAGGGTGAGGTCGGCGGTTCAAATCCGCCCGTGGGCTTTTTTGTTGACTAAGGAGAGAATACTGGATATATGTCAGGGTTGATTCATTTCTGTAGCATATAACCTTAGGGAGGTAAGGGATGGGGAAGGCGAAATTTGAGCGTAAGAAGCCTCACGTAAACATAGGGACGATAGGGCACGTAGATCATGGTAAGACTACGTTAACGGCTGCGATAACCAGGGTATTAGAGAAGAAGGGT
>WFSI01000140.1 GCA_015486105.1 Aquificota bacterium | reverse complement strand
TGTGTATAAGAGACAGGGAAACCCCCCTCCCAGGATCTTCCCCAGGGTGGCCAAATGAGGTCTCACCCCCCAATACTCCTGGGCCCCACCTAAGGCCAAACGAAAGCCTGTGATCACCTCATCAAAGATGAGAAGGGCTCCTCTCTTTTCCAGTTCCTTCTTAACCCTCTCGAGATACCCATCACAAGGAGGGACAAAACCCCCAGCACCTATCATAGGTTCCATAATAAGGGCAGCCAAATCCACCCCCGCCTCATCCATAGCTCGAAGGGTGCCCCCCACATCGTTGAAAGGCACAGGTATCACCACATCTTCGTCACCAAAGGGGAGACCCTCACTATCCGCCCCTTTAAAAGGGGGATGAATATAAAAACTGAGATCCGTGGAGGCCCCGTGCCATCCCCCAACAATCTTGAGGACCTTCTTCTTACCTGTATAGGCCCTGGCCAAACGTAAGGCGTACATGCCTGCCTCCGTACCAGAAGCACAAAAACGTACAGACTCGGCACAAGGCACCATGGCAACCACCCTCTCAGCCAGCTCCACCTCCTCTTTATGGACCAAGCCAAAATGATAACCCCTCTGGGATATAAAGTCCTGTACAGCACGAACCACAGGAGGGAAGGCGTGTCCCAAGATATGGGCATAATGCCCCATCCAAAAATCGATATACCTGTGCCCATCCACATCGTATATGTAAGGGCCCTTGGCACTCTGCACGTAGAAAGGAAAAGGGCTCACATGCCTTATACTATGAGAGATACCACCGGGCATCACCTGACAAGCCCGGGAATAAAGGGATTTAGACAAAGGCCTTAACCGAACGTAGTCCTCCTTCTGCCCACCCTCACCCATGCAAGATTCCCTCCAACTCGGCTTTACTCACAGCCCCCTCCCGTAGCACCTTGAGGATATCCCCTGTGCAATCCACCACCGTTGACGGGAGGCCTGGCACCCTGCCCCCATCCACCACCAAATCCACCCCCTCCACCAACTCCCCGGGTAACTCCGATATGGTTACAGGATCCTTACCACCGCTGAGATTAGCGCTGGTAGCAGTCAAAGGTTCCCCCAAGGCCCTCACCAAGGCTCGAGGTAAAGGATGATTAGGCACCCTCACTCCTACGCCACCTCCTGGACCCAATAGAAAGGGAGGAAAGGGAACCTTGGGTCTAAGCACAAGGGTTAAAGGACCAGGAAACCAGGTCTTTGCCAGGTTAGTGGCAAGGGAGGACAGATGGAAAAACCTCTCAAGGTCCCTCTCTCCTGCCACAAAGAGAGACATGGGCTTACCCCTTTCCCTACCTTTAAGGTCATAAATTCGCATCACTGCCTGATCCGAAAAGGCCCTAACAGAAAGGGCATAAAGGGTATCCGTGGGAATCACCACTATCCCATCCCTTTTTAGAGCCTCCACCAATATCTGGGGCAAAAGATCGCCTTTCCTCCAAACTAAGAAAGCCATAAGTTCCCTTGGAGAAAAGCCATCACCCCTGCAGCCTTTTCCTCAAAAAGAGGGCCAGTTGGGGATCCCAAAGGGCCAAAATCCTGATAGCCAGCCAAGCAGCATTCTGGGCACAATCCACGGCAACGGTAGCCACGGGCATACCAGGGGGCATCTGCACAGTGGAAAGAAGAGCATCCAAGCCCTTCAAAGGTGAAGATGAAATGGGAACGCCTATAACGGGGAGGGAGGTGTAACTGGCGATGAATCCCGCCAGGTGGGCAGCCCAACCAGCCCCAGCAATAACTACCCGAACACCCCTCTCCTCCAGGGTCTCCACATACATCCGGAGCTTATCCGGGGTCCTGTGGGCCGATAGGACCATTGTATCATAGCCCAACCCTGCTTCATCCAAAACCCGGGAGGCACCCTCCATAACGGATCGGTCAGACTCACTCCCCATGACGATGGCAATCTCAGCCATTCTCCCCTCCTAACCAGCCTCCGCCTCCCTCTTAAGTTCATCCAACATATCCACCCGCTCCCAAGTGAACTCGGGAAGTTCCCGGCCAAAATGGCCATAAACAGCGGTCTTCTTGTAAATAGGCCTCCGAAGGTTCAAGTGATCTATAATGCCCTTGGGAGTGAGATCGAAAACCCTTTCAACCAGAGAAGCCAAACGATCATCGGGAATGACCCCTGTATCCCTGGTATCCACGCATATAGAGACGGGCTGAGGCACTCCAATAGCATAGGCAATCTGGATCTCACACTGCTGGCATAGTCGGGCAGCCACCAAATTCTTGGCCACATATCTGGCCATGTAAGAGGCTGAGCGGTCCACCTTGGTAGGATCCTTCCCCGAAAAGCACCCCCCTCCATGACGGGCCGAGCCCCCATAGGTGTCCACTATAATCTTCCTCCCCGTCACTCCTGTGTCCGCCTGGGGCCCTCCTAAGACAAAACGGCCAGTGGGGTTGATATGATAAACGATTCTCTCCTCGTCCAAGTACTCCAAAGGAATAACGGGCTTTATTACATACTCTATGATATCCTCCCGGAGCTGCCTCAAGGTGATATCCGGAGCATGTTGAGCCGACACCACCACAGCAGCTACCCTCTCGGGTTTGCCATCCACATACTCCACGGTTACCTGGGATTTTCCATCGGGCCTGAGATAATCCAGGATATCCTTTCTCCTCACCTCAGCCAAACGCTCACAGAGACGATGAGCCAAAATAACAGGCAAAGGCATGAGGACATCCGTCTCCTTAGTGGCATAACCAAACATGAGCCCTTGATCCCCTGCCCCGCCCACATCCACTCCCATAGCAATATCGGGGGATTGGGAGTGGATGGAAGTGATAACGGCGCAGGTCTCGGCATCAAAGCCGAACTTAGCCCTAGTATATCCTACATCCCTGATAGTCTCCCGAACAATATCGGGAATCTCCACATAGCAATTGGTAGTAATCTCCCCCGCCACAAAAGCTAGGCCTGTGGTAACCATGGTCTCGCACGCCACACGCCCATGGGGGTCCCTGGCCATAATGGCATCAAGAATAGCATCTGAAATCTGGTCTGCAATCTTGTCGGGATGGCCCTCTGTCACCGATTCCGAAGTGAAGAGGACCCTTTCTCCTGCGTTTTTCATCTACCCCTCCCCTAAGAATATCTCCCTGTGGGCCGTAAAATAACCGTAGGCCGAATAAAAAGCCATCACAGCCCCAGCGATGAGAAAAACCATACCCAACACTTGGAGGTGAACCATGAGAAGCATAAGGGCCAAAGTGTACAACAGGGTTTTCACCTTACCCATCTCCCCCGCACCCACTGAAAGACCCTTCAGAGCCGCCATACCCCTAAGACCCGTAACGGCAAACTCCCTGGCCAAAATCACCACAGCCAACCAAGCCGGTATCCTTTCCAAAGAAACCAAAGGTACCAAGGCGCTTAGAAGGAGAATCTTATCAGCTAAGGGATCCAAAAGCTTTCCTAAGGCAGTCACCTCCCCTCTAGCCCGGGCTACGAATCCGTCGGCTAGGTCTGTAAATGAGGCCAAGAAAAAAAAGAAGGCACCCAAAATGTTCCAACCCAGTTTGGCAGTAGTAAAGCAAAGTATCACAGGGATCACAAAGGCCAACCGGGATATGGTAAGGATGTTGGGTAGATTCATCATGCAAGCCTCAGAACCAATAAAACTCAGGCCTGGGCTCCCGGTCCATGAGTTCCGTCAAAGCCTTCTCAGGGTCTCTACCTTCATGAAGAATCCTGTATACCTCTGCACTGATAGGCATCTCTACACCCATCCTGTTGGCCAACTGGACCACAGCCTTAGAGGTGGAAACGCCCTCAGCTACCATGGCCATCCCTCTCATAATATCCTGAAGTTTCTCACCTTTCCCCATACGGAAGCCAACGGTCTTGTTTCTACTCAAATCCCCCGTACAAGTCAACACGAGATCCCCCATGCCAGAAAGCCCCAAAAAAGTGAGAGGACGGGCACCCATGGCAACACCCAAGCGGCTCATCTCTGCCAATCCTCTAGTTATAAGGGCCGCCCGGGCATTATACCCCAAACCCATGCCTTCACACATACCAGCAGCAACTGCTATCACGTTCTTCAGGGCACCTCCCAACTCCACTCCCACCACATCGTCATGGGTATAAACCCGAAACCTGGTAGTTATAAACACCTGAGCCAACTCCCGGGCCACATCGGAAGACCACGAGGCCACAGTAACAGCTGTAGGCAGCCCCTGGGCTACTTCCCGGGCAAAACTGGGTCCCGAAAGGCAAGCCCATCTCTCCCGCACCCCAGGGCCAAAAAGGTCTAAGAATATACCATCCACCGTCTTCCCCGTCGCCACCTCTATGCCCTTGCTGGCGCTCACCATGGGAACAACGGGCACCTCTCCTTTTATTGAAGCCCACACCTCCCTTATATACTGGGTGGGAACAACGTTAACCAAAAGATGAACATTCTTCAAAACCTCATCTAAATGAAAAGTAGCATGGATACGACAGGAAAGGGTGACACCGGGAAGATAAGTGGCATTAACCCTCTCATCGTTAATGGAGCGGACCACCTCAGGCTCCAAGGCCCAGAGGAACACCTCATATCCCTTTCTACCCAAAAGATGGGCCAGAGCTGTTCCCCAGCTTCCTCCCCCAATAACTCCAACCTTCATGGCATCATGTGCCCATCTCCCAACTGGAGAGATACCTTTCCTGCTGAGGGGTGAGATTATCAATTGATATACCCATAGACTCCAGCTTGATCTTGGCCACTTCCTCATCCAAAGGCCTCGGGAGTTTATAAACCTTAGGCTCAAGGTCCTTCCCTTCTCTCACCAAGTACTCTACGGCCAAGGCCTGGTCAGCAAAGCTCATATCCATGACTGCAGAGGGATGGCCTTCAGCAGCTACCAGGTTTACCAACCTCCCTTCTCCTAACACCACAATACGCCTTCCATCCTTCAGGGTATACTCATCCACAAATGGCCGCATTCGCTGTTTAGACAGACTCATAGCCTCCAAGGCCTCCAGGTCTATCTCTACATTGAAATGACCAGAATTAGCCACCATGGCACCATCCTTCATCACCTCGAAGTGCTCCTTCCGAATAACGGCCACATCCCCGGTCACTGTAACAAAAAAATCTCCCCTCCGGGCTGCTTCGGCAAGGGGCATAACCATGAAACCGTCCATGACGGCTTCTAAAGCCTTAATAGAATCCACCTCAGTAACAAACACCCGGGCCCCCATACCTCTGGCCCTCATGGCCACTCCTCTACCACACCAACCATAACCACACACCACAAACATAGAACCTGCTATCAGACGATTGGTCGCCCGTAAGATCCCATCTATAGTGGATTGGCCCGTGCCGTACCTGTTATCAAAAAGATGCTTAGTATCGGCATCGTTAACGGCAACAACAGGAAACAGGAGCTTTTTCTGATCCGCTAAGCTTTTAAGGCGAATGACCCCCGTGGTGGTCTCCTCAGTAGATCCCACAATCCTCCCCACCAGGGCCTTCCGTTCCTCCCCACTCCACCTCTCAAATACCTGACTCAAGCTATGGGATAACTCCCCCTCCCGATCCTGAGCCAAAAAATGCAGAGTGCTTATAAGATCGGCCCCGTCGTCCAATGTAACCTCTGGCCCATTAGCAATAACCGAAGCTATGTGATTGTAATAAGTGTGTTTATCTTCTCCCTTTACAGCAAAAACGGGTATCCCATGCTTAACTACTAATGCCGCAGCCACGTCATCCTGGGTAGAAAGGGGATTAGAGGCACAAAGGGCAACCTGGGCCCCCCCATCCCTCAGGGCAAGCATAAGATTGGCCGTCTCAGTGGTAACATGGAGACAGGCTCCAACCTTCGTGCCCTCCAAAGGCCTATCTTTGCAAAAACGCTCCCTCACACGTCTGAGTACAGGCATCTCCCTTTCGGCCCACTGGATCCTAAGCTCTCCCCCTTCAGCCAGAGACAAGTCCTTCACATGATGATCCATAAACGCCCTCCCACAGATTGTCCAATGGAGCTTTATACTCTACAAAAGGGAATAAAGAAAAAGAAAAAATGGTCAAAAATTCACAAAACTTGTTATATTATATGGCCATACTTGCAAAGTCCAAGAAGAATCACATCGTTCTAAACAAAAGGATTTTATTTATTGTTGCGTGGCCGCTCCACTTTTTTCAATCAATGAATCTGATGGAACCCAGCCCCATGATGAGAAGGACAACCCCATGATTCTCTTTTAAAACCCCTGCAGCCACGACATTCATTATTTCTATATTCTCACTCATGAATTCAGAAGCCCGATAGGAGTACGGCTTGTTTTAAAGGGGCATATCCTTGTTGCTTCCTCTCCTTGCTCCTATAGTGGAAAAGGGTAGATGACTATGGACAGGGAGGTATAGGTTAGAAAAGAGGGAAATTTTTTCAAAGATGGGTTAAGCAACTTATGGTTGGTATAACTTGGTAACTGAGAATCACAGGGACATTAAGCCTGGTAAGTCCTTTTAGATTGTTTTCATATTTGGAACAATTTTATAAGTGCTATGTACTGGTTAGTCTGTGAAAAGTGGTATGTTATCCTTACAAAAGGCTTCCGTTCAGCTATTTGAAAAAATCCTCTTGACAAATAGTTTGATTACTGCCATTCTCTACCACGTGCAGCTATCAAAACCAGGATGAAAGGGGGTGGTAAATGGGAGAAAGGGAAAAAGGTCTTTTGGTTGTGGGTTTTAGGGGAGTGGTAAGTGTAGAAACTGCTGAGAAAGGGAGGTGTTGAGAAATGGCAGAGGTGAAATTGGCAAATCCAGCAGTGGTGGGGTTGGGAGGCTTTGCCCTGACAACTTTCGTCCTTAATGTCGTTAATGCAGGGATAGTCCCTGATGTGGGGGTAGCCCTTCCCCTGGGTCTCTTCTATGGTGGCCTTGCCCAGCTTGTGGCTGGCTTCCTCGAGTTTGCCACAGGAAACAACTTTGGGCACTGTGCCTTCTGTGGATACGGTGCCTTCTGGATCGCCTTGGCTGC
>WFSI01000139.1 GCA_015486105.1 Aquificota bacterium | reverse complement strand
GGGATAGATGTTACTGTTCAGGAGGGAACCATAACCGCCCTTATAGGACCCAATGGATCGGGAAAAACCACCCTTTTCAACGTGTTGACAGGGGTCCTCCCCATGGATGGGGGAAAGGTTTCCTTCCTGGGGCGAGACATAGGGCATTGGCCCGCCCACAAAAGGGGGGCCTTGGGCATGGCCAGGACCTTTCAAAATCTTCAGATATTTCAGGAGATGACTGTTTTGGAAAACGTGATGGTGGGAGGTTTCCGTCATACATCTTCCGGTTTTCTAAATGGTGGGTTGGCCCTCTCCAAAGCCAGAAGAGAGATGGACCTCCTCAGGAAAGAGGCCTTAGGGTTTCTGGAAGAGTTGGACCTGGTCCAGTACAAGGATACCATGGCAGGGGAACTCCCCTTTGGTTTGCAAAGGAAGGTGGAGATTGCCCGGGCCCTGGCCCTAAAACCCCAACTCCTCCTCCTGGATGAGCCGGCAGCGGGCCTCACCACCAAGGAAACCATTTCTTTAGCCCGATTCATCCAGGGTTTGAGGGAAAGAAGCATGACGGTGTTTTTGGTAGAGCACGATATGGACCTGGTTATGGGGATCTCTGACTGGGTTATTGTCCTTAACTTCGGGCGCAAGATCTACGAGGGAACCCCCTTGGCAGTAAAGAGGGAGCGGTCGGTGATCAAGGCGTATTTGGGGGAGAAACGTGCTCAGGGTTAGAGGACTCAAAGTCTATTATGGCCGTATCCAGGCCGTGAAAGGGGTGAGTTTTCATCTCCATGAAGGGGAGACCATTGCCTTTATTGGTCCCAATGGAGCAGGTAAAAGTTCTCTCCTCATGGCCCTTTCGGGGGTGGTGAAGAGGGAAGGGGAGATCACCTTAGAGGGGAGAAACATCTCCCACCTCGGTCCCTATGAGCTGGTCAAAGAGGGAATCATTCAGGTCCCCGAGGGGCGCCAGATCTTTTCTGGCCTAACCGTAGAGGAGAACCTCCTTTTGGGAGGTTTCAACAAGAGGAGGGAAAGGGGGTGGGTGAAAAAAACCATGGACTGGATTTGGTCTCTCTTCCCTCCCTTAGAGGAGAGAAAGAAACAGTTGGCGGGTTCCCTCTCCGGAGGAGAGCAGCAGATGCTGGCCTTAGGCCGAGCCCTCATGGGGGATCCCAGGATTCTCCTTTTGGACGAGCCCAGCCTGGGTCTGGCCCCCATCATAGTGGACGAGATATACTCTACACTGAGGAAGCTCAGGAAGGATCGGTCCCTCTCCGTGGTGCTTGTGGAACAAAACGCACCCCTGGCCTTGGATTTTGCCCACCGGGCCTATGTCATGGAGTCGGGGACCATAATCCTTTCAGGGGAGACGGATATGCTTAAGTCCGACGATACTGTGCTGGATGTCTATCTTGGTCGGGCAGGGGGGGATTTTTTTGAGTAGGGGGAGAAGATGAAATGGATGTGGAATCCCAAGTACGAGGCCATGGATCGGGAGAACCTGGAGCAGATCCAACTGGAGCGCCTCCAGGCCATCCTGCATCACGCCTATAGGCATGTGCCCTTTTATCGTTCCCTTTTTGAGGACAGGGGGTTGGGTCCCGGGGATATCCTTTCTCTAAAAGACTTTCAGGAAGTGCCCTTCACTACCAAGGAAGACCTTCTAAAAGGTTTTCCTTACGATTTTTTTGCTGTCCCTCTAACAAAGGTGGCCCGTATCCATACCAGCAGCGGTACCACGGGGAGGCCTATAGTGGTGGGGTACACCAAGAGGGATCTCCAGTACTGGAGCCACTTGAACGCCCGGGTCCTCTTGGCAGGGGAGTTGGGTGAAAGAGATGTACTTCAGATCTCCTTCAACTATGGACTTTTTACCGGTGGCTTCGGTTTTCACGCAGGAGCAGAGCTTATAGGAACCGCTGTCATTCCTGCCTCTGCCATGGGTATCACCAGACAGATCAATGTTATGGCAAACTTCAAGGCCACGGCATTGGTGAGTTTGCCCTCTCATGCCCTCCGTATTGGCCACAGACTCCAGGAGATGGGCATTGACCCCAAGGATTTGTCTCTGAGGGTGGGTTTCTTTGGAGCAGAGCCATGGTCTGAAGCCACCAGACACCAAATTGAAGAACACCTATCTGTCAGGGCCTTGGACAATTACGGCCTGGCCGAGGTAGGAGGGCCAGGGGTGGCCTTTGAATGCCAGTACCGGCGGGGGCTCCACATTAATGAGGACCACTTTTATCCTGAGATCATTGACCCTGCCACGGGGAAGGTTTTGGGTGCCGGGAAAGAGGGAGAACTGGTCCTCACCACCCTCGCCAAAGAGGCCTTCCCTATCCTGCGCTTTCGCACGGGGGATCTCACCTCTTTGGACTATGAACCCTGTGAATGTGGCAGGACCCTGGTTCGCATGGCCCGGGTGAAGGGAAGGGCAGATGACATGTTCATTATCCGGGGCATCAACCTCTTCCCCAGTCAGATAGAGGATATCCTCTTCTCTTTCAAGGTGGGGCCCAATTACATCATCCGGCTCTATAGAGAGGAGGGATTGGATCAGATGGAGCTCCAAGTGGAAAGCCCCCTTTATCAAAAAGATGAAGGGAGAAACCTTAAGGGAAAAATAGCCGGGGAATTTATGGATCGTTTGACCTTAGAGGTGACAGTGAACTTGGTGGAGCCAGGCTCTATAAAGGTTTCCAGGGGCAAGCAGCAGACGGTAGTGGATGAAAGGGAGATTTAGTAAACAGGGTCCATACAGATTGTCCGAAAGGGTTTCTTTACCATAGAAGGACCATACAGAAGTGGGGCAAGGCCCCATCTTCTGAGGGGCTGTTGTTCCACCCCGCCCTTTTTATGGTTTCCATGACGTCAACCCCGCATGCCTCCATGGAGGGATAAGCCCTTTCCGGATGGGGACAGTTGGCTATGTCACACTCTTCGCAGAGATAGCAGCGCCCCGAGCCCAGGGGAAAGGCCTTGAATACCCCTTGAGAATAGAGCCAAAACATGACAGAGACGGCTAACTGAGTGGCTGGGGTATGGCCTGTAGATTTCATCAAGAGTGCTCGGTGGTACTCTCCCAAGACCTTCTTCATGGTTTCCGGATCAGGGGTGTATGGGGGGCAGGTCCTCCACTTTCCGTAGTCGGGGCACCCATACTGACATTTGAGTCTTACCCAATAGGCTACTACCACCTGGGACGCGGGGATGATGATGGCATCCCGCGCCCCCAGCTCCTTGGCTTTGATGAGAATGGCTTCTTCATCCACCATGTCCCTCTAAAAACACATCTCAGAGGAATAAATCAACTTTGCGGGCGCTATTTCCCCTTGATGAAGTTTACCATTGAGCAACAGTAAAGGGGAGTCAGCCCTTGACATTGGACATAATCTCCCTCGTTTTTTCTTTAACGCCTTAATTTTTCCGAAAGCCTTTAATACACCTCAGTTACATTTGTCTTGTGTCAAGGGGCTTCTCCTATTCCCTGTCATAAGAGTAAAGGCGGAGGCGGCAATGGATTCTTCAATCCACCTTCATTTGGGAGAATGCCTTTTTCGGGTTAGAGTACCCCAGATACGACAAAAGCGTCTCGTTAAGCGTAGGGGCGACATCGCATGGGGCCACCATACCACCGGCAAGAATGTACTGTGCCTGTAGTACAAGGTCGTTCATCGAGCCGGTGACACCTCTGTTGAGCGCTCTCGAGAAGTATACGGTCCCGGTTGCAGGTACGATTAGCCGCTCATATATGAACTCGTATCCGTTTGTAAACAATACCTCTCGAATTGACGAGAGTGTGTGCTTGATGAACTCGCTGCCGTGCGTGATGCCTGCCCCGAACATCACTGTCGAATACAAGGACGCAGTGTT
>WFSI01000138.1 GCA_015486105.1 Aquificota bacterium | reverse complement strand
CCGGGGGGCAGACTCACCTCTTTCAAAGGAGGGGTGGGTCAGCTCGTCGAGGCTTTGGGGGAAGAACTGGGAAGCAGGGTAGTGACTGGGGCCAGGGCCTTAGAAGTTGGAAGAGAAAAGGGCCTTTACGCAGTGGAGACTCCCCAGGGTACCCTTAGAGCCCGGGCTTTGGTCTTGGCCAATCCTGCCTATGAGGCAGGAAAAATGCTCATGACCTTGGCCCCTACCCTTTCCCAGGATCTTACGGCCATTCCCTATGCCCCTATCTCTGTGGTGGCCCTGGTTTACAAGGAGACAGATACCCTCCGTTTTCCTCCCAGGGGCTTTGGTTTTCTAGTGCCCCGGAGAGAGAGGCTTTCCATCCTAGGTGTTTTGTGGGACTCCAGCATCTTCCCCAATAGGGCTCCTAAGGGGAAGGCTCTGATGAGGGCCATGGTAGGGGGAGACCGTCAGCCTTCTCTGGCCTTGGAGCATCCCGGGGAACTGGTGGAAATGGTTTGTAAGGATTTACTCCATACCATGGGGATAAGTGCCTCACCGGAGCTTGTCCAGGTTTTCTCTCATGAGAAGGGCATTCCTCAGTATGTGGTGGGCCACAGCGCCAGAATTCAAAGGATCGAAAGGGAGGCTGAAAAGTTGCCTGGTCTTTTTCTCAACTCTAATGCCTATAAAGGCATAGGCCTTAATGACTGTGTGGCAAACTCCAAAATAATTGCTGAGAAGGTGGGGGTCTTCCTCATGCTTAGTAAGACCCCCGTGGGTTCATAGTTCTTTAGCGGTTTTCCTTTTTAGCCTTGGGCCTGGGTGGAGTCTTGGATTTGACTGGTTTTTTAATCTTGGTGCTCCTTTTTTTGGTTAAGGCTTTAAGTTTTCTGGCTGCTATTTTGGCCTGATCCGTATCAGGATAGTCATTTATAACCCTCTTCAAAAGGATCCTGGCCACGGCTCTGTTGCCCAATGAGAGGAAGGTGAGGGCCTCTTTTAGCAGAGCACTGGGGATTTTGGGGCTGTTGGGATAGCCTTTCACCACTTTGTCAAAGGATAAGATAGCCTCTTTCTTCTTTCCCATGGCTAGTAGGGATTCCCCGATCCAGTATTGAGCGTTGCCGGCCAGACTATGATCGGGAAACTCTTTGAGGAACTTTTTAAAGGATTCCAAAGCGTCCAAGTACTGGCCACTCCGGAAGAGTTGTAGGGCTGTATCGTATAAATTCTGGGGATCTAAGGTCTTTTTGGTCTTCTTGGCGGTTTCTATGCCTTTCACGCCTTTTTCCAAGGCTGCCAGGCGATTCTCGAGTTGGGTCATACGGTCGCCCAGATCAGAGACCCCTTTTCCCGATCGTTCAACCCCGTCCCTGAGGTAACGAAGATCCTCTTCTAACTGTTTCAAGGTGACATTTGTGTCAGCTATACTGGCTCTAAGGGTGTATGTATCTTTCTTTTCTGTTTTGGTTAGCTGGTCTACCCGCCCTTCCAGATCACTGAGCCTCTTTTCCATATGGTCTATTCTGCTATTCATAAGGGTGATGCGGGTGTCTAAGGCCTCCATCTCTTTTGTGGTGGCTACGCAACCGAAAAGGAAAAGCAGGGAAAGAAGAAGGGGGAAAAGGGGCTTTGAAAGCCTCATCCCTTTCCCCTTCTTCTTACTTCGTTAGAAGGAAATGGTCTCGGCGGTTTTTCCACCAGCAGCTCTCGTTGTGCTCGTAGCAGAGGGGACGGTCTTCTCCGTAACTTATCGTATCCAGCCTGTCGGGAGAAACGCCCAAAGAGACCAGATAGTCCTTGGCAGCGTTGGCCCTCTTGGCTCCCAGGGCCAAGTTGTACTCTTCGGAGCCTCTCTCATCGCAGTTTCCTTCTATGCGAACCTTGTATTTGGGATTCTCCATAAGGAAATTGGCTAATTCTCTCAAGACCCCTCGGGCTTCGGGTTTTAAGTCATACTTGTCGAAATCGAAATGGATATCCTTTTCTTCAAAGGCCTTGGCCATAGCCTCTATCCTCTTTTGCCTCTCTATCTCTTGTTGTTTGAGGCGGGCCAACTCCTGGGCTTTAAGCTCTTCGGGGGTAGGCCCCGGTGCCTTTTGGGTTACCTTAGGGGCAGTCTCCCCAGGAGGAGGGACAGGCTTTTGAGAGGCACATCCCCATACCAAAAGACCTGCTAATGCCAAGATAACTCCCCACCGTTTCACTTAACACCTCCTAATGATATTTTCCTGACCAATCTACCCTGCCTCCATCAACCTGTTTTATAAGAAGGCTACCACCCCCTTGGGATGAAGTCAAGAAAAGTGCCCTTCCATTGCCCAAGCCTTTGTAGAAGACAAGATATCTTCCGTTTGGGGCCCAGCAGGGTGATTCACCCTCCACCAGGATACGGTCGTTCTTTCCTTCAGGTGTGATAACTCTAATATAATAACGTCCCTTTTCCAGGCTTGCATAGGCGATTAGATCACCTCTGGGTGACCAGGCGGGGCTTACGTCGTAACTGCCGTAAGTAAGGCGGGTCACTTGGGAGCCGTCCTTGCGCATAACGAAGAGGTGAGGGGGACCACTCCTGTCAGAGACAAAGGCTATCTTTTCTCCGTCGGGGGACCATGAGGGGGATGTGTCTATTCCGTAGTAGTAGGTGAGGCGCTTTTTCTTTCCCGTGAGGGTATCTATGAGAAAGATCTCGCTGTTACCGCCTTTGATAGTGGATGAGTAGGCGATATAGCGTCCGTCGGGAGACCATGCGGGGGCAGACTGAGCCCCCTTTCCTCCTACAAGGAGCTTTTCTCTTTTGGATTCTACGTCGTAGACATAAATGTCAGCGTCTCCCTTCTTGAATGAGACATAGGCCAGCTTTTTGCCGTCTGGGGACCATGAAGGGGACAGGGTAATACCTCCATAATGGGTGATGCTTTCCTCCCACATCCCGTCAGGATCCATCATTATTACCCCTTTGCCTTTCCCCTTCTTCACTACCAGGGCTAAGGGGTGGGAGAACATGCCTTCTTCCCCCGTGAAGGCTTTAAAAATGTCATCAGCCAAGGCGTGGGCAATCATTCTCTCTCCCCCTACTTGTACGGTGTATTCCTTGGCCAGGACCTCCCTGCCTTCCACTACGTCAAAGATCCGGGCAATTACGTCCGCCTTCCCCTCTTTTATAGACCCATCAGTAACCACCAGGATCTCAGCCCCAATGGTTCTCCAGTCGGCAAACTTCCCCTCCTCGAAACGTTCTACTAAGAAGGCCTGGGGATTGATGAGACGGAATACACCATAGAGGGTTAGATCTCTCCTTACTACATTTTCTATTCCAGGAGGACCGTGGTAGAGGAAGGCCAACGGTACTCTGGTACCCCCTGGAGAGTTGATGTCTATGTACACCATAGCTTGGAGGGTGGTAGCCAAAAGGAAACATAGAGCCCCTACCAATATCCCCTTGAGCCAAGTGATCATAGCTTCTCCTCTCATTCCCAGGGTTTAAAGCGCAAGCCCAATTCCATATACCTTTGTGGGTAGTCTTTGGGAAGGGGAGGGAAGGGGGCTGCTTTTTTAACTGCTCTAAGGCAGGATTGATCAAAGACCTTGTTTTTTGAAGATTTTTCCAGCTTCATCTCCAAGAGACTTCCGTCTTTTGCGATACGGACCACCACTACGGCCAAAAGGTTTGCCCCCTCGGCTACGATTTCTTCGGGAAGGATCCAGCTTGCTTTCACCCTTCGCCAAATCTCATCATAGTATTCTTTGTATTGGATCTCTATGGCTTCCCTGCCTGTACTCATCCCTCCCATGACCACTTCTTTACCTACCTTGGCCAAGGCCCTTTCTAATAGGGCCTGGGAGGCTTTTTTAGAGGGTTTGCCCTTTGACCTGTGAAGGGTTCTTTTTTTAGATGACGCCCTTTTCTTGCGGATAGTTTTTTTTCCCTTTACCTTCCAAGCCTTTTTATGGGCTGGTTTGGGTTTAGAGGATGGAGGAAGAGATTTCTTGATAGGGAAAGCTTTTCTTTCAGTCATCTGAGGTTTGGGTTTGGTGCTAATGGGAGGTTTTGGTCCAGGCACCCTGGAATAAAGGGCTACAGAGAAGGACGGGGAGTAGATGACAGTTTTTCTCATACCGGCATGCCAAAATAAGATGCCCGCTGCCACTACCCCATGGAGGAAAAGGGCCAAAAGGAAGGATAGAAGCCACAGGCCCTTGTTCACCTCTTAACCTCTTTATAAGGGGCTGTCACCAGGCCTACCTGGGTGAAGCCCGCTTCTCGGGCTGCTGCTAATACTCTTAGAACCCTTTCGTATGCTACCCTGCCGGCGGCCCGAACCAGTACCTTTTTCTGAGGCACTTCTTTGTGAAGGGCTTTCAATTTTACCTTCAATTTCTCTAAGGGGAAGGTATGGGAGTTGAGATAGATGGTTCCCTTTCTTTTCATGGTTATGACTAAAGGTTCTTCCTTCAATTGAATGACAGGGGCTTTTTTCACCCGGGGAAGCTTCACCTCCACACCCTTTTGAAGCATGGGTGCAGTAATCATGAAGATGATGAGGAGCACCAACATCACATCCACAAAAGGGGTAACGTTGATTTGGGAGAGGTACCCTTCCTTATTTTTCCTCATCTCCTCCCTCCAAAATGCCTACTAAGATATAGGCAGCTCCCTCGGCCCGCTCTTCTATTCTGGAGAGTTTCCCTACGAAGAAATTATATCCCATGACGGCAGGGATGGCGACGAATAGGCCTAAGGCCGTAGTGACTAAGGCCTCAGATATGCCTGGGGCCACTACGGCTAAACTGGCGGAACCCTGAAGGCCTATTTGTTGAAAGGCGCTGATGATTCCCCAAACGGTGCCGAACAGCCCAATAAAGGGGGCTGTGTTTCCTACTGTTGCCAGGAATCCTACATAGCTGTCCAGCCTTTCCCTTTCTAAAAGGATCCTCTGTTTAGCTACGTGGTTCCATTGCTCTTCCATTTCCTTTCCCTCCCTGAAGAGGAGGAACCAACGCTGCAGCTCTGAGAACACTATGGGCGCAATTCCTCGGGGATATCTCTTGGCCAAGGCCAGGATCTCCTTAACTCCCAAACCCTCCTGGCAGTCAGCTAGGAAGTTCTTGTCTTCCTTGTCCACTTTTCTTAGCTGTAGATATTTGAAGAAGATGATGGTCCAGGACAATAGGGAGAGCACTATCAATACCAGGATCACCATCTTCACCACGGGACCGGACTTGAACACCATCCCCCATACGGGAGAAGAGGGTAACAGGGAAACTCCCTTCATCTTTTCTCCTCCTTCGTTGGTGATACCTTGACCTTAGGTAAGGGATAAAGGTTTCAACGGCAGAGTGCAACGGGCCCTTAGACTAATTTGACAAAGGAAAAATTTTAAATAAAGAAATTAATTTCGAAAATACCCTTTACTTCTACCAGAAATTAAGGTATCCTTCAAAAGTTACAGGAATACCAAAAACCATGACAGGAGGTGTTTCATGGCCCTTAAAACGCCTGAAGAGTTTATCGAGAGTATAAGAGGCAGGAAGCTTAGGATTTTCATGAACGGGAAGAAAATCGGGGACATATTGGATCACCCTGTAACCAGGACGGTGATAGAGTCTAACAAGGCCAGCTATGCCTGGGCCTTGGATCCCAAAACCAAGGATATCATGTCTACCTTTTCACCCCTCATCAATGAGCCTATTAACCGTTATACCCATGTGTGCCAGAATACGGATGACTTAGTGGCTAAGGCCAACGCTGGGTGTTTCACTGCAGAGAATCTGGGCACGTGCATTTACAGGTGCGTAGGACTGGATACCTTTCACTCCGTATGGTCCACTACTTGGGAAATGGACCAAAAACTGGGAACCTCTTACTTTCCCAGGTTCTTGGAGTATCTGAAGTATGTTCAGAAGAATGACCTTTCCGTGGCAGGGGCGTTGACCGAGCCTAGGGGTCCCCGGGATACCAAGCTTTCAGATTGGAGCGATCCATACCTTTCCCTGAAAGTAGTGGAGAAGAGGTCTGATGGTATTGTGGTTAAAGGGTGCAAGATCAACATCTCTGGGGCCTATGCCAGCCATGAAGTGGTGGTTTTGCCCCAAATGGCCCATTACCCTGGAGAAGAGGATTATGCTGTGGCCTTTGCCATTCCTACAGATACTGAGGGTCTTACCTATGTGTGCCAGTACACTCCCTTCTCGGCTGAGAGGGAGCAGGCAGAGGATATTTATGAGCTGGGTAATCCTCTCTTTGGCGAGAGAGAAACCAGCATGATCGTATTCGATAACGTCTTTGTGCCTTGGGAACGGGTATTTCACTGTGGCGAGGTGGAGTATGCAGGGCAGTTCGTGGAGAAGTTTGCCAGGACCCATAGGATGACCTGTGGCGGCACATGCAAAGTAGGATTCATGAATATCATTGTAGGGGCCTGTAAGCTTCTTCAAAAGTATAAGGGGTTGACAAAGGCCAGGCACATCAATGATGAGATCCTGGAAATGGTGGTTTTGAAGGAGACGGCAAGGGCCTGCGGACTGGCAGCGGCCAATCTGGGCGCCGAGGACCCACCAGGCTCAGGGGTGTTTCTCCCCGACGAAGTGATGGGCAACATATCCAAGCTTAATGTGTGTCATTCTTTCTGGAAGGTCCTTGAGCTTGCAGGAGACATTGGTGGTGGGTTGGTAGTTACTATGCCTTCTATCAGAGAGCTTAAGAATCCTGAGACCAAGGGGTATGTAGAAGAGTATTTGAGCTTTGGTTCCCCTGCGGGAGCTGAGAGGATAATGAGGCTGACCAAGCTCCTCCAGAACTGGACGGCAGGTCTTCATGGGGTAGGTACCTACCACGGCGCTGGCCCGGTAATGGCTCAGAAGATCATGCTTAGCAGGGCGGTCAATTATGACAAAGAAATAGCATTGGTTAAAAAGACCCTTAACATAGAAGATTGAGGCTCTGAGACGGAGGGGTGTATACCCCTCCGGCCTCTTTAACTCCTCTCCAGGCCATAACCCTTTTGGGTGAGCAGGGTTCCCTTCACTGTCATGGGGTAGAAAAGCTGCCTGAGCTGGCCGTCTAATCCAGATCTACGAGGGTACGAACCAAATCAACGCTTGGCCATAATTGAGGGACAATTGGAACCAGAATTGGAAATAGGGCATTTTACAGTGGGCACTTCTCGGAATAGGGCTTTGCGGTTTTGGGAGAGCAAACTTTGCCACTGGCACTGTATTTTTGCATATTTTATCTCTGGGGGCTAACCTGTAACGGTTTCAAAAAAGTCGAAGGGTGAAGAAAATGAAGGATCACTCCATGGGGGGAAGGCTTTTCTTATTGACGATATTGGCATTGCTCCTGGTACTCCTTCTTCGGAGCTGGGCCAGAATGTGCAGACTACTCAGGTCGATGTCCAGGCTTAGTTTGACCTGGGGGCCTATCGGCTGACGCGGTGGGTGACTATTCTCATCCCTGCCGGCAAAAAGGTATGCTTGGTGGCAGATTCTCCTGTAAAAGTGAGGGGCTCCAAGGAGGGCCTGTTCTGAGCCTCAAAAGCTCACCTTCGACTTTTCTGCTACCTTTCAGGACCCTATTACAGGGAGCTACATAGGATCAGAGGGCATAGTCTTGCCCAGCAACCGGTTTCCCCATTCTGATGGTTTAGCCTTCTACCGACTCACAATCACCCTTCCATCTGAACTTACTCCCTTTACTTCCATGGACAGGGTGACCCATAAGAAGGGGGGACCGAAACTACCCATACCTTCCACTTTTCTTATCCCAGTTAGACCATGCCCCCGGTGGTGACCCCTTTAAGGAGGTAGGGCGGCAGGGGATAGATATCCTTATGGAGAAGGCCTTGGGCCGAAACCTTGAGGCCTTCTTCTCCGCCTGGCTCCAGAAGAGGGGCGTACCTCATCTGATGGTGAGGGTCCGCCTGCCAAGATCAAAGAATGGGGACTGCAGAGGTTCTTTGGAACCACAAAGGGTCCTGAAGGAGGTGGCAGTCTTTTCTTGGCCAAGGCCCAAGGATTTTCTGGAGTATGCCTTCTGGACTTACTTCTTTCCCAAGGAGCTGGTTATAAAGCTTAAGCACTTCTATGGGGAATAGGAGGCCACCCATCTCCTCATGCGTTTAGAGGGGTTTGAGGAGGGGCTCTTCACCTTAGAGAAGGGAGGTTAGATAAAGTCACAGGAGGGTTCAGAGGACTGAGAAATAGGCACAGATCTAAATTGTAAAGCTGTTACCGAGTCTCTAAAATAGAATTATCCCATCTCGGAGGGGCAAGATGGCTGTGGATGATTTTATCGGGGAGTTAGGATCCAGGAAGGATAAGGCCTTACAACAGGGAGGGGCCGAAAAGGTGGCCCGCCAGCATCGGAGGGGAAGACTCACGGCTCGGGAGCGTATAGCCAGGCTCCTGGACTCAGGCTCTTTTTCAGAAGTGGGGCTTCTGGCCACCTCGGATGTGCCAGGGATGGAGGACAAAACCCCTGCGGACGGTCTCATCACTGGTTACGGTACCATAAGTGGCCGGCTGGTGGCTGTGGTGGCCAATGATTTCACCGTGCTGGCTTCTACCAATGCCCGAGTTTACTCTAAGAAGGCCCATCACATGAAGGATCGATCTAACAGGATGGGCTTACCTCTCATATGGCTTGGGGAGTCTGGAGGGGGCAGGGTGCCCGATATTCAAGGGTACAGGATTGCATCTTTATGCCCGGGGGGAGAGAGAGCCATTTTCCCCCAATATTCCCGCATCCGTCAGTCTCCCTGGGTAATGGCTGTTATGGGCCAGTGTAACGGTGTGCCCATGTGGCAGGCTTGCCTGTCGGATTTTGTGGTGCAGGTGAAGGGTTGTACCTTGTCTATATCCGGCAGTCGGGCCCTCAGGAGGTCTATTGGGGCTACCTATGACGATGAAGAAATGGGGGGATGGCAGGTTCATGTTGAAGTCACGGGCATGGTGGATCGGGTGGTGGAGGATGAAGGGGAGTGTCTTGAAACTGTCAAAGCGTTTTTAGACTACATGCCTGATCACATAGGGAAGTTGCCACCTTACCACGCCTTCTCCCGGTTGTCCCACCAATCCCAGGAGACCATTCTGGACATCTTACCTACTGAGAGGACCCGACCCTACGATATGTACGAGATCATAAAGGTGCTGTTGGACAGGGGAGAGTTCTTCGACCTGAAGCCACTCTTCGGCAGGACTTTGATTACCTGCCTGGGAAGGGTTGGGGGCCATGTAGTAGGCTTCGTAGCCAACCAACCTGTAGTGAAGGGTGGAGCCATGGACACCCAGGCCTTGGATAAGATGATTAGTTTCCTGTGTCTGTGCGACTCATTCAATATTCCCCTTGTATTTCTCCACGACACCCCTGGATTTCTGGTGGGTAGGGAGGCGGAGAGAAAGAAGGTAGGGGCCAAGGTGACTAATGCCCTCCACGCTTTGGCCCAGGTGACTGTTCCCAAGATCTCTGTCATAGTGAGGAAGAGCTATGGGCAGGCTATGTTCAGTATGTGCGGGCCCAGCGCAGGACCCGACTTCATAGTAGCCTGGCCTACGGCGGAGGTAGGGTTTCTGGCTCCGGAGACAGCAGTAGATGTGGCCTACGGTACCCTTCCTCCAGAGGAGAGGCAGGCCTTGGTGGATGATATGATCCAGGACTCCAGCGCCTATCCCTTGGCTCAGGAGTTCTATATTCAGGATATTATAGATCCCAGAGAGACCAGGAAGTACCTGATGGAGGTGTTGGAGATGGTCCGCAACTCTAAGGACCAAGGGATGGGTAGACACCTCTTGGCCAACTGGCCTACAAAGTTTTGATCCTTGCCTGTTTCGATGGCCTCTTTCAAGGGAGGCTTTGCGATCGAAACCTTGCAAACAAAAGAGTTTTCGTATATCTCTAATAACAAAGATATAGAGGCCTGGAAGTGGGCCGAGGCCCACTTTTTTATTTGGTGAAAGGGAGGATATGGGCGCTAAGGAAGATATAGAGAAGAGGGTGATAGAGCTGGTAGAGCCCGTTTTAGAAGAGGAAGGCTTGGAGCTCTATGATGTGGAGTGGAAACCTGGAGGGAAGCAGAGCTATTTGAGGGTGTATATAGACCGAGAAGGTGGCGTTACCCTGGGGGACTGTGAGAAGGTGAGCCTTCAGATTAGTGACCTTTTGGATGTGGAGGATCTTATCACCACCCGTTATTTTCTTGAGGTTTCCTCCCCTGGGCTCACCCGGGAGTTGAGGGAGAAAAACCATTATAGAAAGAGCTTGGGGAGCCTGGCAAAGGTGGTGCTTAAGGGGGAAAGGGGCAAGGGCAGAACCCTTTTGGGTACCTTGGTGACGGCTGATGAGGAGGGATTTACCCTGATGACAAAAGAGGGTGAAGTGAGGGTGGCCTATGAAGAGGTGGCTCGGGCCCGTTTGGATTTTGAAGACCTATAGGAGGAGCCATGAGACAGAAGGAGATGCTTTACCTCTTTGAGCAGCTAGAGCAAGAGAAGGGCATTGGGAGAGAGGTGCTGGTGGAAGCCCTTGAGATGGCCCTTCTTTCTGCTGCCAGGAAGAAGGCTCCTCCTGGGATAGATTTGGATGTGAAGTTTGACCTGTCTCAGGGAAAGGCCACGGTATATCAGCTGAAGGATGTTGTGGATAAGGTGGAGGACCCTAAGAGGGAGATTTCCCTGGAGGAGGCCAGGGAGATAGATCCCCAGGCAGGGTTGGGAGATAAGGTTAGGGTTCCATACATCATTTCTGATTTTGGCAGGATAGCCGCTCAGACTGCTAAGCAGGTGATGATTCAAAAGCTCCGGGAAGCTGAGAGGGATATGGTCTATAAGACTTATAAGGGTAGAGAGGGCGATATCGTTTCTGGTCAGATCATTCGGGATGAAAAGGGAAGCGTTATTGTGGATTTGGGTAAGGGTGAGGGTATTCTTCCTCCTAAGGAACAGGTAAGGGGAGAGCGCTACAGGAGGGGAGACACCCTGAAGTTTTATGTGGTAGAGGTGAGAAAAACGGGCAAGGGACCTCGGGTGGTTTTGTCTAGGACTCATCCCCGGCTCTTGACTCGTCTCTTCGAGAGGGAGATGCCTGAGGTGATGAGCGGTTTGGTGGAACTGAAAGCCACGGCTCGAGAACCTGGAGAACGTTCCAAGGTGGCTGTTGTCTCCAGAGACCCTGACATAGATGGTGTGGGTGCTTGTGTAGGAATAAGGGGGGCCAGGGTTCAAGGGATTGTTCGGGAGCTTCAAGGGGAGAACATTGATGTTGTCCAGTATTCAGATGATTCCAAGACTTTTATCATGAATGCCCTGAAACCCGCTATTGTGAAGAAAATTGAGTTGGACGAGGAGAACCAAGAGGCCTTTGTAGTGGTGGACGATGATCAGTTCTCTTTGGCCATTGGGAAGAAGGGTCAGAATGTGAGATTGGCTGCCAAGCTCACGGGCTGGAAGATCGATATCAGACCTGCTTCTGAAGTGAGGATGGAGGAGATTGAAGAGGAGGCCTGAGAGGACCTGTGTTGCATGCCTAAAAAAGGGGAGCAAGGAGGAGTTGGTGAGGCTGGTTGCTCCTGAAGGCGGTGGTTTATTAGTGGATGTGGATCAAAGGCTGGAAGGCAGAGGCGTTTATCTCTGCCCCAGGAGGGAGTGCATGAGAGAGGCTGTGAAAAAGGGGAGGGTATCCAAAGCCTTGAAGAGGAGGTTGGAGGGGATAACCCCTGAGGCTTTGGAGTCGCTAATCTATGAGACCCATAGGGATCGCTTCTTTTCTCTTCTTCATTTCTGCAGAAAGGTGGGTCGTCTCATTATGGGAAGAGAAGCGGTGGAGAAGGAGTTGAAGAGGGGAAGGGTGTGCCTTCTTCTTTTGGCAGAGGATCTTTCTAATCGGAGCAAAAGGATCTTTGAGAATCCTATGGTGCCCTTAGTGGAGGTGGGGAAGTTGGAGGAATACGGCGAAGCCTTCTCTGTTAGGCCTGTGGGGGTCTTGGCCGTCACGGAGATGGGCCTTGCCCGAAGGCTCTTCTTTGTGGCAGAAAAGTTGCGGCAGATTGAAAGGGGGAATGGGGAACATGGCCAGAGGAGTCACAGGTAAGATAAGGGTGTATCAGCTGGCCCGGGAGTTGGGCATCACCAGCAAAGAGGCCCTGGCAAAGCTGAGAGAGTTGGGCATTGAACTGACCAACCATTGGAGTTCTGTGACTGCTGAAGAGGCCCAGCGCCTGGCTGATGCCCTGAAACCCAAGCCTTCGGTCAAGAAGAAGGCCCTCCTTAAGAAGGTAGAGAAGGCCAGGAAAAGGGTAGTCAAAAAGGTCGAGGATAAGAAGGAAATCCCGGAAAGGGAAGAGAAGCCACTGTCGGAGGCTAAAGAGAAGCCAGAGTCCTCTAAGGTTATAGAAATAGAGAGGAAACCCACCGAGGCTAAACCCAAGGAGGAAGCAGCAAAGAAGGTTTATCCCGGGAAGAAGGCTGCTCCTTCCAAAGATGTGAGTTCTCCCTATATTTACAGGCCCAGGGCCAGACCAAAGAGGAGGAAGAAGAGGAGAAGGGAGGAGGAGTACATGGAAGAGCAGGAGGTGCTTCCTGGGAGGGTGGATATGGAAGCTGGAGTAGCTTACCTTCCCGAAGCCCTTTCTGTAGGGGAACTGGCCGCTATTATTCAGGAGGATGTAGATCAGGTAGTAGAGGTCCTTTGGAAGAAGGGTATGGCTGCCGAGGAAAGTACAGTGGTCCCCTATGATCTGGCTACTGCTGTGGCCCAGGAGTTTGGTTTTGAGGTGTTAAAAGAGGGAGGAGAACTGGGGGAAGAGGAAACGGTGGAGGAAGAGGGGTTGGAGCCCAGGGCGCCGGTGGTAACGGTTATGGGCCATGTGGACCATGGAAAGACCACCCTTTTGGACTATATCCGAAGTACCAGCGTTGCAGAAAGGGAAGCTGGGGGTATAACTCAGCATATAGGGGCTTACCGGGTGATCCTTCCTGAGGGGGAGATCACTTTTATAGATACCCCGGGTCACCACGCTTTTACTACTATGAGGGCCCGGGGGGCCCAGGTAACAGATTTGGTCATTCTGGTGGTGGCGGCTGATGATGGGGTGATGCCCCAAACCGTGGAGGCTATCAACCATGCCAAGGCGGCGGGGGTACCCATTATTGTGGCCATAAATAAGATTGATAAACCCAATGCCAACCCTGATAGGGTAAAACAGGACCTGGCTCAGCATGGCCTCATTCCCGAAGAATGGGGGGGAGAGACTATCTTTGTGGAGATTTCGGCTAAGCAAGGGACCAATGTGAAGGAGCTTTTAGAGATGGTTCTTCTCCAAGCGGAGATGTTAGAGTTGAAGGCTGATCCCCATAGGCCTGCCAAGGGGACGGTGTTGGAGGCGAAATTGGATCCTAAAAGGGGACCTGTGGCCACGTTCTTGGTGAGGGAGGGGACCCTGCACAGGAGTGATGCCTTGGTAGTGGGGCTTCATTGGGGGAAGGTCCGGGCCATGCTGGACTTCCAGGGGAAACCTGTGAAGGAGACGGGGCCCTCAGTGCCTGTGGAGGTCTTGGGTCTTACAGGGGTTCCCTTAGCTGGTGAACCTTTTATGGTGGTGCAGAATGAGCGCAAGGCCAGAGCCATCAGCGCAGAGCGCCAAGGAAAGGCTAGGGAAATTCAGATGGGTAAACCCCGGGTTTCCTTAGAGGAACTTATGCGTCAACTGGCAGAGGGGGAGGCCAAGGAGTTTCGAGTCCTTCTCAAGGCTGATGTTCAAGGTTCCTTGGAGGCCTTGAAAGATTCTTTGAAAAAGCTCTCTACTGATGAGGTGAAGGTCCATGTGGTTCATGCTGGGGTGGGAGGTATCAACGAGTCGGATGTTATGCTGGCTTCGGCTTCTAAGGCGGTAATCGTTGGTTTCAATGTGAGGCCTGATACCCAGGCAAGGAGGGCTGCAGAGAAGGAAGGGATAGAGATTCGCCTTTATAGGGTGATATACGCCCTCTTGGAGGATGTAGAGAAGGTCATGGAAGGTATGCTGGAGCCTGAGTATCAGGAGGTGATTTTGGGCAGGGCAGATGTGCGGCAAGTTTTCCAGGTGCCCAAGGTGGGAAAGGTGGCTGGCTGCTATGTCCAGGAGGGGAAGATCACCCGAAGCGCTAAGATACGCCTAATTAGGGATGGGGTGGTGGTTTACGAGGGTAGCTTGGCTTCCCTAAAGAGATTTAAAGAGGATGTAAGGGAAGTGGCTGCTGGGTATGAGTGTGGAATGGGTCTTCAGGACTTTAATGATATAAAAGAAGGGGATATTATTGAGGCCTATGAGTTGGAGGAGATAGCCAGGAAGCTATAATAACCTGGTTTTATCTCTAACAGGCCTCTTTTCTTGTCCGGGTGGTGCCATGTTTATAGGGAGCTGTAGATTGGTGTTGGAGATTCCCAGTAATAGCAGCTTGAAGGGTAAGAGGATGGTGGTCAAGAGTTTGAAGGACCGCTTGAGGAACAGGTTCCAGGTTTCAGTGGCTGAGGTGGAGGAGATGGACAATCGCCGGAGGGCTGTGCTGGGGGTGGCTTACGTTACCAACACTAAGAGGCATGCCAATCAGGTGATGGATCAAGTAATCAGCTTTGTGGATTCTGAGGGGAGGGCCTATTTGGTGGATTATGTTATAGAGATACTGTGATGAAGGGACATCATAGAATAGAGAGGCTGCAAGAGCTTTTTAGGGAAGAGCTCTCTCGGATGTTGGTGGAGGGTCGCGTTAAGGATCCTCGGGTAGGTTTTGTAACCATAACCAAGGTGGAGGTGACCCGGGATCTGGGCTTTGCCACGGTTTACTTTTCCGTTATGGGTTCTGAAGAGGAGAAGGAAGATACCCTCCGGGCTTTGGAACATGCGGCGGGTTACATCCAGGGCCAGTTGGGTAGAGGGCTCAGGATAAGGAAAATTCCGCGTTTGCGCTTCAAGGTGGACAGGAATCTGGAGCACAGCCTGAGGATAGGGGAACTCTTGGAGAAAATACGGAAAGGGGACTGATCTTGGATCTATATGATACCATTATCCATGAACTGGAGAAGGCTCCAGGTGTTACCCTTTTCATCCACAAGAGCCCCGATGGTGATGCCCTGGGCTCAGCCTTGGCCCTGTCCATGGCTTTGGAGTCACAGGCTAAAGATACCTTCATATACTGCTGGGATGAGGTGCCCTACTTTTATCGCTTTCTTCCCCAGTGGGAAAGGATAACCAAGGTGAGGAGGGAGGGGGATGTCTCTTTTTATCCTATTTCGGTGGGCATAGATTCCAGTGATTTGGGCCGCCTTCCTTTCCTTTGGAAGAGGCCTCCTGGGTTGGTGATCAATATAGATCATCACCCTACCAATGCCCGATGGGGGGATCTGAATCTGGTGGAACCCCAGGCCTCTGCCACAGGGGAAATCATTTTTCGTCTCCTGGAAAGGTGGGGACTTCCCCTTACTCTTGATATGGCTACTTGCCTCTATACCGCTATTTTCACTGATACAGGGGGGTATAGGTTTGCCAATACAACGGCCTTGAGTCTCCTTTACGGGAGCCGCTTAGTAAAAATGGGGGTTTCTCCCTACCACGTGGCTACCCATGTGTATGAGAGCTACTCCCCTGGTAGAATGCACCTTTTGGGCCTTACCCTTAGTACCCTTGTTCTGTCTTGTGAAGGTAGGTTGGCTTGGGTGGTGGTTACCCGGGCTATGATGGGGGAGACGGATACAGGTCCGGAAGATACTGAGGAGTTTGTAAACTTTCCCAAGTCTATTAAGGGGGTGGAGGTGGCCCTTCTCTTTAGGGAGACAGACTCGGGGGTAAAAGTGAGTTTGCGCTCCAAGGGGAGGGTGGATGTGGCTGTTATAGCCTCTTCTTTGGGAGGAGGTGGCCATAAAGCCGCTGCTGGTTGCGATCTTTCTTGCTCCACTGTGGAGGCGGTGGAACGGGTGGTACCCCTGGTGGAGGGGGCCCTGGCTTGCTCTACCTGTTCTACAGACTCCTGAGCCACTTTGGGCCTCAGTTTTGGTGGCCTGCCAAGACTCCCTTTGAGGTTATGGTGGGGGCCATTCTCACCCAGAATACCGCTTGGAGCAATGTGGAGAAGGCTGTAAAGCATCTGGAGGAGGCAGAGGCATTGGATCCCAAAGTTATATCTTCTTTGGATGTTTTCCAGTTGGAGAGACTCATAAGGCCCTCTGGTTTTTTTCGGGTGAAGGCTGCTCGTCTCAAGGCCTTGGTGGTGTATATTATGAAGGAATTCAAGGGAGATGTAGAGACCATGGGTCTGAAACCTGGATGGGAGCTGAGAAGGGATCTCCTTTCTCTTCATGGGGTAGGGGAAGAAACGGCTGATTCTATACTCCTCTATGCTTTAGGGAAGCCCTTTTTTGTGGTGGATGCTTATACTAAAAGAATCCTCAAAAGGTGTGGCCTCATTCGGGGATCGGAGTCCTATGGAGATATTCAAAGGTTGTTTATGGATACCCTCCCAGGTGATGTGGAGCTTTTTAAGGAGTATCATGCCTTATTGGTGGAGCTGGGGAAGGGCTACTGCAGGGCCAGGGATCCCCAGTGCGGGACGTGTCCTGTAAAAGTGGAGGTGGAGTGATGGCCAAGGTGAGGTCCTTGTCCCCTGCCTTGGTGAGCAAAATAGCTGCTGGTGAGGTGGTGGAACGTCCTGCTTCTGTGGTGAAGGAGCTTGTGGAGAATAGCTTGGATGCAGGAGCTACCAGGGTGGAGGTTGAGGTGGAGAGAGGAGGATTGGCCTTGGTGAGGGTGGCGGACGACGGTGAGGGCATGGATGAGGAAGATGCCCTCTTGGCTTTAGAGGAGTACTCTACCAGTAAGATCTCTACTTTGAATGATCTCTCTTCCATCCAGACACTGGGCTTTCGGGGGGAGGCCCTTCATGCCATCTCTTCTGTCTCTCGTTTTACCCTCATCACCAGCACTAAGGAGTTAGCCACTGTGGTGGGGGTGGAAGGTGGAACCTCGAAGGGGATTTCCAAAAGGCCTCGGAGGCAGGGTACAACTGTGGAAGTGAGGGATCTATTCTTCAATCTCAGAGCCAGGAGGAGGTTCATGAGGTCCCCTTCTACGGAGATGGCCTATATCCTCAGAACTGTGCGGGAGTATGCATTGGCATATCCCGGGGTTCATTTCACCTTGAGAGAGGGGGGTAGGGTAGTTTTAGATGTTACCTCTGCCTCTTTGGAAGAACGGGTGGCTGCCCTTTGGAAAGTAAAACCCCAGGATCTTCTCCATGGCCAGTTAGAGAGGGGACCTATGGCCTTGGAAGGCCTCATGACCCATCCTGCCTTTACCCGAAGAGACGCTAAGTACCTCTTCTTTTTTGTCAATGGACGTCCTGTGAAGGATCGCTTCCTTGTTATGGCCCTCATGGAGACCCTACGGGGCCAGTTGGTGAAGGGGGAGTATCCCATGGCCCTCCTTTTCCTTACCCTTCCCCCCAAGGAGGTGGATGTGAATGTTCATCCTGCTAAAAGGGAGGTGAAATTTCGTCTTTTGCGGGATGTTCTGACCTTGATCAGGGATTGGAGCGTTTCTCTTTTGAAAGGCGATAATTACCCCTATCCTTTTCCATCTTCCTCGGTCCCATTCGCTTTCTACCCTGAAGGCTTCCTTCCAAGGGGGGGAGGCGTTAGGGAGGTTGCTCTGGGGTTGGCCCCTTTGCCCTGGCGATTTCTGGGGGAGTATGGAGGCGTCTTTCTCCTTTTGGAGATGGATGGGGATCTGGTTATGGTGGATAAGCATGCCCTCCATGAAAGGATGCTTTATGATGCTATCAGGAAGGAGTGGGGTGGGGGAAGAGGGGTACGCCTTCTTTTGGTGCCTTTAGAGGTACCTATGGAATCCGAGCCCCCTCCTCATATTTTGGATGCCTTGGAGGAGATGGGTTTTCGCTTCCAATTGAAAGGGAGTGGGGTGTGTGAAATAAAAGGGGTGCCTCAGTGGTTTCAAGGGGATGCGTGTTCCTTCATTGGATCTATGTTGGAAAAGGTGGATGGTGGCCAGGAGGAGATGATGAGACGGGCGGCTACCTTGGCATGTAAGGGGGCTGTGAAGGCTGGTGACCCCTTGACCGTAACTCAGGTTGAGCGTCTTATGGATTATCTGATTTCCAGGGGCTTGGGTCTTACCTGTCCCCATGGGCGTCCTGTAGCGGTTATACTTTCCAGGGGAGAGGTGGAGAAGCTCTTTAAGAGGAGGGTCTGATGCTGGACAAGAAACTGGTAAGGGAGACGGTGGGGCTTTATTCAGAGTTGTCCCTTATCCACGTGGTTTCGGCCTGTAAGGCCATGCTGAAGGAGGGGATACCCGAGGATCTTTCCAGTCTCATGGATCATATCAGATTGCTGAAGGATATGGGTGAACTTTTGTCCCGTACCCTGGACACCGTCTATGCCGTGGAAGATATAGACGATGAGGATATGGGAGAGGACTGGACAGAGGGGGGTTTATGAGGCTCACAAGTTACTACATGCCTACCTTGAGAGAGAAGCCGGCTGAAGCAGAGATTCTTAGCCACCAGCTCATGCTGCGAGGGGGGATGATCCGCAAGCTGGCTTCGGGGATCTATTCTTTCCTCCCCTTGGGTTACAGGGTGGTGAGGAAGGTGGAGGAAATTATTCGCCAAGAGATGAATGCCAAAGGAGCCTTGGAGGTTTTTCTTCCCGTAGTCCAGCCCGCTGAGCTTTGGAGAGAGACAGGGCGTTGGGACCGGTTTGGTAAAGAGCTTCTCCGTTTCAAGGACAGGGGAGAAAGGGAATTCTGCCTGGGCCCCACCCATGAAGAGGTGATTACGGATCTGGTGCGTAATGAGTTGCGTTCCTATCGTCAGCTTCCCGTTAACCTTTACCAGATCCACGTGAAGTTCCGGGACGAGACCCGTCCCCGCTTTGGTCTTATGAGAGCTCGGGAGTTCGTTATGAAGGATGCATACAGTTTTGACGCTGACGAAAGGGGCCTTAGCAGGAGCTATCAGGATATGTATGACGCCTATTCCAGGATCTTCACCCGCTGTGGCCTCAGGTTCACCGCAGTGGAGGCCGATACGGGTGCCATTGGGGGGGATGTGTCCCATGAGTTTATGGTGTGGGCGGAAACCGGAGAGGATGTTATTGTGAGATGCTGTAGGTGTGGCTATGCTGCCAATCTGGAGAGGGCAGAGTTTCAGCCTTCCAAGGGCAAATGGGACGAGGGTGAGAAACCTTTGGAGAAGGTCTATACCCCAAACATGAAAACGGTGGAGGAGGTGACAGGTTTTCTGGGTGTATCCCCTTCTTGCCTGATTAAAACCCTTCTTTACCAAACGGAGAAAGGGTTTGTGGCCCTTATGGTACCTGGAGACCGGGAGGTGAATGAGACTAAGGTCCTTCACTTGCTTGGAGTGGAGGAGTTAGAACTGGCGGCTTCTGTTCATGTAGAGGAGATTACAGGGGCCCCTGTGGGTTTTGCTGGTCCTGTAGGCTTGAAAGGGGTGAAGTTGGTGGCTGATAGAACTTTAGATGGGATGGGGAACGTAGTTGTGGGGGCCAACGAAGAGGACTACCACTTTGTTAATGCCACTCCTGGAAGGGATTTCTCGTGGGATGTGGCGGGAGACATTGTGAAGGCCAGGCCTGGGGACCGGTGCCACCGATGTGGGACAGCCTTGGAGTTTTCCAAGGGCATTGAGGTAGGCCACATCTTCAAGTTGGGCACCAAGTACAGCGAGGCCATGGGGGCCCGGTTTCTGGATGAGAAGGGCCAGGAACGCCCCTTTGTTATGGGTTGCTATGGCATTGGGGTTACCAGAACGGCTGCATCGGCCATTGAACAGAGTCACGATGACGATGGCATAATTTGGCCCATCTCCATTGCCCCTTTTCAGTGTTACCTTTTGCCCACTAATTGGGAAAGGGCCGACATACGTAATGCCGCTGAAGGGCTGTACCATAGACTTCTGGAAAGGGGGGTAGAGGTGCTTTTGGATGATAGGGATGAGAGGGCAGGGGTGAAGTTTAAGGATGCAGATCTTATAGGGATGCCTATACGGGTCACCTTAGGGGAGAGAGGAATCAAGAAGGGCCTCTGTGAGGTGAAACTCCGGAGGGAAGAAAGGCCCAGGGATGTTTCTATTGAGCAGGCTATAGAGGAGGTTGTTTCCATGAGGGATGCCCTTTTCAAGGAGGTGGCGGTCTGAGGTCCTTTGTTTTTACCTTGTTGCTGTTTTTTGTGTGGGGTTGTGCATCGGTTTCTACTTCCCTTCCCCCTTCAAAGGAGAGGGTGAAAAGTATCCTTTTGAGGGAGGAACTGTGCTTGAAGGAGGTGAAGGACGATGCTTTGGGGGCTCTGTTGGCTATGAGGAGTGCTTCATCACGTCCTTTACCTCTTGCACCTGCCCATCCCCGAGGGGCTGTGACCCGCCTCTTTTCTTCTAAACCATGGTTCCCTTTATCCTTCCAGAGGGCCTATTTGGAGATGGTTAGAGGGCATGGAGCCCAAGCCCGAGCCCTTTTCAGGTCTTTCATGAAGGCCCATCCCCATCATCCTTTGGCTGACGATGCCCTCTACTATGTGGCCCTCATGGAAGAGAATAGGGGTCTCAGGACCCAGGCCGTTTACACTTTGAAAGAATTATCCACCCTTTATCCTCGAGCTGATAGGGTCTCTCAAGCGAAGTTAAAAATGGGGTTGATTTTGCTGGAGGAGAGTAGGGTAAGAGAGGGAGAGAGGGAACTTGAGCAGGTGATGGTTGGTCTCCCCTTTACTTTGGGGTGGGAAGAGGGGGATGCCTTATTAAAGAGGGGGG
>WFSI01000137.1 GCA_015486105.1 Aquificota bacterium | reverse complement strand
TTAGGGATTGGGTAAAGTCTAGGGGCCTTGAGGAGAGAATCCATCTTTTGGGGCCCAGGGAGGATGTGGAAAGGGTATTAGCGGCCTTGGATGTGGCAGTGCTGGCCTCCGTTGGTTCCGAGGGATCCAGCCGTGTGGCCTTAGAGGCGGGAGCTACAGGTAAGCCCATGGTGGCTACTCGGGTGGGTGCCTTGCCTGAGGTGGTGGTGGATGGAAAGACGGGGTTTATAGTGTCCCCCTGGGATGTGGAGGCTATGAGCCGAGCCCTCACAGAGTTGTTGGATCCCGAAACAAGGAAGAAGATGGGGAGGAATGCTGAGGTTAGAACAAGGCGTCTCTTTGATGGGCGTAGGGGAGTGGAAGTAACAGAGGAGTTATACTTGAGCGTCTTGAAGGGGTCAAAGTAGGTCTTGGGCATGAAGATCCTTCAGGTGGCTACCCACAAAAGGGTGACAAGGGGAGGAGCCATTCAGATGGTGAGGCTGGCCCGGGCGTTGCAGGGCCGGGGGCATCAGGTTACATTGGTTTTTAACAAGGGATCCCAGGAGGGCGAACAGGGTATAACCCAGTTGAGGAAGGAGGGTTTTACTGTGGCCCTTTTTCCCATGGATGGTTTAAATCTCCATGCCATGCTCTCCTTCAGGCGCTTCGTGACTGAAGGTGGATTTCATGTGATCCATGCCCATAGGGATCCGGCTTTGCGCTTTGTCTTTTTCTCTTTGATGGGTTTGGATGTGCCCTTGGTGGCCCAGAGGGGCACCACATACCGGCCCAGGAGGCTTATTAGGTGGATAATGAAGTCTCCCAGGGTTTTTTGGATAGCCGCTGTGGCCTATGCAGTGAAGGAGACTCTTGTGGGCTCTGAGGTGCCCCCTGATAAGATTCGGGTTGTTTATTTGGACAGGCCTCTGCTCTATCTACAGACTTTGGACTATGAGGAGCGTTATGGTCACAGCATAGATCTGAAGACCTGGGGTTTCGCCGCCGGTCCTTTGGTAAAGGATAAAGAGAGCTTTAGGGGTACCCTGATAGAAGCCTTAGACCACCCCGAGACCTATTCCGATGTGAGGAGGAAGATGGCTGCTCATCTCTTCTACAATCCTGGTCATGCTACCCAGAAGGCTGTGGATGTGATAAGGGAACTCCTTGATGAATAGGGAAGGAGAGGACGGTCCCATGAGCCTCCAGACAGTGATATTGGTAGCTGGGCAGGGGAGACGGCTTTTACCCCTTACCCAGAAGATACCCAAGGCCCTGTTACCCCTCAACGGCACCACGGGCCTGACTATTCTGGAGTATTAGGTAGGGCTCCTGGAAGAGGTGGGGGTAGAGGAGATCATGGTGGTAGTGGGCCACGGCAGAGAGAGGATAGAAGCCCTCCTGAAGGACAGGGTCTCTTACATAGTGAACAAGGAGTACGATAGAACCAACTCCATTTACTCTTTCTATCTGACCCTGGATCTCTTGGAAGAGGCTGTACTTATCATAAACGGAGATGTGCTCTTTCCCAGAGAAGTGATAGATCGACTTTTGGGCTCGGGGTACCCTGGAGTCCTGGCCATGGATACAGGGGCTGTTTTGGATGAGGAGACCATGAAAGTAGCCCTTGAGGGATCTAAGGTAGTGGATATCCGAAAGGATCTTCCTTTCCAAGACGCCCACGGTGAGAATCTGGGGGGTGGTCCTCTTCAGGGGCCCTAGCCATTCTCATGGAGGTGGTGAGGGTTATGATGGAGAGGGGAGAGGTCAATCTCTGGATGCCTGCTGCCTTTCGGGAGATGCTCCCCTTTCATCCCATTCACACTGTAGATGTAAGGGGTCTTCCTTGGATTGAGATTGACTTTCCCGAGGATTTGGAAAGGGCCCGAGATATATCCTAAAATTAGCAGTGGGGCATTAAAATGAATAATTATAAACCAAAGGTGGCGAGAATAATATCTCATCTTGCAGTAGGAGGCGTGGAGAAAAGGCTATTAGCTGTTTTAAAAGAGTTGAAGAAGTGTTTTGAAGTAGAAGTTATATGTATCAATTCTATGGGAAAGTTGGCTCGATCTTTCGAGGAAGAGGGGATACCGGTTTCTTTGATTCCAGTCAGGAGTAGACTACATCCCTATAGCCTTTGGAGGTTGGCAAACTATCTCAGAAAAAGGAAGATAGATATAGTACATACGCATATGTATAGAGCAAATATATCTGGAGTTTTAGCGGCTAAGATGGCAGGAGTTCAAGTAATTATATCGAATGTTCACAATATAGATAAATGGAGTAATAAGAGACAGAGGTTGACTGATAGGATTTTTTACTGCATGAGAGATGTAACAGTGGCTGTTTCCCATGCTGTTAAGGACAATTTAATCAGGGTAGGGAAGGCTCCAGCTGATGATATAGTTGTGATTTATAATGGAATAGATATAACAGAGTTTAATATTGCAGATGAGGATATAGATAAATATAGGAATGAACTAGGCATATCTAAAGGTGAGTTTATAGTCATTATAATAGCGAGAATTGTGCCAGGAAAAGGACATAAGTACCTTTTAATGGCAGTGAAAGAGTTGGAAAAATATAATAAGAGAATCAAAGTTTTAGTAGTTGGAGATGGTTTTTATAGGAGGGAGTTGGAAAGAAAGGTTATAGATTTAGGATTAGAGCATGTCCATTTTCTTGGAGAGAGAACAGATATAGCGAGGTTGTTAAAAGTGTCAAATGTATCTGTGCTGCCTTCGAAAAAAGAAGGGTTTTCCAACGTAATCTTGGAATCTATGGCTACAGCGATTCCAATGATTGCCTCAGATGTTGGAGGGGCTAGAGAGGCTATAGAAGATGGGCTTAATGGGTTTATAATTGGAGTTAGAGATGTAGAAAGTCTAAAGTATGTTTTAAAATTGTGTATGTATGACCGTGCAGAACCTTCTAGAGTGGGGAAACTGGCTAGAGAAAAAGTGAAGCAGAGCTTTTCTATTGATCACATGGTAAAGGCTACAACTGATCTTTACATAGAACTTCTTAAGACCAAGGGGATGACAGTTTGACATGCTTATTTAGGGAAGAAGGGGGTGGGTGTTGATCGTCCCTTATGGATCAGCCCAACGTCTCTGGAGCAGTGACTGCGAGGTTGGCTGGTGTTCCCGTAGTAGTCTCCGCTGCAAGTGTTCCAGTACTCGCTACTGGGGTAGGGGGGGTGAGGGGGCCTTCTCTAAAGTTATATCCACCTTGGAGGCTTTGAGGTCTTTGGGGATTAAAAGGCTCACGGTGGGGGTCAATTTTACCCTCAACGACTTGAATGTAGAAGAAGTCCAGGAGGTCTTTGGCCTGTGCTGGAACAGGGGTTTCAAGTTCAACCTTATAGTGCCCCACTATGGCCATCTCTACCAGAATTTTGGATCTTCCATCCCCTTGGGAGAGGAGTCTAAGGTAAAGGCCCTGAAAGAGGTAGAAGCCATGTTACGCCAAGGCCCGGGATTACACATGGGAGATGAGGGTACGATTTGTCCGGGAGATTCTAATCGGTGAGTGACCGTAGGCTTATAGAACCTCTTGCCGTGTTTTTCTCCTTTTTCTTTATGATGGCAAAGAGGGGTTACAGATTTGGGGTGGGAGATCATGTCACTCAGCTTCCTTCTGCTCTACACTTCTTTAACCCCCATTTGTATATGAGGGATTTCAAATATCAAATGATTTCGCCTTGGTACATCAAATCCAGTTTTCATATATTGTTATACTGGATTTCGAGAAAGTTTGGTATACCTGTCGAAGAGGTGTATTTTGTAGTTTACTGTGCAGTAGTTTTGCTGTATATTTTTGCGGTTTATAGGCTTTCACTATTGGTGAGTGGTAATGATAAAGTTGCTGCAATTATATCCGTGATATTACTCACTCCTCTGTCAGCGTTCTTCCCATCTATTTCGCATTTTAAGGTAATGGGGAATAGACTGGTTCCGTATAATTTTGTACTTCCCATAATTGTCTTGTCAGTATACTTCTTCCTTAAGGATAGATTTGCTA
>WFSI01000136.1 GCA_015486105.1 Aquificota bacterium | reverse complement strand
CCTCGCAAAAAACCAAGCCGCAGTCAACCTGAACTTTCCCCATCTGTGCAGAAATGCTATCGTTTACCAGGCTGCAAAGGATTACGGCTACACCCTAAAAGAAGTAGGTGAAAAGGAGGAGGAAGTCCTTGTTTAGTCTGGGCTATCCGTTTTTACAGGAAAAAGGGGATTTGAACAACGAAAAGCAGAGTGTATAGTAGATTTTGCGCCCATTATCCCTCATCTTTTTGTAAAGCTAACTCTTCCAAGGGCTAAACAAGAGCTTTGACCCCGTGGGAGGTGAGTGATGGGGAAGGCCACAAAAAACTGGAGCGTGTTGGTCCTATTTGTAACACTTCTCCTGACTGCTCCTGCTCTTCTGGCCCCGCATGGAAGCTGGGAAATCTTTACCACGGAAGGCGTTAGAAAGGTAACCAGGGTAAATATCAATACTGCCACCGTTGAACAGCTTCAAAGAATCCCTGGAATAAGCCGCGATTTGGCCCACCGTATTGTGAGGTACAGGGAAATCCATGGACCGTTTCACAAGGTAGATGACCTGCTCGATGTGGAGGGAGTTACCAAGGATAAACTCGACCAGATGAATGCTTTTATAACAGTTAAACCGGCTGATGATTAATGGAGTGCCGCGGAATGGCGGTCAGGTGGAGCGACTTGTTGGCCTATACTAATACTTTTCTAGCTGGTCGTACCTGATACAAAGCACGATCTTCACACACTTGAAGCTGGCCCATAGGTTGTTTTTCAACCTTTTCGAATTTTAAATGGACCTTATTAAATAGGGTGCTTGCTTCTGCTTTAAGTTGGCGAGCGGCCATTTTGCAATACTCAGGCTCAATTTCAACACCGATACTATTTCTACCATTTCTTAATGCTGCAATCATCGTTGTCCCGGTTCCGCAAAGTGGATCAAGAACAGTATCTTCTACAAAAGAAAACATTCTTACGATTCTTGATGCCAGGTCAAAAGGAAAGGGCGCTGGATGATTTCTTGTCGATGCACCTGGGATGTTCCATATTTGCTGGAACCAATTATTAAAGTCCTCTTTATTAATTTTGCTTAATTCTCTTTGTTTAGCAGTTGGCTTTCGATATCCACCGGGCTTACGTTGCATTAAAATAAATTCAATATCATTTTTTATAATAGCGTTTGGTTCATATGGTTTTCCAAGAAATTTGGATCCATTAGTAACTTCATAATTTGCGTTTGCTATTTTGTGCCATATTATTGGGTTAAGGTTATCAAATCCTATCTTCCGACACATTACGCAAATATCCGCATGCAATGGAAAAACTAAATGACGCCCGAAAGCACGCCTAGATACACATACATCTCCAACCACACACACAAGACGTCCTCCTGGAACCAAAACACGATAAACTTCTCGCCATACCTTTTCTAATTCAGATAAGAATGTCTCATATTGATCAATATGACCGAGTTGATCTGGGTTCTCTTTATATTTTTTAAGATTCCAATATGGAGGAGAGGTGAGTACAAGGTGAATGCTCTCATCCTCAATGAAAGATAAATCCCGAGCATCGCCATTGACTAATTTATGCATGGTTGATATGTGTTCATTTATCATATAAATGACCTCACATGAGAGCTTAAGGTTTTTGCAAAACTTTCAAAAGAAAGGTCAACAGCAGGTTCTCTGTAAACTCCATCTTCTCCATGAAAGCTATCTGAAACAATAAATGATGATGAGGTATAATACCGTTCTAATACCAGTTTACGGCAAAAAATCTCATATCTTTTCATGTAGGAAGCGCCAACAAATTCTGGGAAAACTTTGAAATGAGGTTCTTTTACGCGAACAGGTCTATTGGATGATTCGCAATCTTCAAGCATGAAAAAATATCCAAGAAATGGTTGTCTCCCTCCGTTGAAGGCCCCCTCTCGAAAAGCGGTCCATAAATCTAGAGCACTCCCCATTGCCTCTTCAGTTCTATTGTTAAAATTGTTGCCAAATGAAGGTCCAACTTGAGATTTCGCCTCAATAGCAAGAACCAGACATCCATCTTTAATTACGAGCAAATCCCACTCTTTTGTTGGCCTGAAAAATCCTGGAAGTTCTAAATGGCGCTTGTAAAAAATAAATTCTTCTTTGACACCAGATTCGATGATTAATCTGGTAAACAGATCAATGAACCCGTCCATTTGTGCTCCACCAGTTACAGCACCCCTAAGTCCAGCATCATTTACGCCTCTTTTTTTCTGTCTTTCTCGTTGCAGCCGTCGTGTGCGCCAGTAATGAGCAACAGCTTCACTGATGTATTTATCAATATTGTCTATTAGCGCCATATATCTCCTCTGAGGATCCTATCTTAAGGCCAACATTCCCTTTTATCTTTATTCTACTTATTCGAATTTTTACATCTATTCCTGTCCAAGTCAATCAAATTTCTTACACAATTCCCTTTTGACTTATTGATAGGGTATTCAAAACGTGGCTCGATACACCACCCTCCCTCTGGAGTTTGGCACAAGCTACCGCCGTTAAGGCCCCTTGGCAGCACGCCCCTCTTTTGCCAATCTTGCTGTCCAGTATCTCTAAGCATATTGCGGAAACAAGATAGAACCAACTACGGTTAACAGCCTCGCAAAAAACCAAGCCGCAGTCAACTATGAAAAAGGGCTGTCAAGGTATGATTTTAAACCAGTGACTTGTGTTCCGGCGGCTCAGATCTGTCTGCGTGCACCGCATAGGCAGGCACGTCCTGTGCTCAGAACATGCTGCCTTCCTGTCTCGTCCAATTTTAGGGGAAGTCCTGTTACGTTCCCCTTGGAAACCCCTTTGATAAGAGGCATATTGGGATGGAAAACGTGGCGAGTGGGCTGGAAGTGGAAAAGGCAAAGGATCTCACAGGGGAGATTTCCCACCCCGGGGTGCTGGTAAAGGCCCATTGGGATAAGGTTCTTTCTATCCTGAAGGAACAATGGTCGGTCCTTGAAGAGTCAAAAGGCCGGTATCCCAAAGGCCCAAGGACCACCCCCGAACGGGCAGAAGAGCTCTTTAAAAGGGTTTATCTCCAATTGCTTTCTTTGGTAAAGGATGAGATTCCTCTCCCTGAGCTTAGGTTTTTGCCTTTTGGAAGGCAGCTTGCAAAGAGTGTAATGATCTTTTCTCTCATTGTCTTTTGCGTAGTGGTGCTTCTCTTTTGTGTGGTCATCACAGCCTACGTGCGGGGTTTCCTCTCTCTGGGAGAGATGGCCCCTCTTCTGCTTTCTGCATGTGGCCTCTTCTATCTTCCCTTTCCCATCTACCGCAGGATCAGGATAAACATGGAGCATAACTGCCGTTACTTGAGGGAAGGAGATAAAGGGTATTTGATTATGGGGGATCTCAGGGAAGGGATGTTTATTTCCTTCTGTGCCCATGAGATGGCCCATCATTTTTTAAGGGAAAAGGGAAGGGGAGGGGGCTCCTGGGAGGAGGGATGGGCAAGGTGGGTTCAGTTGAAGGTATCCCAGGTTCTCTCCCAGGAGTGCGGGGTTGATGCCTTTACCCCTGCTTCTACCCTCCTTATAGGGGAGCTGAGGGAAGCCCTGATGCTCACCAAGGGAGGCAGGCCCATTCCAAGGTGGATGAAGAGGGTGAAATCGCCCTTTCACACATCCTCTTTTGGGAGGTGGATAAGGGGAGAACCAGGCTACTCCAAAAGGAGCCTCTTCGTTCATGCCTTAGGGACCGCCGCCTTTGCTCTTTTGGTGGGATTTGGGGGTGACGAAGCCCTCAGGAGGTTCTTAGAGGGGGTGAAAATAGGCTTTCAGGACAGCTATACACTTTGAAGATGTGGGGTTGATAGCCTTCATTCCAGGGAGAAGATTAAGGAGCCTTTTATTCCAGTGTAAAATATCCACTACTGCCCGGAATCAATTTATAGCGCATGATACATGAAGAGGATTCCTATCAACCCAGCCAGCGGGGAGACTCGCCAAATCATCCCCGTTAGAGGTAGTAAGGTAAACAAACTTTCTAATCAGGACACCTCTTCAGGGCACCTTTTGTTTGATATCCTATTGCCTCAATGGCTCTAACAAGAAACCCCCAAATAACGTAACGACCTTGGCCTTTGCCTACAGACCTACTTCGCCGGGTGTCGTGAAAAGGTTGTTTGCGACCTTAAAAATTCTCCCCATTTTCTATCACCCTTCTCAGCGATTTAAATATGGTGTGTTAGGTATTTTGAAGCGCCTCACCTCCATTTAAGACTAAGTTTATTTACTTCTTCAACCTTCATTATTTATGTCGTTAATCAGATGAAGTGTAATTTTTATTGCGGGTATATGCTAATTTTATTCCTCGCTTTTTATATTTTCTAAATATATATTCAACTATGAAAGCTCCAGCGAATGTAAATATACTAGCATAAAAAGCATTCCTGTGGGTATTGCATTGATATCTCATTAGCGAGACAAAGACAGCAGAAAGTATTATTAAGTTAATAACAAGAAGTATTTTATTTCCCCCATATCCTTTTCGTAATTTTAGATGGGAAATTAACACAAAAATATAAACGACAGTAAAAACAGTGCTGGTAATTGAAGCAATTGCTCCTAGATCAAAAAACAAAGCAAATAAAAGACTCAGTCCAGCAGTTATATAGAGACCTTCAGTTGATTTGAACCAAACCTTTCTTTCAAAAGATTCTGGTAATTCACCATCTTTTGCTAATGAATAGGCAATATTTGCTCCACCAAAAATGGTGGCATTTAGTGCTGATGAGATAGAGAACAATGCTCCTATTGTAATTAGAATAAACCCAAAATTACCCAGGAATGGCTTTGCCGCCATAGCTAAAGCATTCTCTTCTGCTTTAATAATTTCTGATAATGGAAGATTTCCAATAGTAACAAGAGAAATCATAATATAGAAAATCATAACAAATATAATGCTAATATATATTGCTAAAGGAATATTCTTTTGGGGATTTTTTATATTTTCAGACGCATTTGTGATGAGTCCAAATCCCATATAAGAAAGAAAAAATATTACAGATGCGTTTAGTAAACCATTTATATGAGTTGTATCAAATCCCGGTTTAATCATTCCCAAGTTAATTGTCATCAAACCGCCTAAGATGAACACTAATAAAATTAATATTTTAATTAGGACGATGTAAAATTCAGCTTCCCCAACAGCCTTACTTCCGAAAAAATTTAGTGCTGTAAAGAATGAAATAACAATTACTTCAACTATCCCAATGGCAATAGCGGTTGATTCAATATGTATAAAAGGAAGTAAATAACCTGCAAAACCTTTAGCAAAAAGTGCAATCGAAACAACATAAGTTAACCACATAAGTATGCTCAGTGCTCCTGTTATAATACTATCTCCAAGTCCTTTTAATATAAAAGCGATTGGTCCTGCATTTGATATTATTTTCCCTCCTAATTTTGCATATGAGTAGGCTACCACTAAAGCATAAATACCCGAAAGCATAAACGCCTCTGGCAAATCATTCCCTGCAATTTTAGCTCCTAAACCAAAAATAGAAAAAATGCTGGCACCTATCATTGTGCCAACAGCCATTGATATTACTTCTACTAAACTGAGTTTTTTGTTCTTTTTCATTACACTTCCTTATAAATTTTGTGTTATTACTATTTTCCGTTGCCTCTCTTTTATGTATGATGCTTCAACTCAATGTTTTGTGCACATATCAGCGGAGCAAAAATACAGTGTAGTGACTTGTTAGAAAGATCTCCCCTACGTTGTGACAGAGTAATCCTATTCTTGAATCACATCCTTAAGGATTAGCCTCTCATCTTTTGAAACGTTTCCTCCCATAACTTTGGCGATATTTCCTCCAAACATTTTACCCATAAGACCCGTGTTCATTCCTGAAATGTAAATATTACCATCTTTCCCTTCATAAACTCCCCATGCACAAGGCATAAGTGTAGAAACTTCAGGATTCGTTGTAAGAACATTCTTGGCATATTTTGCATTACATAACTCCACAATCCATACCTGTTTTTCCATTTCAACTCCTTGTTTTTTCATCGCCATATTCATGTTGCGAATTGCAGGGCATTCCCAGCCGTTGGCTTCTATAGCATTCTTGAGCTTATTACAGGTTTCCTCAACACTGCTATAACGGCTCTGATGTACAACCAACATCATACGCGGCATTGATAACCAGACAATAAGGCCAAGAAGCAACATGCCAATGATGATACCTGCTGATATAATAAAAATTACCTCCATTATTTCCCTCCTTTCTATTCCCCTTTTATCTTTATTCTACCTATTTACATTTTATTCTAATTTACTCTCTATATCAAGTAGCATTTAGGTGAGTTTTTAGGTATGATTTCCTTGATAACCAAATTATGATCTGTTGTAAAGGTTCGATGCCATCATATGTACCCTGCAACGCTGAAAAAGGCTTTAAAAAGTGCAGTATTAGAGGCGAGGCTCACAAAACAGGTTCTATGCATACCCTGAGGCATAGTTTCGTCACGCATTTGCTTGAAAAGGGAGAGGCGCGAAACTATAGATGGATTTCTCTATGCCTCTCTTCCAATGACTTGAGGAGGGTAGGGGAGGATTCCACTTCTCCTATGAAACCATCCAACTCCTCCAACATCTCATTTTTGTCCTGGGGAAGCTTTCCCTCCACATAAGCGTAGTTGGATACATGATCTGATAAGAAGAGGGAAGAGCATGCTAGGTTCTCTAATATGAGCCGGGTTTCTTTAAGGACAGTGAGGGGCGATGCTGGTTTAAACTCTCCCTCTTGGATCCTTTTATACATAAGGGTACCGGGAATAGGGATGAAGGTCCTTAAGCGGATGAAGTGGGGAGACACGGCATTGAGCACCCGGACCGTTCCCCGGGCGTGATCCTCCCATCTGTCCTCACCCCCTATCCCCAGGAGCACGTAAAGGGACAATTGAAAACCTGCCTCAATGGCCTTTGAGCTCCCTTCTATTATCTCTCGGGGAGTGAGTCCCTTCTGGATATACTCTAAGAGTAAGGGGTCTCCTGTTTCCAACCCCACATGAAGACGGGTGAGGCCTGCCTCTCTGAGGCGTCTCAGGTCCTCTATATTTCTTTTGGCCAGGGTTCTTCCCCGGGTGTAACTGGTGATGCGTTTAAGAGAGGGGAAATGCTTTTGGATGACCCCTAATACCTCCACCAGAAAGTCCACCTTTGCCACTAAGCTGTCAGAGTCACCTATGAAGAGGGTTGATGCCTCCTGGCCATAAAGCTGAGCGGCGGCCCTCAGATCCCTGCGGATCTCCTCCAGCTTTTTCACCTGGAACTTTATACCCTTGTACATGCCGCAAAAGGCACACTTGTTCCATGGACATCCCTGGGTAACCCTGAGGAGGACGCTATAAGCTTCGCTGGGCGGCCTCCAGGGAGGCGCATCGTAGGGCATAATAAACATATCTTATCTCCCTCCTAATCTTGTTCTTAAAAAGGTATGTTCCAAAATGTTCAAGGGCAACCCTCCATGAACCCTACCAAAAAGATTAAAAAGGCATATTTTTAAAAAGGGAAATTTCCCAATTAGGCGAAAGGGGGTGGTGGCCATGAAGAGGAATATTGCCTTTATAACTGTAGTACTGTTCCTCTTGGCCGTAGTGGGTTGTGCCTCCTTCAGGGAGACGGTTAAGAGGGACTGGAAGGAAGGAACCGCTGGAGCAGTAGCAGGGGCTATTATAGGTGTTGCTGTCACCGCTGATAACGCCACCAGCAACCTGGCAGGGGCCTCTATTGGTGCCGCTGGAGGGTTCCTGTTGGGAATAGGTGCTAAGGAAGGCTACAACTACTTCTTCAAGAGGAACAAGGAAGACAAGTCGGGGGATTCAGGGGAACTTTATCCTCCTTATCCTGTAGATAGCACCAAGTCTGCCTTCAGGTAGAGCTTGAATTAGGCAGAACTTCCCTGCCTTTTTGCTTGCTTTCAGAGAGGCTTTCGTTTGTAGATTAAAAAAATGCCGGCCCCAGGCTGGGGCCGGCCACTTGAAGGGAGGTGGATGGGTGGGTGGTCTTTCAGTAGGATTCGTATGATCCTACGGTTTTATCACTTTCACATACCTCTTCCACAGTATCCTTAATTAGAGCACCGTTTTTCCATATACGTCTTCTCACCTTATGGCAGTGGGTAGAAGCATTGTTTTGGGGAAGGGGGGAGGTTTCTACAACCGTGCCTTGGGCAGGGTTTCTGTAAACCACGGTCCTGTTTTCCGCTGCCGCTTCCCTGGAAGCTCGAGAGCTGATTTCTGTGAGGGTTCCCCCTACTACAGAGCCTATAGCCGCTCCTAATACAGCTCCTCTCCAACGGTTATGTCTATCTATGAGGGCCCCTATGCTTGCTCCTGAGGCACCTCCTACTGCTGTTCCTTGATAGGTTCTCTCAGTAGTGGCACATCCAAAGGTCAGGGCAAAGAAAGCCACCAATGTGAAGGCTACTATTCCTTTGCCTTTTAAGCTGTCTCTTCCCTTTACCACGGAGCCACCTCCTCCTTTTCTGCCACTCTATTATTCCTTGCAGTTGTAAAACATGCCAAAGCAGTAATTATTTATTTACCAGTATATTACATCTATGCCCCCTCAGTTCTAATTGGCATCACTCCTACGCAAAAGGTGCGCAAAATGCAAATTTTTCCATCTGAGAAAAGGCTTGCCCTGGGGAAGTAAGGACAATACATAAAACCTTAAAACCACGGAGGCAGATGAGTGAGAATTCATCCCGAGTGTTATCCCTGTTTTTTACGCCAGACCTACAGCACTTTGAAACTCCTTACCAAGGATGAGGAGCTTCAAGAGACATTACTAAAGGAGATCATGGGTAAGTTGGCCCAATATAAAGGCGAAGACCCTCCCCCCAAGGTTTCCCTGGTTGTTTATGGGACGATAGCCCAAAGGCTAGGGGTTACCGATCCTTACAAGGAAAAGAAGCTGAAGTGTAACAGAATGGCCTTAGAGCTTTATCCCCACCTAAAAAAGATGGTGAAGAGGGCACCCGACTCGCTGTTTATGGCCGTTAAAGTGGCCATTGTGGGCAATATCATAGACTTTGGAGTGGGTAGAGCCTTTAAGCTGGAGAGTGGGGAAGCACTGGAAAAACTGGATTTAGTGGTGAGCCATTATGCCCGTTTTCGTCAGGACCTGGAACGGGCCCGAAAAATCCTGTACATAGGCGACAATGCCGGAGAGATAGTATTTGACCGGATCCTTATAGAGGAGATGAGGGGAAAGGAGGTAATCTTCGCCGTTCGCTCTGTCCCCATCATAAACGATGTCACTTTGGAGGATGCTAAAGAGGCGGGTATAGACCAGGTGGCTCGGGTGATAGAATCGGGTTCCCGGGTTCCTGGCACTCTATTGAAAGAGTCCACACCCGAATTCAAGGATCTCTTTTTTAATGCAGATATGGTAATAAGCAAAGGCCAGGGGAACTTTGAGACCTTGGATGATGCGCACCGGGCCATCTATTTCCTCTTGAGGGCAAAGTGCGACGTGGTGGCTCAGCTCTTAGGGGTGGAAGTGGGGAGTACCCTGTTGATCAAGGGTGGTACTATACCCGGGTAATAAGGCTATTCAGGGTATAAAAACTCAAACCAAAGCCCCTGTCCAATTCCCTGACCAGGTAGGTTATCCCCCTTTCATAAGCCTCTTTAAGGGTTTCCAACATTCCCTCCATCCCTTCCTTGAATGGGATTAAGGAACAGTGAAGGTCTCTTGTATGGTATTTGAGGAGAGCAAAGAGAAATGCTTCTTCCTCCTGAAAGACAAGGTGTACTGCCTTCACCCTTCCTATGCAGAGGCAAGTAGTCTCTCTCTCCAAGTATGTCACTTTCCCAGGGATAAACTGGTATCTAAAGATCACCCTCTCTCCCAGATCCCCCTCTAAAAAGGAGGAGATGAGATAGTGGGCTGTGATGTCTCTGGCAGAGAAGCGACTGGGCACCACCCGCCTTTTGTAAATCTCCAAACCGTTTTTCTCCTCTGGCACATTGCTCTTGGCCTGGTAGAGTCTGTCTAAGTATCCCCCTTCTAAGTAGGTGCCCCCTACCTCCTGGGCTATCTCTATGGCCCTAGCGGCGAACCTCATGTTCTGGATGCTCTCGAGGCCCGAGATATCGGCAAAGAACCAGCCACAGCTGGTGAAGATGTATTGGCCCATGCGTCCCATCTCCAGAAGTTTAGCAGCCGTTATAGCCTCTTTAGGGGTTAGGGCCTTGCCCTGGTGACGCCTTAAAAGGGCCGGAAGGGCCCCTGGGCCCTTAACCATTACTTCACTGTAGTCTAAGAAGGCCTCCCACGGATCTTTGAATAACTTTCCCCCTTCTTCTTCAAAAATAGCGTCCAGCTTTTCCTTGAGCCAGTCCATGGACTCTCTGAAGGGTGCCCGCCATTTCTGGTTCCAACCCGGGTCCCCGCCTGTGGCGCATCCGCAGTCTGATCTCCAGCGCTCTATCCCATGGGAGCAGCTCCAGGAGGTATTCTCCCGAATCTGGGCCTGGGGCACAGAAGGGCAGTGGTCCAAAAAGGCCCCGTAGTTGGTGAGCTCTACCTTCCCATCTTTGAGCCTGGCCAGAACCCTATTTAATGATTCTGCCCCTTTCTTCTTGTGATGTCCAAAGGTTTCTCCATCAGTTGCAAAGTGGAGGAGACCTTGTTTTATCCCCTTCAGGTGGGCTTCTACGAGTTTAAGGAAGGCCTGGGGAGATTCTAAAGCCTCACCGAAGCTAACAGTCTCCCCCATCTTCCCATTGTAAACAAAGATGTAGATACCTTTCCCCCCGGGTAGCTTTTGGTAGAGGGGAAGAGGGTAAAATTTCCCTGGAAAAGGAGCCCATGGGCCCTGGGCTTTGGGTTTCCAGAGGGCGATTTGATGAGGGGCCAAGATGGTGAACTTTATGCCCCTTTGGGTCATGATTTCCAAGGTCTTCATGTCCACGGCCATTTCCGGGAGCCACATGCCCTGGGGATCCCTGCCGAATCTCATTTTGAAGTCCCTGATCCCCCACTCAATCTGGATTCTCTTGTCCCTCTCTTTTGCCAAGGGCAGGATAATGTGGTTGTAAGCCTGAGCTATGGCGTTCCCGTAGCCTCGGGTCTCTCGGCTATCCCTGTCTCCCTGGAGGACCTTCTCGTAAACCTCTGGGGCCTTCTCTGCCAGCCAAGCGAGGAGTGTGGGGCCAAAGTTGTAGCTGATAAAGGGATAGTTGGGTATATTCCTTCTGTAACACTCATGGGTGATCCGTTCATTCCAATCGTGAAAGGGGCTTGCAGACTCCTGCCGCTCAACTTCCCAGAGCCAGGGATTCTCCCGAGGGGGCTGATAAAAGTGACCATGAAGGGTAAAGGCCTTCAAAATCCATCCCCTTTTTTCTTTTTGTCAAGCATTTCGTTCACGAAGGCCACTTCCTCTTCCTTGGAAGAGACCTCACCTCTGAGCCTGCCTACCTTGAGGTTTTCAAGGATCTCGGCGAAGATAGGGCCGGGCTTCAAACCCATGGCTACCAGGTCTTTCCCGGTGAGAGAGGTTTTTACCTTCCTCAGCTGGGTCAGATACAGAGAGATGGCCTTTCTCACTTCGTCGTGAGGAGAGTAGGCCATGGTGTAGAGAATGGTTTCCAGGGCCAAGGATCTGAGAGTGATGTAGATCTCAGAGGGGTCTTTTAGTCCTTTGGCCAAAAACCTGGCGGCATGGGGTGTCTTCTTGTGGGCCTCTAAGAGAACCCTGGCGCACCGTTTGGGCAGGGAAAGCCTCTTGGAAAGGGCCTGGACCTCCGAGGTGGGAATGTCCTTAAAAAGGGCAGCCATATATATTATCCAAGATGCCGCCTTCTCCTCCATAAAGAGGAGATCGTACCAGGCCAACACCTCGTCTATCTTTCCAAAAAGGTCTCTTATAGATGAAGTAAGGCGCAATTTGAGGTGGATAAAGGGAAGGAGACCCAGCTTGTCCATTCTCTCCACCATCCTCAAAGGTTCTTTCTCTGAAAGCATCTGCCTTAACTCAGAGGAGAGCCTAACCCCTGACACCCTACGAAAGAGACCCTGCTCCACGGCCTGCTTAATGAGCCTTGCCGTTTGCCCTCCTATCCTGAAGCCGTACCTTTGCTCAAAGCGTACCGCCCTGAAGGCCCTGGTAGGGTCTTCCACGAAGCTAAGGTTGTGGATCACCCGTATCACCTTCTCCTTCAGATCTCTCTGACCGCCAAAGAAGTCTATGAGGGTGAAGGCCTCAGGTTTGTTCAGCTTTATAGCCATGGCATTGATGGTGAAATCCCTGCGATACAGGTCCCGCTTCAGGGAGCCCGCCATGACTTCGGGCAGAGCCCCTGGCTCTTCATAATACTCCATGCGAGCTGTGGCCACGTCGATCTTTCTACCGTTGGGAAGAACAACCACGGCGGTTTTGAACTTAGTGTACTTGTTGGTCCTGCCCCCCAGGATCTTGGCAAATTTGTCGGCGAAGGCTAATCCATCCCCCTCTACCACCAGATCCAGATCCAGATTGGGCACCCTGAGGAGAAGATCCCGGACGAACCCCCCTACTAAGTAGGCGTTATAGCCCAGATCCTCGGCTACCTTTCCTGCCTTCTGGATCAAGTTCCAGATCTCCTTGGGCAACCTCTCCTTCATGAGCACCTTGACGTTTTTCACGAAAGGTTCCTCTTTGGATCTCAAGGGATGGGGTTTGAGGCTGAGATCCCTATAAAGGGTCCTCAAGAGCTCTCCCCTGGTTACTACTCCCACTATTTTGCCTTCTTCTTCCACGGGGACCATTCTCTGGCCCTTTTCCAGCATGATTTCCTCTAGCTCTTCCAGGGGGGCATCAGGTGTTACAACCTGCACCTCAGTGTTCATGTAGTCTTTCACCGGGGCATCTTCCAGTTCATGGTAGATGGCCTTTTCTACCGTTTGTCTGGTGATTAAGCCCATAAGGGCTCCTTCTTCCATGACCAGAAGGGAGTTAATGTTGAACCTCACCATGGTTTTCTCTGCCTCTTTAACGGTAGTGATAGGGGAGACACTGAGGGGAGGGGAGGTCATTATGTCTTTGGTCCTCCGAGCCATAGAAAGCCTTTCGTCTAAGATTTTCAGGAGCCTTTCCTGGGTTTGGATTAATGTAAGGTCCCTTATCACCGCCGAGGCCGCTGTGGGGTGACCTCCTCCACCAAACTCTCCGGCTATGACTCCCACATCCACTGCGTCGATCCTGCTTCTGGCAATAAGGGTGATCCTATCGTCCATTCTGGCCAACACGAAGAGGACGTTGAGGTTCTCCATATCCTTCAGCTTATGGGCAAGGACGGCCAGATCTCCCACATATTTATGCCGGGATATGGTGGTGATGGCCACATTCACCCCATAGATGGTGTGGATTTTGGTATTTTGAATCATCTCGTTGAGGAGTTCTACTTGATCCGCTGTGAGATCCCTCTTTACATAGTCGGATACCAGGTTCAGATCGGCTCCTTGCTCTATAAGGTAGGCGGCAGCCTCCAAGTCCCGGGGAGTGGTGGAGTTGAAGGTGAAAGAGCCCGTATCCTCATATATGCCCAAGGCCATGAGGGTAGCCTCTTCAGGGGTTATGGGAATACCCCGGTTTCTGAATATCTCCACAAAGAGAGTGGTGGCCGCTCCCACCTCATCTACCACCTCCACATCCCCTTTAATATCTTTGGGATGGGAAGGGTGATGGTCATAGATGTGGATTTTGGCCTTTCCCTCTTCGACGATACCCCTTAGCTCTCCAATTCTTTCCTTTAGCTTAGTGTCTACAATGACCAAGAGGCTTATTTCTTCAGGATCAATCTGGGAGACAGGGAGGACCTCTAAAGCAAATGGTGATTCCTTCAAATAATCCCTGACCTTCTTCTCCTGGGAACCGGGGAAGACCAGGTGGGCCTGGGGATAGAGTTTCTTGGCGGCCACCATGCAGGCCAAGGCATCGAAATCGGCCATTATATGAGCGGTGATTATCTGCATCCCTTTAAGGCATATCCTTTACCTGGTCTTTCTTTAATCGGCAATGCCCTTAGAATATTCTCAAAAACAGACCTTGGTCTCAATAAATATCAACGAGTTTCCTCCTTTTCGTATAAGTCAGGAATGGGAAGTCTCGATTTTAAGGGTTGAAATTTCTTATTCAAGTGTTTTATAAGGCGTTAAATACATTGGGGAGGTTAGCTATGAAAAAGGCGAAGCTGGGAGCAACGAGGGTACTAATTTTTATTCTGGGGCTCTTCCTCTTCGCCTATCCCTTCACCTCCTCCTGGGGGGAGGAGGTGTATAGAATAGGGGCCATATTTGCCGTTACAGGTCCTGCCGCTTGGTTGGGGGATCCCGAGAAGAAAGCCGTAGAGCTTATGGCTGAAAAGATCAATGCTCAGGGGGGCCTTTTGGGAAAGAAGTTGAAGGTGGTGGTTTACGATACACACGGGGATCCCCAGGTGGCCGTGCTCAAGGCCAGGGAACTTCTTACCCGGGATAAAGTGATGGCCATATTGGGTCCCAGCCGTACCCCTACGTCCGCTGCTGTTATGAAGGCCCTCCAATTGGACAGAGAGAAGAACCGCTTCAACGTGCCCATGGTGAGCTGTGCAGCGGGTCGTATCCTCACTCAGCCGGTGAAACCCTGGGTATTCACCACCCCCCAGACTAATGCCTTGGCTGCTCAGAAGATCATGAAATATCTGGTATCCAAAGGGATAAAGAAGGTGGGTGTAATCTACGTTTCCAACGAATTTGGAGAAGACGGGTATCAGAACCTCCGGATTTTCGCTTCCCAAGAGGGTATAACCATCGTGGGTGTAGAAACCTACGGTGGTAAAGACAGGGATATGACAGCCCAGCTCACCAAACTGGCAGCCAAGGGGCCCCAAGCCATCATCAACTGGAGTGTAGGTCCCAGTTCGGTTATAGTAACCAAGAACTTTAAACAACTGGGTTTAGGCGCCAAAGGGGTGCTCCTGGTTATGAGTCATGGCCAGGGGAACCTTAAGTATGTGGAGCTCTGCGGCCAGGATGCCGAGGGGGTACTGCTGCCCTCGGGGAAGATCCTGGTGGCCCAAGATCTGCCTGAAACCGATCCCCAAAGGAAGGTCCTTTTCTCTTTCAAAGAGGCTTACGAAAAGACTTATCACGAGCCTGTATCCCACTTTGCGGGTCATGCCTACGATGCCCTCATGCTGGTGGCCCGTGCCATTGTAAAGGGAAGGGTAAAACCTGGGGATGGAAGGGGGTTGAGAGATGCCCTGGAGCATTACTGTAAAGGCTTCGTGGGCATCGACGGGATCTTTAACTACACCCCCGAGGACCACAACGGCCTGTCTGTTGAGGATTTGGTTATGCTGAGGGTGGAAAAAGGCCGATTTATCCTGGTCCATTAAGGACCGAAAAAAATCCTCAAAACAAAAGATCGAAGGAGGTTGTGATGAAAAGGATAGCTATGATCGCTTTAGCCATAAGCATAGGGGTCTGGGGAATGACTCCCAGGGTACATGGAGAAGAAAAGAGTTATAGAATAGGAGCCATATTTGCCGTTACGGGTCCTGCCGCCTGGCTGGGGGATCCAGAGAAGAAAGCCACCGAACTCATAGTAAAAAAAGTAAACAGCACAGGAGGAATCAACGGTAGGAAGTTGGAGGTGGAGATCATGGATACCCATGGAGATCCCCAGACGGCTGTTCTAAAGGCCCGGGAACTGGTGACCAGAAAGGGCGTTATGGCCCTCATAGGTCCCAGCCGCACCCCTACGTCCGCTGCTGTTATGAAGGCCCTCCAGTTGGACAGAGAGAAGAACCGATTCAACGTGCCCATGATAAGCTGTGCAGCGGGTCGTATCCTCACTCAGCCGGTGAAACCCTGGGTATTCACCACCCCCCAGACCAATGCCCTGGCTGCGGGAAAGGTGATGGAGTACCTCTCCTCTAAAGGCATAAAGAAGGTAGGGATAGTTTACGTTTCCAATGGGTTCGGCGAGGATGGGTATGAAAACCTCAGGGTCCTGGCTCCAAAGTACGGGGTGAAGATCGTGGGTGTAGAAACCTACGGTGGTAAAGACAGGGATATGACAGCTCAGCTCACCAAACTGGCAGCCAAGGGGCCCCAAGCCATCATCAACTGGAGTGTAGGTCCCAGTTCGGTTATAGTAACCAAGAACTTCAAACAACTGGGTTTAGGCGCCAAAGGGGTGCTCCTGGTTATGAGTCATGGCCAAGGGAACCTTAAGTATGTGGAGCTCTGCGGCCATGCTGCCGAGGGGGTACTGCTGCCCTCGGGGAAGATCCTGGTGGCCCAAGACTTGCCTGAAACCGATCCTCAAAGGGAGGTCCTCCTCTCTTTCAAGGAGGCTTATGAGAAGACCTATCACGAACCCATCTCTACTTTTGCAGGTCACGCTTACGATGCCCTTATGCTGGTGGTTCAGGCTCTAAAGGCTGGTGATGTGAAACCTGGAGACGGCCCTGGGTTGAGGAGAGCCCTGGAGACTAAGACCTCTGGTCTTGTTGGTATTCATGGCATTTTCCACTACACACCCCAGGATCATAATGGTCTATCCACGAATGATTTGGTAATGCTCAGGGTGGAAAAGGGACAATTTCGGTTGACCCACTGACACACTTCTGATTAGTGGAGGGGGCATGGGGGAAGACCCGGCCCCCTTTTGTCTTTTGGGGAGGCGTGATTGGGAAACTTGATCCAGTATATCTTTGCCGGTCTTACCATGGGTGTCATCTATGCACTGACAGGAATGGGCTTCAATCTCATCTATAATGCCACTGGCGTTATCAACTTTGCCCAAGGTGAATTCGTCATGCTGGGGGCCATGTTCCTTTACACCTTTCAGGAGGTCCTTCACCTTTCCCCCTTAGTTGCCCTCCCCCTAGTGATCCTTATAGGAGGAGGGGTAGGTATCATTTTTGAATATGCAGTAGTGAAACCCCTCCTCCGCTTGGGAATCATAACGGTGATCATAGGAACCATTGGAGCCTCTGTGGTCATAAAAGGAATCGCTATGCTCATATGGGGCAAGAACGCCCAGGGGGTGAGACCCCTCATTTCAGAAAAACCTATTGCCTTCTTGGGGGCAGCCCTGAACACCCAAGTGCTGGTGGTTTTGGCAGTAACAGCCTTAGCGGTCTTGATCTTGGGATACTTTTTCTCCTTCACCATTTTAGGGAGGGCTATTCAGGCTTGTGCCATAAACCCTTTAGCCGCCCGTTTGACAGGGATCCCCGTAGGTAGAATGATCACCCTTTCTTTTATACTAAGTGGAGGTCTATCAGCCTTGGCAGGGGGACTTATTGCCCCTATTACCTTGGCAGAATACGACATGGGTACCATGTTAGCATTGAAGGGCTTCTGTGCCGCTATTATTGGTGGATTGGGTAACAACTCAGGGGCCTTCATAGGGGGTCTCCTCTTGGGAATCATGGAGGGTCTCAGCGCTGGATACCTCTCCTCGGGCTACAAAGACGCCTTGGCCTTCTTGGTCCTTATCCTTGTCCTCTTCTGGAAACCTGAAGGCATCATCTCCCATGGCAAGGGGGAAAGGGTATGAAAAGGGATTACCTCCTCCTTTTCGTCATGGCCTTGATAGCCTTTGTTCTGCCCCTTGTTCTCCCCGGAGACTACTACGTGGAGGTTTTCCTCTTTGCCGGGATTAACGTCTTGGTAGCCTTGGGTCTTTCTCTTCTTATGGGATACGCTGGTCAGATATCCCTTGGGCATGCAGGGTTTTACGGTTTGGGGGCCTATATTTCAGGGGCCCTTACGGCCCATCTGGGCTGGCCTGTTCTGCCTGCTGCCCTTATTGCCATCATGATCACGGCCTTGGTAGCCGCCTTAGTGGGCTGGCCTACCCTGCGTCTCAAGGGCCACTATTTGGCCATGGCTACCCTGGGCTTGGGAATTATCCTATACATTATCTTTATACAGGCCAGGGGAGTCACTGGAGGGGCTTCCGGCCTCTCCGGCATACATCCTGTCCATTTAGGTCGGTGGTATTTGGACACCCCCAGACGCTACTGTTATCTGGTCTGGACCGTAGTGGTGTTGGCCTTTCTGTTTTCCATTAACCTGGTGAGATCCAGAACGGGATTAGCCCTTAGGGCCCTTCATTACAGCGAGGTGGCCGCCTCTACCTTAGGGATAGACGTGGCCCGGTACAAACTGAAGGTCTTTGTCTTCTCCTGTATATTGGCAGCTATGGGGGGTATACTCTACGCCCACTACAT
>WFSI01000135.1 GCA_015486105.1 Aquificota bacterium | reverse complement strand
GGCCTAAAAATGCCCAGGCCTGTGTTGATAAAGAGGCTCCATGGCCTAAAGATGGCGAGGTGAAGAGACCCCCCCCCAGGGGAAGGGCCTTTTAGGATAGTGGAGAGGGGGGAGATTGGGATAGGAGAGAAGATGGTGGCAGATATTTAAAGGCAGAATGGGAGTTGAGGAGTAAATCTCATTATTCAAGCCCGACAAACTGCTAGATTTCTTAAAATTTTTTAACTATTATTCTTTTCAAGACCTTACATGCTCCCAGTAGCGAGGTTCATATGAGCTTGTCTTTCAGAACTCGGGCCATGGAATCCTTGAAGCAGTTGAATAGGAGATCCGGGAGTTCTATGGGTTTGAAGAACCTGGCATCGGCAGCGTCGTCTCCGGGCTGGAGTTTTCCCCCTGTGACTTTTACCAGATACATGATAACCAGAATGGATCCATAGATATCTGCCTCTTCAGCGTAGGCCTCGACTATCCTGATAATTTTCCCCTCTAACCCTGTTTCTTCTTTAAGTTCCCTTAAACAGGCGTGGGGTGGGCTTTCTCCTTCATCAATAAAGCCTGTTGGGAAGACCCAGGCCCCTTTAGCGGGTTCTACCCCCCTTTTGATAAGGAGTACCTTTCCATCCTTCACAGAGATGGCTCCTACGGAAGGGACAGGGTTCTTGTACTGTGTAAAACCGCAGGCTGGACAATGCTTTCTTGGCTCCTTTCTCCCTTCTTTTTTTCCCAGCTTGGTTCCGCAGAAAGGACAAAATGCAAAATCTCTCATGGCATCCTCCCATTAGAAGGGGGGGGAGGACAAGAAGGTCCTCCCCGGGATTTCTTCTCTATTCACCCTGGCTTTTTTCCATTTCTTCTATCCTGTTCCTAATCTGTTTAAGTTCTTCTTCTAAGGTTGTGGCTTTTTCTTTAAGCCACTCTTTTTCATCTATTTGCCCAGGGGGAATAAGGTGAAAAGGGGGAGCGTAGCCCCAGAAGCGGCTTCTCCAACCTATGCCACCTCCCCATGCCCTTCCCCTTCCTCCTCCCCAGGGCAGGCCACCTCTGCCTACTCCGAAGACAGGCCATGAGTAGCTTCCGAATGGGGCATAAGGGTAGGCCCTGTAGGGATTGACACCTGGAGGGCATAAACCCAAACCCCTTCCCGTCCTGGGCCCAAGGCCCCAAGGTCCTGTTCCGTCCAATCCGGGCATGTTACACCTCCTATCTTATATTGCCCCTTCCTCCCCTCCATCTCCTGCCACCTTGCCGAGAGAAAATCCCTCTGCCATTACAGTGGGGGCAGTGAATGGGGAAGGAGATGGGGAAAGAGAGGGGCCAGGTATAGCCGCATTTCTCGCAAGAGAAAAGGGTGCCATCGGGATAGATCTCAGGGGCTATCCTGATCATTAATCCGTGGACCACGGCCTTGGCCACCTTGCCCCTGGCTTGATATAAGAGTCTACCAAAGGTTTGTCGGGAGACACCCATGTTTGAGGCGCCCTTTTCTTGAGATAAGCCTAACTCATCTGCCAGTCGCAGGGCCTCCCACTCATCCAAAGTGAGGGTTACCTCTCCCTTAGCCAGGCCGCTACCAGGGCTAAACATGAAGGCCTGGGGAATTTCTCTTACCATCCTTTCTTTCTTGGGTCTTGACATCCATTTACCATTATGGGCTTATGCTCATAAGGAAAATAGACCTTATATTCAGAGGTGTCAAGTGGGAGACGGGCAGGCTGAGAGAAGCTCCCGGGTCGCCTTTTACTCTGTTTTGGCCAACTTGCTAGTTACTGTTTGTAAGGCCCTTTTGGCTTACGCTACGGGAAGCTCGGCAGTGCTGGCAGATGCCATTCATGGTCTTTCTGATTTAGTGGCCAGCTTGGCTGTTTGGTTGGGGATAAGGATATCCAGGCTCAGTTCTAAGGGCTTTCCCTTTGGTCTTTACAAGGTAGAGAACATAATGGAGCTTGCCACGGGACTGGTTATACTTATGGCGGGATATGAGGTGGTGAGATACATGGTGTTGGGTCCCTGCAGAAAGGCCTTGACGCATACCCTCCCCGCCACGGGGGTTTTAATCCTACTCGGGGGTGCTATCTACGCCTTTGTCCGGTATGAAAAGGCTTGGGCTGAAAGGCTCAATTCTCCAGCTTTGATGGCTGATGCTGAGCATTGGAAGGCGGACATACTATCCACGGGTATTCTGGTTTTTTCCCTCTTTACTGCCTCGGTGGGTTTGGCCTTAATGGATCGATTGGCGGCTTTGGTCATTGTTCTTTTTATTGTACTCTCGGCCTGGAAGCTTATAAGGAATGCTTTGAGGAGTCTTTTAGACGCCTCAGTGGACTATGCCACTTTGGATAAGATTTCCCGGGTGGTCTCCTCTTTTCCCCGTGTAAAGAAGATTAAAAGCATAGCGGCCAGGAGCTCTGGTCCCTGTATTTTTGCCCATGTGGAGGTGATACTTAAGGAGAGGGATCTGAGGAGGGCCCATGAGTTGACAGAGAGGATAGAGGAGGCAGTGCAGGAGGCCGTTCCTCATGTAGAAAGGATCTTTATCCATTACGAACCTGAGGAGAAGGGGGAGTTATTATGGGCGGTGCCTTTGGATGATGGAAAGGGGGTTATATCCCCTTATTTTGGTAAGGCCCCCTTTGTGGCTCTCTTGCACTTTGAACCTTCCGCCATGAATCTCACAGGCTTTCAGATAAAGGAGAACCCCTTTCACATCTTGGATAAAGGGAAAGGGGTGAAGTTGGCGGAGTTTCTTTTGGGGGAGGGGGTGGACAGGGTATTGGTAAAGGAATCCATAGGTGACAAAGGCCCGGGTTATCTTCTAAGGAGTAATGGGGTGGTCATCCAGGTGGTCCACGCTTCCCATTTAGATGACTTAATAGCCCAGATCGAGAGAGATGGAGGTGGGTCATGATAGGGAAACTTAAGGTGGCTAAGAGGTTGGAGGTTACAACTATTATCGACAATTACGCCGATCTCATCATACCTGGTAGGGGGGATACGGTGAGGCGTCCCCTTTTCAGGGAAGGGCAGGTGAATACCCCCCTCTTGGCGGAACATGGGCTTTCCCTGTTTGTTCAAGTGTATTATGAGGAAGGGGTCTTTAGGGTGCTTTTGGACACGGGCCTCACAGAGACGGGGACTCTTTACAATATGGCCCATTTGGGTCTGCCCCTGAATAAAACGGATTATATGGTATTAAGCCACGGCCATTTTGATCATTTCGGTGCCCTTTATAAGGCCTATAGGGATGGTGTTGTTCCCGTTGCTGCTCCCTTTCTATGCCATCCCTGGGCCTTTTACCGGAGGGGAGTGCGAAGGGATGGCAAGCTTTTCCCCTTTCCTCCTTTGGAGAGGAGCAAACTGGAGGGGATGGGGGTAAGTATAGAAGAGAGGGAAGGGCCTACTTTACTGGAGGACCTTCTTCTGGTGACAGGTCAAATTCCCAGGGAGACGGATTTCGAGATTGGCTTCCCCATGGGCTATGTGGAAATAGGGGGAGAGGTGCAGCAGGATGCTCTTTTGGATGATCAGGCTTTGGTGGCTCGTGTGGAAGGGAAGGGCCTGGTGGTTATTTCAGGGTGTGGTCATTCAGGAATCATTAATACGGTGAATTATGCAAAAAAACTTACAGGGGTGGAGGAGATTTACGCTGTTATAGGTGGTTTTCACCTTTCCGGGCCTGTGTATGAGCCTTATATAGATAGGACGGTGGAGGAGATGAAGGCCTTAAATCCCAGCCTCTTGGTTCCTACCCACTGTACGGGGTTTGAGGCAGAAATGGCTTTTGCAAGGGAGATGCCCAAGGCCTTTGTTCTCAATACTGTTGGTACAACTTTTGTAATTGGTGACTGAGGGGGGAATGGAAATCTAAGATAGGGCCTTTTTTTGTAGGCCGGATAGGTGCTTTTTCCATACTTCTCTGGTCTCCAGATCTACGCCCTTCACTACCCTTAGGTATTTGGTGAACAGGAAACGGGGCTTTACTGGGTCTGTGTACCTGGGGATCCAGATCTCCTGATTTTTAGACCGGTTGCATTGGATGCAAGAAGTGACCAGGTTTTCCCAAGACCACCGCCCTCCCCTGGATCTGGGTACGACATGGTCGATAGTGAGTTCATGGTCTCTGAGGGTCTTCCCGCAGTAGGCACATTTGAAGTTGTCTCTGTAGTGAATCATCATCCTCGTGGGCCGGTCCATGACTACGGTGGACCTTATAGAACTCACCCGGATCACTATAGGGACAGGGAACTCCTGACTGGGGCTCCGGACTTTTTCGGTGGGGTGATGCTCTATCACTAAACACCTGCCCAGCCATTCTAAGGTTATGGCTTTCTGCCAAGGAATGACGTCGAAAGGTAGAAAAGCCCTGTTTAACACCAAACAGAAAAGTTTTTTCACCTTTACCTCCCTCATCCTTCATAATGGGCATTACCCCTTTTGTCAAGTGTATATTTTCACAAACCGGGGCAATGTAGGGATCTACCCTCCTCTTAGGGAGAATCCTTGTTCTTTGGAGGTGTTGCAAAGATCACATTTAGGTGTAAATCTTTGTGACTTGATGGTGTTTTCATTGAGGATTTGCCGGGAAATGGAAGGGGTCTGTGCTGCCCTCTCCTTGACAGGAAGGAGGGTTTTCTTATAAGTAGCACCTTTGCTTTTTGGAGAGATGGCTTAGTAATTTTGGATTGAAAAGGTGGTGGAGGAAGGATGCTTTACGATTCCCTTTTTGTTTTCCCCAATTTTGTGGTGGAGAGGGATTATGATAAATGTATTGTGTGCAAGGCGTGTGTCCAGCAGTGTACCTTTAACGCTACCTTTTATCTTCCTTCTCGTAGAAGGGTAGTGTCCAAGGATATAGAGTGTGTGGGCTGCCGAAGATGTGAAGCCATCTGCCCTACAGGTGCTATAAAGATTAGACGTTACCAGGGCGAGTTCAAAGAGAACGCTTATTGGACACCCAGGGACCTGAAGGATCTTTACAAACAGGCAGAGCAGGGGGGTGTGATCCTGACGGGAGGGGGGAACGATAGGAGTTACCCTGCCTATTGGGACCATATTCTTTTGGATGCTTGTCAGGTGACCAATCCTTCTATTGATCCCTTGAGAGAGCCTATGGAACTCCGTACCTTTCTGGGGCGTAAGCCCGATAGGATAGAGATAGAGTACAACAATGAGGGGGGTCCTGAGCTCAAGACCAAGATAGGGCCCAGCTTGGTGGCTGAAGTGCCGATTATCTTTGCCCCCATGTCCTATGGAGCTCTTAATCTCAATATGCACAGGGCAGAGGCAGCTGCTGCCAAGGCCATGGGCACTTATTGGAATACGGGGGAAGGGGGTCTTCACAGGGAGCTTTACCCTTATGGGGATCATACCATTGTCCAGGTGGCCTCGGGGCGTTTCGGTGTTCATGCTGAGTATCTCCAGGTCTCTGCAGCTATGGAGATCAAGATTGGTCAGGGGGCTAAACCTGGCATAGGGGGTCATCTTCCTGGAGGAAAGGTGGACGAAGAGATATCGAGGACCCGGATGATCCCTGTGGGTAGTGATGCTCTGTCCCCAGCTCCCCACCACGATATTTATTCTATAGAGGATCTCCGTCAACTTATCTATGCCCTGAAGGAGGCTACCAATTACGAAAAACCCGTAAGCGTTAAGATTGCTGCTGTCCACAATGTAGCGGCCATTGCCAGCGGCATTGCCCGGGCAGGGGCGGATATTATTGTCTTAGACGGTTTTAGGGGGGGTACAGGGGCTTCACCGGCCATTGTGAGAGACAACGTGGGCATTCCCATAGAGATGGCCCTGGCCGCTGTAGATCAAAGGCTGAGGGATGAGGGTATTCGTAATTGGGTTTCTATCATTGCAGCGGGGGGTATCAGAAGCAGCGGAGATGTTATCAAAGCTGTGGCCTTGGGAGCTGATGCGGTGTACATCGGTACGGCGGCCCTCCTGGCTGTGGGGTGTACCCTCTGCCATAAGTGCTATACAGGACGATGTGCTTGGGGTATCACTACCAATGACCCCTATATTGCCAAGAGACTTAATCCAGAGATCGCGGCCGAAAGGCTCACCAATCTTTTGAGGGCATGGTCTAATGAGATGAAAGAGATGCTGGGGCTAATGGGCATCAATGCCATAGAGAGCCTCAGGGGAAATCGCCTCCGTTTGAGAGGTGTGGGCTTGAGTAAAGAAGAGATGGATATTCTGGGCATCTTGCCGGCGGGGGCTTAGGTAGTGAATGTGAAGCAGATTAGAAGGAGAATATACCCCATTGAAGAGAACTGTGTGGGATGCAGGCTTTGCGAGGTGGCATGTGCTGTGGAGCATTCCAGGACTAAAGACTCTATAGCAGCCTTTTTGGAAGAGGATTGGGCCCCATTTTCCCATACGGTGGTGGAGATGGTGGGACCTATCTCTTTCTCTTTGGCCTGCCGCCACTGCGATGAGCCTTACTGTGTGGAGGCCTGCATTTCCGGGGCCCTTAGGGTGGAGGACGACGGCCGGGTGTTAGTCTATGAAGAGGTTTGCGTGGCTTGTGGCATGTGCGTGGTCTCTTGTCCTTGGGGTGCTATAAAGCTTCGCGAAAGAGACGGGGTAAAGAAAGCGGCCAAGTGCGATCTCTGTCCTGACAGGGAAGTGCCAGCGTGCGTGGCGGCTTGTCCTAACAGGGCTTTGATCTTCGATACTGCCCTGGGACCTGGTTTGGAGCTGGTGGAAGAGGAAGAGGTTATTGAGGGATAATCTATGAGGTATGTGATAGCAGGAAATTCAGTGGCCGCTGTAGCCGCTATAGAGGCTATAAGGAAGCGGGATGATGTGGGAGAGATCTATCTCATTTCTCCCGAGCCCAGGACGGCTTATTGTCGTCCCCTTATCACCTATCGTTTGGCAGGTCAGGTACCCGCCGAGCGTCTTCCTTATCGCCAGGAGGGTTTCTACAGGGCCAAAGATGTCAGAATCCTTTACAAAAAGGCCTTGGAGGGGTTGGAGCCTGAGAAAGGGAGAGTGGTTCTTACAGGGGGAGAGAAGTTGGAATACGACCGTCTTCTCCTTACCATAGGGGCCAATCCCTTTTTGCCTCCTATTGAGGGTTTGAAGGGTCCCGGGGTTTACCCCTTCACCACTATGGATCACCTGGAAGCCGTAGAATCGGCATTGGGGGATTGGAAAGAGGTGGTGGTTGTAGGGGCAGGTATGATCGGTGTGAAGACCGCTGAGGCCCTTCATTTGAGGGGGATTAAGGTGACGGTAGTGGAGTTGTTGGATAAGGTGCTTCCCCTTGTCCTTGATGAGGTCTCCAGCCTTTGGGCTCGCAAGGAGCTGGAGAGGGAGGGAGTGGCCTGTATCCTGGGTGATTCGGTAGTGGCCATTGAGAGAAACGGTAAGGGGCAGGTCCATGGGGTCACCCTGAAAAGCGGCATCC
>WFSI01000134.1 GCA_015486105.1 Aquificota bacterium | reverse complement strand
TCTAAGTTTCATCCTTCACCTCCATGATTTTCTTATAGGCTATCTGGTCTGTTTGGTCGATATGGGCGAGACAGGCGAGAAATGCGAGAAAGGAGGCAAGAGGCGAAGGGCTAAGGGCAGAAAAGGGTTCATAGCGTTCATAGCGTTTATTGGGTTGGGCCTATTTCCCCTCGGCGGAAGGCATTTTGAATTTCCAGTACCTCCTGGGGAAGGCTCCTCCTCATCCTGTTGGCAGCCAAAAGCCAGGCAAGACGTCTCTCCAGGGACCACTTCCCGTACTCCTCCAGCTGATGAGGGGAAAGGTAGTACCTGAAGCCACCCCTTCTCCCTTCCATCACTTCCTCTCCAGAATCATCTTCAAGTACTCTACGTCGGCCAAGTCCTGCTCCCTTCCGGTGAGGGACTTGAGCTGGATGAGATGGCCTATGGAAATCACAGGCACCTTCACTCCTTGGATATCCATGTAAACAGCCTTTTCCCTAAGCTCGGCGTAAGGGACGGGAAGGTGAAAGAGAAGGTCTATCTCTCCGATGGGCAGAGACTCGCTGTAGAATGTGAAGGCTGTCATGTTCTTTTCCTTGAGCCACCCGTCCCTGATGGATTCATCTGCCAAATCCTCGGGATTGACGGGCACCCTGGGTTTATAACCCCACTCCCCGAAGAGTCGGACTGTTTTGACCAGGTTCTCACGGTCGGGAAGTGCCGCAATGTCTATGTCGTAGGTCATACGTGGGACACCATAGAAATTGACTGCAAGCCCGCCCATCACCAGGTAATCGATCCCGGCTTCATTGAGACCCTTAAATATGGCTAAGTAGTCAAGCATTTGGGTTTATAGCGTTTATTGCGTTGGGGGCGTTGATTGAGTTTGTAGCGTTTATAGCGTTGGTGAAGTTTATGAAAGGTCCATAAGCGGGATGCACGGAAAGAAACCGCAAATCAAACTTTTTACCCATCAGCTCTTCAATGTGCTTTATGGCGTCCATGAGCACCAAAGGGGTATCTGAGCCAAGGCCAATGATCTCGTATCCCAACATCAGGCATCTACGTCTAAAAGAGTGATTACTCTCACAACTCCTGCCACTTACTCAAAGAGATTCTTTTACCCAATATCCTCTCGATCTGCTTAAGCAGCATTTTAACCTGGGTAACAGAGTATTCGGGGTTATTGGGAATGGTCATAGTACGCTCACCATAACGCATGTAATAATGACGACCTCCCGGCTCCGGCTTGTCAAATCCCAGTCTTTCCAACTTTCGAATGAAGTCTCTGCGCTTACAGGGTGTCCATCGGGCCATATTAAGCGATCTTTTCAGCCTCGGGCATTGCCTTGTTGAGGTTGAGCCCTTCAATAACAGGAAGAGTATCCCCATGGCGGATTTTCACCAAGAGCCATCCCTCCAAGACAGATTGTAACTCCGCCTGGCACTCCTGAAGGGTCTGCCCGAAGGCAATAGTACCTGGGCAATCCAGAATCTCACCACAGAAGGTACCGTCCTCCAGCTCTTTATACACGGCCTGGCTCATCGCCCTTTGAATGTACTCAATTAACATCAATGCCTCCCCTTGATTCACAAAAGACCTTCTCTAATTCTAAGTTAACCCCATCGGCTGACTATTAACAACCCTCCCATTAAAATTTAACCTCCGGGGGCTACCATGATCTGGCCTATCTCGTCTGTCTGGTCGAGAAAATGGCGAGACAGGCGAGAAAAGCGGGAAAAGCAAGGCAAGCGAGAAAAGCGGGAAAAGCGAGAAAGGCGAGAAAAGTGAGAAATTGGTTAAAGTTCTCCAGCCTCTTGTAACAACTTGCCTCAAGCTCACTCCCAAACCAAAAACCTGTTTTTTCTTACATCTTATAAGCTCTTCTCATAAGAGCTTTATCTTGTTTTCCTTCTTGGCCTTACTTAGCCATAAGTAGCGGTTTCTATAGCGGTTGTTACGCTTATCTCATCAAGGGCTGCTGTCTTTGAAGCATCGAGTATCTCAATCTCAATGGGTGACCCATCTCTATCAAGATGGACGATAATCCCTTCTTTTATGTCAATGGAATCAACAGGGGTACCATCTCTGAGTTCAATCAATAGAATGTCTGCTTCACTTGAGTATTTTATCTTCATAGATCCCCCCTCCTCTAAAATATCTACTAACATAGGGAAAATACACTGTGATCAGCACAGGCAAATCCCCCACATACTCATAGACGGCTCTGACTAAATGCTCCTCATACCTTTTGTGCGCAATGTATCTATTCCTATGTCCAATTAGAACCTCTTCGGGTAAAAGTAAAGTTTCTACTACCATATCTTCTGTAATATTCCACCTTTTAAGCCTTTCGATGGCATGCCTTAGAAAAAGAATCTTTGTCGTTCTATTCTGGAACTTTACCGTGTAGATTTTGCCTTTAGCATGGGAGCGCTTATCTGTAATATCAACCTTCATGGTCACCCCTTGCATAGCATCGTTGATGGCATCTGTCTCGTCTGTCTGGTCTGTCTGGTTGGCATGGGCGAGAAAAGCGGGAAAGGCAAAGGGCAGAAGGCGAACGGCGAAGGGCGAAGGGCCACAAGATGATCGGGCTGCTATTAATTTTGACAACATACCGGATATTTCCTTGCATCTCTCCTCTATCTCCTCAAAAACTTCTTTTCGAATATAACCAATCTCATAAGCGATTATAGCCTGGGTTAAAACCTCTGCTGACGATCCTTTTGCAATGTAGAAATACCTCACAGCCTCTCTATCTGTCTTCCTTTCATCTCCCTCGGCAATGTTGGAAGGAATAGAGACAGCGGCCCGCCTTATCTGATCCCTCAGTCCGTAGTCCCTGCTTATATCATCTGAACTTGTCACACGATAAATAAAAACGGCCAAATCCTTACCCCTTACGCCTTTTGAACCTTTTAAAGTTCTGCTCTAAGAAACTCCAGTACCACCCTTTTGAAAGATTCAAAATCCCTTAATTTTCCTTTGATTGCTTCGTAAACGAGCCTATCATCTACTCGAGCGTACTCATGAACCAGGATATTCCGGAAACCTTTCATCCCGCGCAACGTGTTTCGCATTTCCTTCGATATCACCCCCGACCCAGCAAGCTTATCAAAGAGATCCCCCTCCTCTCCCGGGAGTCCCAGCCGAAGCCCTGAAACCAGCAGATTACAAACGTCTATAACCGCCTCTATGGAGACCTGGAGCAATCTCTCACAGGCCCGCTTCTTCTCTATTCCCTGATACTCCTCAAAACTATCAGGAGATATCTCCTTAAGTTCAGTGAGATAGGCGTCAAGCTCATCTATTTTTGACAGGATCCGCTCTCGATCCACCCTAGCCACGGGCCACCTCCTCAAGATACTCATGGTACATATGTCTGAAGTCCTCAAACCGCTGGGCAGTGCGAAAAGCCAGCTGGTACAGAGCATCCTCATCGCGGCAGAACAGAACCTTTCCCTCTTTCAGAACCCTGCTTCTTATGTAAAGGGGCAGTTGCTGAAACACGCTTACGTCCAAGTCAAAGAGTCTCAGATACTCCAGCTTCTTATGCGATAGGTCCAAATCACTGTACTTGCCAGGCTCAAGCACCAGGCACACATCAAGATCAGAGGAAGGTCCACCCTCGCCGCGGGCATGACTGCCAAAAATGATGACCGCCAACACCTCTCCATCGGCCCTGGCTTCATCAACCAGTTTCAATAGCTGTTTTCCATCACCATTCATATTAACCCCCTGCCTTCATGCTTTGGAGGCAGGTCTTGAATCTTGGCATATGAAGCGCAAGCGCGTTAAATGGCAGAGCAGTTAAGTAGGAAAATGGTCTAACCCGCTGGCTCCCTTGCCACCTCACTACCTGACTCCTCCCCTTACCCTTCCGCTCTCACGTTCCCCTTTCCCGCTTTCCCCGCTTCATCTCACGAGCTACATCCTCCAGAGTAGTCCCTTTAAACAGTTCTCTTCTTTCCTTCACATAATCTCCCTTCCCAGGTTCATAAAGGAGAATAAACTTGGTCGCCCCAGAGTACCTCAGCTCCTTAACCAAGGCCTCCCATCCTTTATTTCTTATCTCGGCCAAAGAAACCTCCTTTGCTCCAGGCTGTGCCTTCCCACCCTCCACAACCTCACCCCAGACGGCCTCAGGAATAACCAGCCCTTCAGGAAATTTGTGGTGCAAGAAATCAAGCATACCAATTCTGGAGAGGGCTATAAGAACGGAGGAGTTAGCCACTACGATCAATCAAGGTTCTCCAGGGTCTTTAAATCTTCTGCCAGATCTTCCAGGTCATAGTGCCTCACAATTCCTTCCTCTCCCAGCAGATCATGAAACTCCCATTTTCCCATTCCTGCCAGCTCCCTGGCTTTGCCGAAAGAGAGTAAACCCTTCTGATACAGGCGAACCGCCAGCTCTCTCCGCAGTCGCTTGGCCCTCTCCTCCGGGGGGAGCCTCAGAGCCTCCAAAAGCTCATCAGGCATCTCCAGTGCTAACTTGGCCATATCCTGTATCCCCCTCCTATCAGCCCAATAATAGCACAAACCTTCATAACATAAGCCGTGAGGCTTGGTCCATCTGGTGGGCAAGATAGCGAGACGAGCGGGACAGGGCAAAGGGCGAAAGGCATAGGGCTAAGGGCTAAGGGCGAAAGGCGAAAAGGCAAAGGGCAAAGGGCGAAAGGCTAAGGGCCACAAGATGATCGGGCTGCTATTAATTTTGCCAACATGCCGGATATTTCCTTGCATCTCTCCTCTATCTCCTCAAAAACTTCTTTCTGAATATAACCAATCTCATAAGCGATTATAGCCTGGGTTAAAACCTCTGCTGACGATCCTTTTGCGATATAGAAATACCTCACAGCCTCTCTATCTGTCTTCCTTTCATCTCCCTCGGCAATGTTGGAAGGAATAGAGACAGCGGCCCGCCTTATCTGATCCCTCAGTCCGTAGTCCCTGCTTATATCACCTGAACTTGCCACACGATAAATAAAAACGGCCAAATCCTTACCTTTCTGCCACACCCTTAATTCCCTAAAACCACCCTTCCCCATCCGCCCTCAACCTTTATCCCTAAGGTTAAACTCATTTTGCCCACCCCATATAGGGATCAACCCTGTGAAACCGTATTTGTCTGCAATGTGACGCTGACCTCTCCAGGCTGGATTAAACGCCGGATGGAGGCGTGAAGGAACTCTACACTGACCGGCTCCCCATCCTCGCCATAACTGACAATCACACCCCCCGGTTCCTCTACAGCATCCATAGGAGGATCATCTCGAAGCACAAATATCAGCACATCAGCCTCTGGATCATACCGAACTCTCATCCGATTCCTCCTTCCAATATTTATCCACCCTGCTTGTCCAATAGACAGTAAGAATTCTATACCCCTCTGCTGTCTTAATTTGGTTTGTCTGGTCTGTTTGGTCGATATGGGCGAGACGAGAGCGGGAAAGGCGGGACAAGGCGCAAAAGCCTATCTTCTGTAGATTTCTCTCCTGTGACCTACCCTCAAAACAACCCGGTCCTCTTACCAGTAAGCTGGTTGGATCTTTTGTGCCACCAGACTCACTCTATTGAACGGATC
>WFSI01000133.1 GCA_015486105.1 Aquificota bacterium | reverse complement strand
TTCTGAGTTTATAAATCCATGTTGGGTTGGTAGCCCCTTTTTTGCAGTATGCGACCTAAAATGGCGGAACTAACCATTACCAGGGGTAGGGAAACCGCAAGTCGTGCTAAGGAGAAGGGAATTCCCAGGAAGGAGGCTTCGAATATGAGCATGGGAATACGGCAGAGACTCGATGCCCCCAGAAAAGTGAAAATTACACCGAGGCTGGCCCCTTTTCTGTATAGGGTATAGGACATGGGAAAGGCCACGTATAGCCCTCCTACCATGGGGGCAGAGAGAACCACGGCCCAGAGGTGTCCTTTGATGCCAGATCCTACACCTAAGTGTTTCTCAATGGTTTGTCTGGGCACCCATACCTCGAAAAGCCCTATAAGGATGAAGGCAAAGGGAAGTACTCTCATCATTTGATAGGCAAAGTTCACCAGGTTTTTTCCTGTTTGGATACCTGGCTTGAAACCTGCGATCAGGGAGATGCATAGAAGGATCACGTACACGATGATGGCCCATGTTTTCTTGCTTATCACGGGAGTTCTCCAAAAATGAGGCCAATACCCAAGGAGGTGAGGAGGGCCAATAGGAAATAGAGGATGTTTCTTACTAAGGCCACTCGGATTCCCAGGATTCTCTGTTCCATGGGAAAAGTGACTACCCCTACCATCATCAGGGTGGTGACAAAGGAGGCCAGGACCATGTAAGGAATTCCTTGCTGGTGCAGGATTCCTGCCAGGGGATATGCTATAAACCCAGGGATGAATGTGAAGGATCCAACTGCGGCTGCTATCAGGGTTCCAAATAGTTTTCCAGGACCTTTCAAGTATCCAAGGATGCTTCGAGGGGGAAGTAGTGTAAGACCTAAGGAAACCAGAATGAGAAGGAGGGCAAACTCTCCTAACAGCTTAGTGAATCTCTTGCCAGCTATCTTGAGGGCTTGGTAAGTCTTAAATGGATTAGCTACGAGAGAAATAAGGAGGCAGATCCCTGTGAGTATGTAGAGGATTTTCACTTTCCTTACCCTCCTTTTGTCATTGAGGTTAAAACATATTGGCTTTGGGGGCAAGCCTTGTTTGTGAGGCCCTTCCCTTGAAGGGCAGTTTTTTTACTCTTTGAGGATCTAAATTAAGGGATTTTGGGGAGAATCCATGGTGTGCGGTTCCCTTTTGGGAATACGGGCATTAGTATAATGCCCATGAATATGGGTTTTTGGGAAAAGAGATTTAAGGACTGCTGGGCAGGTGGGGGGTCCTTTGGGGAGAGGGGTGCTCTTAGATTGGCCTCTGGGTTCTACGGTACAGGAGTAAAAACTCGCGGGGCCATGTACTCTTTGGGGTTGAAGAGGCGCCATAGGGTGCCAGTACCTGTGGTGAGTTTAGGAAATATCACTCTGGGAGGGTCTGGTAAGACCCCTATGGTAGAGTGGTTGGTTAGGAGTCTTCAGGAGTTGGACATACCAGTTGCCATTGTGAGTAGGGGATATAGAAGGAACAATGAAGACAAAACTTTGGTAGTTTCCCGATGGGGTGAGACGCTGGTCTCTGTGAAGGAGGGAGGAGACGAACCCATCATGTTGGCTAAGGCTTTGCATAGGGCTTCTGTGGTGGTGGCTGCCCGTAGGGGGGAGGGCGCATGGGTAGCTGTTAGGGAGTTGGGAGCACGGCTTATAGTCCTTGATGATGGGTTTCAGCATTGGGCCTTGGCTCGGGATTTGGATATAGTTGTGGTGGATGGTGAGGAGGGCTTTGGCAACAGCCGTCTCTTCCCGGCCGGACCCTTAAGGGAGCCTTTAGGATCTCTGGCCCGGGCTCATATACTGGTTTTGACTAAGAGAGATAACCCTGTCTTGGGGAGGGTGATAAGGGATGTAGCCCCCAATGTGCCCCTTTTCTCTGCCCCCATGGAGATAAAAAGAATATACGCTCCTAAGGATGGGATAGAGTTGGCAGTGGATGATATGGAAAACCTTGATGCTGCTGCTTTTGCCGGAATAGCCTGTCCCGAATCTTTCTTTAATCTTCTGAAAAGATTAGGGGTGAAGTTGATGGAGGTGAAGACCTATCCAGATCATCACTTTTATTCCCATAATGATTTGAAAGACCTCGGCTTTATGGCCCTGAGAAGAGGGGTTCTCTTCACTACTGAGAAGGACTGGATAAGACTGGAGGCTATGGATTTGGATTTTTCTCCTTTTGTTGTGAAGATAGCACTGAATCCTCCCCAGGACCTGTTTGAGATGGTGAGGGAGAGGTTAGCCCTTCTTCCCAAAAAAGGGGAGTGGTGAAAGGGGAAAGATGGGGGTAAAAAGGGGGAAGGATCTGGAGGAGCTGAAGGGAAGACTCGTTTATCTCAGACGGGCATTCTTATTGGTGTGTCTTGTGTTGCTCACCAAGGCCTTCCATCTCCAGGTAGTTAAGGGGGACTACTACTGGGAGAGGGCTAAAGATATAAGCATCAGGCAGTATCAGGTAAGACCTCCCAGGGGAAGAATTTTTGACAGAAATGGGGTACCTTTGGCTATAAACAGGCCCTCTTTCAACTTGTATCTTGTGCCCGGTTATCTGTCCAAGGGAGACATTTCCCTCCTCTTGAATAGTAGTGCCCAGTATTTAGCCCTGAAAAGGGAGAAAGTGAAAGAGAAACTCTCTAAGGGACAGGGTAGTCCGTGGCTGCCCATACTTATCACGAGGGACCTTTCTCAAAGGGAACTGGCCTTGGTGGAGGAGAGGCCCTGGCTTTTTCCTGGAACTATGGTGATAGCCGAAGGTAAGCGCTACTATCCCCACGGTTCCCTGGCATCCCATGTGTTGGGTTATCTGGGAGAGGTGAACGAGGAGGAGCTGAGACACGGGGATTATTATTCTGGAGATATGATAGGAAAGTCGGGGATAGAAAAGGAGTATGAGGGGCTTCTTAGGGGAGTCCCAGGTTGGGAGCAATGGGAGGTGGATGCCCATGGTAGGAAAAGGAAACTGGTGGATTCTGCCAAGGCTGTTCCTGGGTATGACCTTTATCTCACCTTAGACATAAGACTTCAGCAAAAGGCCGAGGAACTTTTAAAGGACAAGTCAGGCGCCATTGTGGCTTTGGATCCTCGGAATGGGGATGTTTTGGCTATGGCCAGCTCTCCCGGATACGACCCCAATATTTTTGTTAAGGGCATTACCCCTAAGGATTGGGATCTCCTTTCTCACAGTCCCCTTCATCCTCTTCAAAATCGCTGTATCCAGGGGCTTTATCCTGCCGGTTCTGTTTTTAAGATTGTGGTGGCCTTGACTGGGTTGGAGACCCATAAGGTGAAGCCTGCCGATGAGGTATTCTGCAATGGTGGCTACTATTTTAAGGGCAGGGTTTATCATTGCTGGAAGAAGGGGGGCCATGGGGAGGTGGATTTACGCAGGGCTATAGTAGAGTCATGCGACGTGTATTTTTACCACTTGGGTCATAATGTAGGGGTGGATGCCATTCATAGATACGGTAGTCTTCTGGGCTTGGGGGCTAAAACGGGGGTCGACTTGCCTGGGGAGAAGGGTGGTCTTCTACCCAGTAGCAGCTGGAAGAAGAGGGTCCTGAAGCAGATCTGGTTTCCTGGAGAGACCTTGAGTTTGGCCATTGGTCAAGGCTACCTTCAGGTGACGCCTTTGCAGCTGGCCCTTATGCTTTCCAGAGTGGTTAATGGTGGCATGAAAATTCGTCCTCACCTCCTTTTTGGAGTGGCCAAGGGAAAAAAGATGGATCCTTTGAAGAGGGAGAAAGTGGAAAGGCTTCCTTTTAAACGTTGGAATTTGGCATTTTTAAAGGAGGCTCTGGAAGGAGTGGTGGAAGATCCTCATGGCACGGGAAGGGCTGCTCGGGTGCCAGGAATTAGGGTGGGCGGAAAGACAGGTACAGCTCAGGTTGTGGCCCTTCAAGAAGATGCCCAAGAAGGAAGGGAGAAGTTGCCCCTCCATTGGAGAGAACATGCTTGGTTTGTGGCTTTTGCCCCCGTGGATGTCCCAAAGATTGTTGTGTCGGTCCTTGTGGAACATGGGGGGCACGGTGGGAGCGCAGCGGCTCCCTTGGCCGGGGAGATGATAAAGAGCTATTTGCAGGAGAAGGGTTATGAAGGCCAAGGTGTCAGGTAAAAGTTGGGATTTACCTTTACCTTTTCTCTTTGTGTTGTGTTTCATTATGGTTGTGGGACTTGTTACCCTTTTCAGTGCCACTGGGGGCAGTAGAATCTTTCGCCGTCAGGTTTTTTGGAATCTTATAGGGATAACACTCATGTTTTCCCTTTCCCTTGTGGATCTAAGGAAGTTGGAGCGTTACTGCCACTTTGTTTATTTGTTGGTTCTACTTCTCCTCTTGGTGGTTTTTATCAGGGGTAAGACAGCTATGGGGGCCCAGAGGTGGTTGCACCTGGGTTTCTTTAGAATTCAGCCGTCGGAATTGGCCAAATTGGCTTTAGTATTGGCATTGGCCAGGATACTGGTGAATCAGAAGGGCAAGTTCTCCCTTGGGAGCCTCTGGAAGCCTGGGGTTCTCGTGGCCCCGGCTTTTCTTCTTACCCTCCTCCAGCCCGATCTTGGTACTGCCCTTATTATTTTAGCTTTGTCTACCGCTCTGGTTTTGTTGAAAGGGGTGGAAACCAGGAGCACGGTGGTTGTGGCTTTGGTGGTTTTAGTGGCTATGCCCTTTGCATGGCAGCATCTCAAGCCCTATCAGAAGAAGAGGATTATGGCATTCATAAACCCTCAGGCGGTGGCTACTTCAGCGGGTTATCACGTTATCCAGTCCCAGACGGCTATTGGGTCCGGCAGGATATGGGGAAAAGGCTTCTCCAAAGGCTCTCAAACCCGTCTCCAGTTTGTTCCTGAAAAACACACGGACTTTATTTTTTCCGTGTTTGCTGAGGAAAGGGGGTTTGTGGGTTCTGTATTGCTCATAGTGATCTACTTTTTTCTGGTGGTTCTGGCCTTGTCTGTGGCTGTTAAGGCCCGGGATGCTTACGGCTTCTATGTGGCTACGGGGGTAGCTATCATTTACGGTCTCCATTTTACCATTAATGTGGGTATGACTATGGGGCTTCTCCCTGTGGTGGGAGTTCCTCTTCCCCTTATGAGTTATGGGGGTTCCTCTGTAATAACCACCTATCTGGGTGCCGGGCTTATAATGGCTGTTTATAGAATGAGGAGGGGATGAGGGAGGATCCTTACGTGGTTTTGGCCTCTGCTTCTCCCAGGAGAAAGGCCCTTTTGGTCCCCTTTTTCCCAGATTTGGTGGTAGATGTTCCCTTGGAGGAGGAGGATTTTAAAGGAAATCCTCCCTCTGAGTTGGTGGAGGCGTTGGCCCAGAGAAAGGTGAGAGAGGTAGCCTCCCGTCATCCTCACGCCCTAATAATAGGAGCCGATACAGTTGTGGTTGTAGATGGAGAGATATTGGGCAAGCCCGGTTCTTTGGGGGATGGGGCAAGGATGTTAAAGAGACTTTCAGGGAGGTGGCACGAGGTAGTGACGGGCTTGGCCTTGGTTTTGGGTGATAGAGAGGTGGTCTCCCATGCAGTTACTCATGTGCTTTTTGCTCCCTTAACCTCTCAAGAGATAGACTCTTATCTCTCTACAGGGGAACCCCTGGACAAGGCAGGTGCTTATGCCATTCAGGGTATAGGAGGATTGTTTGTGGAGGAGATCAAAGGGTCTTACTCCAATGTGGTGGGTTTACCCCTTCGCCTTTTGTATGTGCTCATGGGTGAATTGGGTTTGGACATGAGATCCTGGATTTCTGTCAAGGGAGGTGAGAGGTGAAAGGAGCTATTGTGGCCGTGGGCAGAGAGATCCTGACGGGCAAGACCTTGGATACCAATTCCCACTGGTTGGCTGGCGAACTTATGGCCAATGGAATTAGGGTGAAGAGGATATGTGCTGTGGATGATGTTTTGAAGGAGATAGCCCAGGAGCTTTCCCACTGTTTCTCTTTGGGCTTGAAGCTTATCATAACTACCGGTGGTCTTGGTCCTACGGAGGACGATATGACTCTGACGGCTTGGTCCCATGTTTTGGGTAGGGACATGGTGCTGAACCCCCAAGCCTTGGAGATGGTTCGATCCACATACCAGGGACTTTACCAGATGGGATTCGTAGACACGCCAGAGATGACGCTCCAGAGGGAGAAGATGGCTTGGATGCCTCAGGGAAGCCAGCCTTTGCCCAATCTTGTAGGCGCTGCTCCGGCTATGCTCATACGGGAGGGGGATAGAATTATGGTGGCCCTGCCAGGGGTACCCAGAGAGATGAAGGCCATCTTTTATGAGGAGGTTCGGCCCTTTTTGATTGAGGCTTTGAGGGAGAGAGGAGAAAGGTTGGTTATGGTAGAAGAAGTGATCCAGAGCGGTTTTAATGATGAGTCTCACCTTGGTCCCTTGGTTAGAAAGGTGATGGAGAGCATGGAAGGGGTGTATCTCAAAACCTTGGCTACCCATTTCGGTCCTGATGTGGATCTGGCTGTTAGAGTGGAGGCTTGGGGAAGAGATGAGGAGGAGGCTCGAGATAGATTAAAAAAAGTGGTGGACGCTTTGAAAAAGGGACTGGAGGAGGCTGGAGATGTTGGAGATTGACCTGGTCCGCCATGGTGAGTCCCTCTTCAACCGCATGGGCATAGTCCAGGGGCATACTAATTCTCCCTTAACGGATTTGGGCCGTAAGCAGGCCAGGCGTGTAGGTGAGGTGTTGAGAGATAGGGGGATAGAGGCCGTTTACGCCAGCGACCTTATCCGGGCCTGGGAGACCGCCCGTATTATTGGAGGAGAGATAGGGATAGAACCTGTAGCCATGGAAGGATTCCGAGAGATCAGGCTGGGTAAGTGGGAAGGAAGGTCTATAGAAGAGATCAGGGAGAAAGATGGCAGGAATCTGGAACTTTGGTATTCTTGCCCTTTGGAGGCCAAAATACCGGGGGCCGAGTCCTTGGAGGCGTTTCAGGAAAGGGTGTTGCATACCCTGGAGGGGATAAAGAGAAGGGAAGGTGAGGGTAGGGTAGCGGTGGTTTCTCATGGAGGTGTCTTGAGTGTTATCATCAGCCACGTTCTGGGTTTGGATATAAACCATCTCTGGCATTTTCGCTTAAACAATGCGTCTCTTTCCAGAGTGGTTTTTGGCTATTTGGTGCCCAAGTTGGTACTCCTAAACGATACCTGTCACATGAATGGCTTGGAATCCGCCTCTCCATCCATTTGGACTGCTGAAAGCCAGGTAAAACGCTCCTCATGATTGGGGTGACTGTTTTGATATAAAGAGAATTCTGTAAGGTTTTCATGTTCCATGGGAATCATGGGGCCTTTTAATCTGTTGTATGAGGGCTATTTTAAAGGTTTTTCAGCACGTGTCTTCCCAACACCATTTTAGCTACCTGGGCGGTGCCTGAGCTGGGTATGGTGACCCAGGCGTCTCTGAAAAGTTGCTCTATGGGGTACCCTTTGATGACACTATACCCTCCATAGATGTCTGCTGCCCAACGGGCGCATTTGAAGGCTGCCTCGCAGGCTGTGTACTTGGCCAGAGTGGCTTCTATGTCGGCAGGCTGGTCCTGATCCAACAGGCTGGCAGCCCGGTAGGTGAGGAGCCTGGCTCCTTCGGCTTGAGTGTAAATCTCGGCCAGAAGAAACTGAATGGCCTGGAGTTGGGAGATGGGTTTGCCATAAAGCACCCTTTCCTTGGCGAAGCGGGTTCCTTCTCTTAGGGAGGCGTAACAGATACCCAAAGCGACAGCGGCCATTCCTGGTCGTCCTGCCCTATTGATGGTGGCTAAGACCTGTTTTACACCGTCACCCTCCCGGCCTACCAAGTTTTTCTCTGGTACATGACATTTGTTGAAAACAATCTCTCCCGTGGTGGCTCCCCTGAGGCCCATTTTCTTCTCTTTACGCCCTAAGGAAAATCCTGGAAAGGAGTTTTCCACAATAAAAACAGCCAAGTTCCTGGGACCCTCTCCCGTTTTGGCCAGAACTGCATGGACCTTGGCTATATGGGAGTTGGATATGAAGCATTTTCTTCCCGTCAGGATATAGTGGTCTCCGTCCTTTTTGGCTATAGTCTGGATCCCCGCTACATCGGAGCCTCCACTGGGCTCGGTAACGGCTAAGGATCCTAAGCTCTTCCCCGAGGTGAGGAGAGGAAGGTATTTCCCTTTCTGTTCTTCTGATCCGAAGGTCTGAATGAGGTAGGTACAGACGAAGTGTCCCTCCAAGGTAAGACCTACCCCTGGACAAACCTTGGCTATCTCTTCCATAACAATAGTTTTGGCTACATGGCCCATTTCGTTGCCCCCGTATTTTGGGGGAGTAATGAGGCCCAAAATGCCCATTTGAGCCAGTTTTGGTATCAGTTGGGGGTCAAATCCCTCTTCTTCCAGTTTATCCACCAGGGGGGCAATCTCCCTTTGGGCGAATTCTGCTATGGACTTTTTTAAAAGCTCTTCTCTCTCGTTGAAGCTGAAGTCCAATTTATTTCCTCCTTCACATCAAGTTATTCAGGTTAATAAAGCATTTTACCCCTTTCACCTCCCTTATACTACCCACTCTTCACCATAGCCATGGCGAGGGAACACTCATAAACCCCTTGGTTCAGTCTTTATTACAAGGTTTTTTTCCTGTAAAGAGAGATAAAACTCCTGGAAAGGGGGAGATTATGAAGGTCCTGGTCGTTGGAAGTGGGGGCAGGGAACATTCTTTGGTGTGGAAAATTTCCCAGAGTCCTTTGGTGGAAGAGATTTATGCTACCCCTGGTAATGGGGGAATATGCCGGGAAGCTAAGACCCAGTGTTTGCCCTGGCCAGGTTCCTTGGAGACCTTGGCTCAGGTGGCTTTGGAGAAGGGTATAGATCTCACAGTAGTAGGCCCAGAGGACCCATTAGCCCAGGGCATTGTGGATGTTTTCCAATCCCAGGGGCTCAAGGCCTTTGGGCCTTGTAAAGCCGCTGCTCAGTTGGAGGGAAGTAAGGTTTTTTCCAAGGAGTTTATGACTCGCTTCGGCATACCAACGGCCCAGTATAGAATCTTTTCCGATCCCAAGGAGGCCAGGGACTACATCCGTAGGATAGGTGCCCCTATCGTGGTGAAGGCCGATGGGCTGGCGGCAGGGAAGGGAGCTTTAGTGAGTCGCACCCTGGGGGAGGCCCTGGAAGCCGTGGACAGAATTATGGTGGAGAGGGCCTTTGGGGATGCAGGTAACCGGGTAGTGGTGGAGGAGCTTCTTACCGGGGAAGAGGCCTCCTTTCTGGCTATCACCGACGGGGATCATATTTACCCTTTGGCAGGTTCCCAGGATCATAAACCTATCTTCGATAACGATAAAGGTCCCAATACAGGGGGTATGGGGGCCTATTCTCCTGCTCCTGTGATCACCCCTTTAGTTTATGAGCGGGTTATGGAGAGGGTTATGAAACCTGTAGTGGAGGGCATGAAAGAGATGGGCCATCCTTTTAAAGGGGTGATATACGCAGGTCTCATGATTAAGGATGAAGAGCCCAAGGTCTTGGAGTTTAATGTGAGGTTTGGTGATCCTGAAGCCCAGCCCATTCTCATGCGTATGGATAGCGATTTGGTGCCGGCTCTGATGGCTTCCATAGATGGTGGACTGGATAAAGTAGAGATTACCTACAAAACCCAGGCCGCCGTGTGCGTGGTGATGGCTTCTGGTGGTTATCCAGGGAAGTACGATAAGGGTTTTGTCATAGAGGGTTTGGAAGAGGTGGGGATGATGGAGGATGTAAAGGTTTTCCACGCAGGTACAGCGGAGAAAGGGGGG
>WFSI01000132.1 GCA_015486105.1 Aquificota bacterium | reverse complement strand
CCATTAACCCCCCCTCCCCTGTAATGAACCACAAAGGAGACCTCAGCCCCTAAAAGGGTAATAACCCAGCACAAATAGATCCAAATAAGGAAAACTGGAAAAATCACCAGAGAACCATAAATAACCGAAAAGGCCTTTATGGAAAAGGCGTGGGTAACAAAGATATCAAACCCGTTCTTGGCCAGCTCCCAGAGAACCGCTGCCACTGAACCTCCACTGACTGCAGCCAGGATACTCACCCCACAAGGGGGAACAATGAGAAAAAAGAAAGAAAAAGCCAACCAGGAAATCACTAAGGGAAGGAGTATGAAGTAAAGGCGAGAAAAACCTCCAAGATAAGGAATAAGAGCCACCTTGGTAGAGAGATAAAAAGAGGCACCTAAAAGCAGAGGCACCCAAAAAAGGATGTTGGAAAAGACAAAAAGCTTGTTAATAAAAGTCCTACGCCTCTTAACCCTCCATATCTGGCTCAGGCTTTGCTCAGCAGCAGAAAACAGAGAGAAGGCCAGCGAGAATAGGGCCAAAAGCCCTCCTATCCCTACAGTCTTGGCCTTGCTGGAAAACCCAGTTATATACTCCACCACAGCCGAAGCGGATCCGGGCACAAGAAACTGGAGCAGGTAACTAAGGAGCTTCTCCTTCACAGTAGCCAAGGTGGCAAAGGAAGATAAAAGAGAAAAGGTAACCACAATGAGGGGAACCAATGAAAGGATAGTGACGTAGGAAAGGGCCGAGGCATCCACCATACACCGATCCCCAATGAACCTTTTTATTACCTCTTTGATCCACGCCCAGGCCTTTTTCCCCTTCAACCCCCACCTCACACCCAACAACCATGGTCAAGGCTATAAAGACGCATAATATCCCTCTTTATTGTTTTCCTTCAAGGCCTGTTTTTACAAGCTCTACACAGAAAAGGGCGGTTTCTACAGATTGAAGTGGCCCTCGTTGTTTGAACTGTTTTGAGGGTTTGTTAAGCTTTTTGTCCAGATTCATTTTCTATCCCACCAGACCGCATATGTGAAAGGACCTCATACTTATTGAACTGTCTCATAGCCTTTGATAGCCTTCAAGGCAACCTTCGCCTTGAAGTCAGCCGAGTGCTTCTCGTGCTTTCTTTTCATTGCTTGCCTCCCTGAAACTGTTTGTGAATTAGGAAGCTTATCATACGGTCCAGTTCTTGGGGCCACTTTATTTTCAGCAATGAAGGTTTACATGCTTTATCTTCCACTCTAATTGCCATGCTCCCCATATCTATGATGAGTAGGGGATCTGACTATCACTGGGAGGATGAGGGGTCTCCTCTCTAAGCTTTTTCCCAAGTAGCGCTTGACTACTCTGTGAATGGCCTCTTTGAGTTTTTCGTCCTCTCTTAAAAGATGGGGCTCTGGGATTAGGGTCTCTTCTACCAGACTGGTGAGTTCTTCCTCCAAAGTTTCTCCCTTTTCGGAGAGGCCCCGGGCAATGATCCTGGGCCTTTCCAGGAGGCGGGTGCCTTCTGAATCTATGACCAAGAGAACCACCACGGTCCCAAAACGGGACATGCGTATCCTCTCCTTAAGGATTTGGGGTCCTACGTCCCCTATCCCTTTTCCGGAGATCATAAGGTCTTCTGTTTCTAAGTGGTCCACGACGGAGAAGCCCAAAGGAGTGAGTTCTATGATGTCTCCATCCTGGGCTAAAATGATCTTTTCCCGGGGGATACCCAAACTCCGGGCTAACTGGGAGTGGAAGATGAGATGGAGGAATTCGCCGTGGAGGGGCATAAAAAAGCGAGGTTTCACTAAGTTTATCATGAGCTTCAGTTCTTCCCTGTGGGCATGGCCCGATGTGTGGACTGGGCTGATTTCTTGGTAGAGCACCGTAGCTCCTGCCATGAAGAGCCGGTTAAGGATCTTGGCGATGGCCCTTTCGTTCCCTGGAATGGGCCTACTGGAAATGATCACTGTATCTCCTTCTCTTATTTTGAGTTGCTTGTGTTCTCCCATGGCCATCCTGTAGAGCACAGACATGGGTTCTCCTTGGCTCCCTGTGGTGATGATGGTGAGTTGGGAATCTGGATAATCATCCATACGGGAGACGGGGATAAGGAGTCCCTGAGGAGTGGAGAGGTAACCTAATCCCTGGGCGATTTGGGTGTTTTCCTCCAAGCGTTTGCCTGCCAAGACTATCCTTCTGTTGAATCGCTGAGAGAGTCGGAGGATCTGTTGGATCCTGTGGATATGGGAGGCGAAGGTGGCTATGAAAATGCGCCCTGGGGCTTTGAAGAATATGCCTTCTAGCTTTTCACCCACATCCTTTTCCGAGAGGGAGTATCCCTCTTTGTCCACGTTGGTAGAGTCTGAGAAGAGGAGAAGGGCATTCTGGCCGTGGAGGGCAAAGAGGTCTAACTGAGTAGGGAGGGCGTCTACAGGGGTGTGGTCTATCTTGAAGTCACCCGTGTGTACCACAGTTCCCAAAGGTGTTTCTATGGCCAGTCCCACTCCGTCGGGTATGGAGTGGCATACGTGGATGAATCGGAGGGAAAAGGGCCCCGTGTGAAGGATACCCCCTGGCTCCACGGGATAGAGTCGGTACCCTATTATGCCTGCTTCTTCCAGCTTGTGACGGGCCAGGGCCAAAGTGAGAGGGGTGCCGTACACGGGAGGCTGGATCTCTCTTAATAAAAGGGGAAGGGCTCCTACATGGTCTTCGTGACCATGGGTGAGCACAATACCTCTCACTTTGTCTTTTCTATCTAGGATGTAAGAGAAGTCTGGAGCGGCTAAGTCTACACCGTATATACTCTCCTCAGGAAAAAGGATACCCGTATCTACCACCAAGAGATGCTGGTCGTATTCCAGCACCAAGCAGTTTTTCCCAACTTCTCCCAGTCCGCCTAAGGGAACTATTCTGAGAGGCTTCACCATTATCCATTATAGGCAACAAAAATGGTGGGCGATGCAGGATTTGAACCTGCGACCTCTCCCGTGTGAGGGGAGCGCTCTCCCCCTGAGCTAATCGCCCACCTGGTGGACGGTGCCGGACTTGAACCGGCGACCTCTACCGTGCGAAGGTAGCGCTCTCCCACCTGAGCTAACCGCCCTTGCTGGGGGAGCATTAAAATTCATACTCCTAAGAAGACAGAGTGTCAAGACGCGCTTAGTCAGGATTCCTTATACTTCAACTGCTGGTCAACCATACCAGTAGCATACCGGCTTTGTGCCTATCTGGACTATCTATTTTTGCACCATACAAGGTGGAATGCTTTCCGCTCCAGCTAAGAACCATCCCGCTTTCCTGGATCTGGAGCTCGATTGTGGTGGAATGCCTCCATTGCTCCTTTTTTTAGGTATCCTATTTCTTGGTGAACTAGATCCTTCAGTTCATAGCCCCTACGAGGCGACCTTCTCCGCAATGAGGTTCAATTATGGGATAAAGAACATCTATCCCAGGCTAAAAGAGAGGGGAAGGTACGATAGGGTAGCTTGGATTGTGGCTGTAAGGAAACTTTTGCTCATTGCCTGTGCGATCCACAAGGGCAGGAAGAAACATCGTGCACCAAGGGACTAAGGGGGACTGGCGTTGAATACAACATCTGATGATGGGAATCTCCTTGGTGGTCAGCCTTCCTTCCAGACAAGGAAGCCATTCAAGCGAGTACCAAAAACACTAAGAATTGTAATTCCCTCCACCTTGAGCAGGTCCTTTACCTTGTGAAACGGCCCACGGGTTTTTCCTGTACCTCACAATGCGGTGGGCCATAGTGTAGCTCATTCCAGTGACTATTTGAAGCAGCAGTGTTGACGTTTATCTTCTTTAGCTGTCCAGCTTTTTCCAAGGTAAAAATTCCCCCACTTCCCCTTGGAGCCATAAGCACAGGGGCAGTTAAGACGGCAGGACAACCTCCAAGGAACTACAAGTCGTGGCTTACTAAGCAACTATGGCCCCCATGGGACAGACATGGAGACAGACCCCACACCCAGTACACCACTGGGGATCTATAAAAGCCTTTCCCTCCTCCATAGAGATAGCGGGACACTCAAACTTCTCGGCGCAGATACCACAGCCCACACAGGTCTCCTGATCTACCCGACAAATCGGACCCTTCTCCACCCCAACGTAAATGACACAGGGACTCTTAACCAACACCACAGCCACCTCTCTCTCGTCCCTGGCCCATTCCCAAGCCTTCTTCAAGGCTTCCTCCACCTGGGGATATTGATAAGCCTCTACCTCCTCCAGAAACCTTACCCCGCAACCATTCACCAGTCGGGCTATGGAAACGGAGATCCCTTCCCTGTCATCGGAGTCAGGAGATTGAGGCGTAGGCTGCCCCCCTGTCATGGCCGTAGTAGAGTTATCCAGAATCACCAAAACAAAGGGCGCCCGGGAATGAAGGGCCTCTATCAAAGCGGGGATCCCCGAATGATAAAAGGTGGAGTCCCCTATAGTGGCTACCACAGGCCGCTCCCTACCTCCCAGGGACAGGGCCCTGGTGAAACCGATGGACTGGCCCACCGAAGCTCCCATACATAAACAGGTATCAACGGCCCCCAGATTCACCCCTAAGGTATAGCAGCCTATATCTCCAGGATAGATAGCCTGGGGGAAAACCTGGGTCATGGCATAGAAAACAGAGCGATGGCCACACCCTGGACAAAGGCGTGGTTTGGCATCTCCAGCTTCTCTCACAAGTGCTAACACCCTCTCTCCATCCAAAAAGGCCCTCACCATCTCTGGAGTGGTCTCTCCCTCCATAGGAAGGTGGCCAGAAAGACGCCCCTTCACCTTGTCCCTAAAGGGAAACTGCATCTCTATAACGGGATAAGTCTCCTCTACTACCAAGACCTCCTGGAACTTGTTCAAAAGCATGGCCAGAAAATTCTGATCCAAAGGATAGGGCATCTCCACTTCCAGGAGATCCTCGCCACCTGTCAGGTCCTGGACGCAGGCAGCCAAGGCACCAGAAGCCACCACTACCCTGGGACCCACTATTTTCTCTACCTTTTTCTTCAGCTTTTCTCCCTCTCCACAAGCTATTTTCCTAAGCTTTTTATTCAATTCCTTATGAAGCTGGAAACGATAGTGGGGAGTAGCTGCCCACCGATGAGGACTCCGAGGAAAATCTACCTCAAGTGGCACATCCTGAATCTGTCCCAGATCCACGTCCTGGCGAGAATGGGCCACCCGTAAGACAGGCCTCACCATGACGGGTACCTCATACTCTTCAGAAAGAGAAAAGGCCTTCTTGGTAAGTCTGAGGGCCTTAAGGGGAGAAGAAGGATCCAGAACAGGGACTTTGGCCAAGGTAGCCACATAGCGGGAATCCTGCTCTGTTTGAGAGCTGTAAGGGCCAGGATCATCTACAGAAACCACTACAAAGCCCCCCTTAACCCCCGTATAAGCCGCACTCATCAAAGGATCCAAGGCCACGTTCAGGCCCACCTGTTTCATGGAAACCAAGGACCTTACTCCCATGTAGGAAGCGGCCAAGGAGATCTCGAAAGCCACCTTCTCGTTTATGGTCCAGCGGGCATCCACCTCTATACCTTCTTCCCTGGCCCACCGGGCAAAGGCAGGGAGGATCTCAGAGGCAGGGGTACCTGGATAGGAACTGGCCAACCTACAGCCCCCTTCCAAAGCCCCCCAAGCAATAGCCTCGTTCCCCAACAAAAAACGCTTCATTAAATCCCTCTTCTGTCCACTACCCTTTTAGCCTTCCCCTCGGTACGCTCCAAGGTCCGGGGCTCCACCAGCCTCACTTTAACGCTTATGCCCAGTACGGAGCTTATCTTATCCCTTATCTTGTCCACCAAATCCCTTTGCCTTCTCATAGAATCAAAGAATATTCCCTCCGAAGCCTCCACCCATATCTCCAGCCCATCCAAATAACCCTTCCTGTCCACCACCAACTGGAAATGAGGGCTGGTCCCCTCCACTTCCAAGAGCACTTCCTCTACTTGACTAGGGAAGACATTCACTCCCCTGATTATGAGCATGTCATCGGTCCTCCCTGAAGGCTTGGCCATCTTTATCAAGGAACGACCGCAGGAACAGGGCTCCCTGTAGAGATGGGTGATATCCCTGGTTCTATAGCGAATAAGGGGTAAGGCCTCCTTGGTGATGGTGGTGATGACCAACTCACCCTTCTTACCGTGAGGCAGCACCTCCCCCGTAGAAGGATCTATGACCTCAGGGATGAAGTGGTCCTCAAAGATATGGAGGCCCGATTTAGCCTCCATACACTCCCCTGAAACCCCAGGGCCTATCACCTCCGAAAGACCGTAGTTGTCGGTGGCATCTATCCCCAGGCGTTCCTCTATCTCCCTCCTCATCTGATCCGTCCACGGCTCGGCCCCAAACAGTCCCACCCGAAGCTTCAGCTCCTTAGGGTCCATGCCCATCTCCCCAAGGGTCTCTGACAAATAAAGGGCATAAGAGGGGGTACAAATAAGGACCGTAGTGCCGTAATCCCTCATGATCATGATCTGACGGCGGGTATTCCCGCTAGAGATGGGGATCACCGTGGCCCCCAATCTCTCCGCCCCATAGTGGAGGCCAAACCCTCCAGTAAAAAGGCCGTAACCAAAGGAGATCTGGACCACATCCTCCCTCCTCACTCCCCCTGCCGTTAGGACCCGAGCGGTAAGATTGGCCCAAGTCTCCAGATCCTTGCGGGTGTAACCCACCACTGTGGGTTTCCCTGTGGTACCTGAAGAGGAATGGATCCTTACCACCTCGGGAAGGGCCACAGCAAAGAGGCCATAAGGATAATTCTCCCTCAAGTCATCCTTAGTGGTGAAGGGCAACAGGGAAAGGTCTTTCAGCTTCCTGATATCCCCAGGTCTGACACCGGTTTCCTCCATCCTCTCCCTATAGAAAGGGACCCTCTCATACACCTGCCTCACCAACTTTTTAAGGCGAAATAGCTGGAGGGCCTCTATCTCATCCTGGGGAAGGGTCTCCCATTCAGGTTCCCACATCATAACTCACTTCCTCCCTTCTCGTCTTAAACGCCAGGGGTATAGCACACCTTTCCCTGCCAAAAAAGGGGAAGCGAGGGAACTCTACCCCAATCCTCATGTATAGACACCGCCCTTTGCCTCCGATACTATGTGAGCCACACCCAAGAGGAGGTTTTCTGTGAACATAAAAAGGCTCCTTAGAAACCCCTTCACCCCATTGCATGGCTCCGGAGAGATGTAAATGAGGGTTATCATCACCCCTAAAGCCCAAGGGTTCATAAAAGAGAAAGGGGGAGCCCTATACATCACCTTACGGAAATTCACCTGCTCCTGAAAACCCATAAAGGAGGTGGTCACCTCCTTCAAAAAACCAGAAGATGAAAGGTACAGGAAAGTGAAACAGGGGGACGTCACCCTGTTTTTATCCACCCGATTCAAGGCCAAGGGTACAGTAACCATAGACGTGGATGGCTTTTGGAAGCTGAAAAAGATTGTGGTTATAGGGGACTATTAGCCCATGGATATCTCCAAGATCATCTTCCTGCCCCTTCTAACCATAATCCGGGATCCTGCCTATCTCCTACCCCCATTGCTCCCCGCATCGGCAGGCCTCGCCTTTATAGCCAAGGGTCATCTCGACCACAGAACCCTCACTTTCTCTATAGCCATCCAGATGCTCATGGGTCTTCTATCCTCCACCATCATCATAGCCATGGCCCCCAAGGGGTATCAGGAACAACCCTCCTCTATAACCAAGGCTTTGCCCCAGGCCATTGAAAGGTTCCCTGCAGTTTTGGGGACCTTTGCCATCATCTTTGTAGCGGCGATGGCAGGGTTCCTCCTACTCATAGCCCCAGGAATCATCGTTCTCGTCTTCACCTTCTTCTCCTTCCAGGAAGCGGTCCTGGGCCAAAAAGGACCCATCCAAGCCATCAAAATGAGTATGGCTTCGGTAAAAACCCATTTCACCCACGTTCTCTTCCTCTTCTTCTACCTCACATCCATAGCCCTCCTCCTGGAAGGGGGGGCCAACAAGATCTCTCCCTTTGTATCTTTTGCAGCAGTGATGCTGGTCTCGCCCTATGTAACATTAGCCATCACCTTTTCCTATTTAGAAATAAAAAAGGGGGACAATCCTGAAAAGACTGCCCCCTGAAATAACAAGGAACCTATAGGCTGTAAACCCTCTCTCCAGGAATTACCCTCACCCCATGGGAGTTCAAGAGGTCTATAGCTCTGTCCAAGTCTTCAAACTTGAAGATGAGCACAGCATTTCCCGAACTCCTCTCCACAAAAGCGTACATATACTCCACATTTATACCTTCATCTGCCAGGAGCTTCAGGATTTTGGCCAATCCTCCTGGTTTGTCCTCCACCTCTACAGCAATCACCTGGGTAATACCCACAGTGAATCCCGCTTCTTTTAAAGCCTTTTTGGCTACCTCCCGGTCGTTCACTATAAGCCTCAGAATCCCAAAATCTGTGGTATCCGCCAGGGACAGTGCCCTAATATTGATCCCAACCTTTCCCAGGACGTTGGCCACCTCAGCCAAACGCCCCGCCTTGTTTTCTAAAAAGACGGAAATCTGCTCTACCTTCATATCCCCCTCCTCTTAAGAGAGCTTCCTGTTATCTATAACCCTTCTGGCCTTCCCTTCAAACCTCTGGATAGTCCGGGGTTCCACTAGCTTCACCCTGGAAGAGATACCCAGCATCTCCTTCATGTTCTTCTCCATCTCCCGGGCCAAGGTCTGAAGTCTCCTCACTTCATCAGAAAAGATCTCCTCGCTCACCTCTACCTGCACTTCCAAAGTATCTAAGCGGGTATTAGGATCTCTGTCCACGATGAGGAGGTAATGGGGCTCCACGCCCTTGGTAGCCATGATGATCTCCTCAATCTGACTGGGAAAGACATTGACACCCCGGATAATGAGCATATCATCAGTTCTACCCCGGACCCTTCTCATGCGAACCATGGTCCTACCACAGAGGCAGGGCTCATGAATGAGGGAGGTAATGTCCCTGGTCCTATAACGAAGGACAGGAAAGGCCTCCTTGGTGATAGTGGTGATAACCAGCTCTCCCTCCTCTCCATAGGGAAGGACCTTTCCCGTATCGGGATCAATGATTTCGGGGATAAAGTGGTCTTCAAAGATATGCAACCCGTTTTTGGCCTCTTCACACTCAATGGAGACTCCAGGACCTATGATCTCCGAAAGACCATAGATGTCTATGGCCTGCATACCCCAACGATACTCTATCTCTCCCCGAATCTCTTCTGTCCAAGGCTCAGCCCCCAAAACCCCCACCCGAAGCTTGGTAGACTTAGGATGCACCCCCATATCCTCTGCTACCTCCGCTAAATGAAGGGCATAAGATGGAGTACAGGTGATAACCGTAGAACCAAAGTCTTGAAGGACCATGACCTGGCGCTTGGAGTTTCCCCCTGACATGGGAATCACCGTGGCACCGATGCGCTCGGCCCCATAATGGACTCCCAAACCCCCAGTAAAAAGCCCGTACCCATAAGCATTGTGGACCACATCATCCTTGGTGGTTCCTGCACTCGCCATGGATCGGGCCATAAGCTCCGACCAAGTATCCAAATCCCTTCGGGTGTAACCCACCACAACAGGTTTCCCTGTGGTGCCCGAGGAGGCATGAATCCTCACCACCTGCTTTAAAGGAACGGCAAAGAGACCGTAGGGGTAGTTGTCCCTCAGGTCCTCTTTGGTAGTGAAGGGTATCCTCTGGAGATCCTCCAAAGACCTTATACTATCAGGGGTCACTCCTGCCTCGTTTAGCCTTCCCCTGTAAAAGGAAACCGTGGCATAGACCCTCTCCACCACCGCCTGGAGCCTCTTAAGCTGAAGGGCCTCCAGGGCCTCCCTGGGCATGGTTTCGTACTCTTCATTCCAGATCATCTTTCACCTCCGTTGTTCAGTTTCCCATAATAAAAAAGGGCCATGGGCTTTAGGCCCACGGCCCTGAAACGCGCACCAAGACCTATGGACCCAGCCTCCCAAAAAAGAAGAAACCACCTCCACAGATCATGCTTTCTCGTGCCATCCCTTCCCTTCACATCCAAGATGCCCAAGTCCTACTAAATCACCCAGCAAAAATCAAGAGGGCTCGTCCTTGTTAGGGACAAAGGCCTTAAAAATCTCCATGGGAATAGGTAATACCAGAAAGGTGGATCTCTCTGACGAAACCTCCATAAGAGTCTGGAGAAAACGCAACTGGAGGGCTGTGGGATGTTCCTCAATAATCTCTGCCGCTGAAGCCAGGGTCTGGGCTGCCTGATACTCCCCTTCAGCGCTGATGATCTTGGCCCTTCTTTCCCTTTCCGCCTCAGCCTGTCGGGCCATGGCCCTCTGCATATCCTGAGGCAAATCGATATGCTTCAACTCCACAGTACTCACCTTGATACCCCAGGGATCCGTGTGCTCATCCAGAATAACCTGAAGCTGGCTATTGATCTTCTCCCGCTCTGACAAAAGCTCATCCAACTCATGGGCCCCCAACACACTCCTAAGGGTGGTCTGAGCCAACTGGGAGGTAGCACCCATGTAATCCTCCACCTCTATAATAGCCTTCTCTGGAATCATAACCCGGAAATATACCACGGCATTCACTTTCACCGACACATTATCCTTAGTGATCACATCCTGGGGAGGCACATCCAAAACAAATATCCTGAGACTCACCTTCACCATCCTGTCTATAACGGGGAGTAGGATGATGAGACCGGGGCCTTTGGTGGCCACATACCGGCCTAAGCGAAAGATCACTCCCCTTTCGTACTCCCTGAGGACCTTGATAATAGAGGCAATCACGAAAAAGAGAAAGACTAAGAGTAATATAAAAGACATCCCATAGGGCAAGGACTTAGCAATCATGACCCACCTCCTTTTTTAAGACTATCCCAACCAGGGGGGAAATACCACCCCTTTCAGAGAGTAACCATTGAAGGAGCATATATAAAAAGAGCCTTACCCTCCTAACTTTTTAAGCAGCCAAGCCATATTCTCCCCCAAAACCTGAAACGTTTCTACACCTTCTTCGTCTTTGAGAACCTCTCCAGGTTCCATGCCCATCCCAAAATTCCAGTATATGGAACAAGGTATGATCATCTGATTCAGGGCAAAGAGGGAATTGACTTGATTGAATGCACTCACAGCACCTTGACGTTTCACTGCAATTACCGCCGCTCCAACTTTCCTTTTCAACTTGTAGCCTCCACCCATAGCGCAGAGCCCCACCCTGTCTATAAAGGCCTTAGCCTCGGAAGACGCACCGGCAAAATAGACTGGAGAGCCAATAAGGATACCCTGGGCTTCATAGATCTTTTCTAACCAAAGATTGAGCACGTCCCTTTGGGAACAAGACCCCCCTCCCTTCTCAAAACACTGAAAACAGGATCTACACGGTTTTATCCCAGAGCCCCCTAACTGGATGGTCTCTGTCTCTATCCCTTCCCTCTCCAAGACACCCAAAACTATCTTAAGGGCCGCTGCTGTATTGCCCTGCCTGGGGCTATCATTAAAAGCCAACACCTTCACTTTGTCCACCTCTCCAAGTTTTTAAAAAACCTTTTAACTTACAAAGGAATTTTAGTCAACAACACCCAGGACTCCCCCCCCCAATTTTCTATAAGGAGAGGGGTAATGCTTTTCGATCGCAGCCCATGAGATAGCTAATAGCCGTATTCATGGACATGGGTAGGTAAGGCCTATCCCACCTTTACAAAGGGGGCCTTCACATATGACTTTGGGGATACTGCCCAGATGACACCCCTCACGAAGATGTACACCCTGGGCCACAACTTCATACCTCCCTCCATCCATGCTGGAGGCCTCCGCTATCATGGAGACGCCCCCATTATCAGCATGCTTACCAAGGAGGGACTCATGGAAGCCAGGGCTTACTATCAAAGGGAGGTCTTCGAGGCTGCCCTCCTCTTTGCCAAAACAAAAGGATTCATTCCCGCTTCCGAAACCAACCACACCATCAAGGCCACCACAGAAAAAGCTGTCATGGCCAGAGAGGAAGGGAAAGAGCGGGTTATCCTCTTCAACTTCAGCGGCCACGGCCTTTTGGACCTCTCCGCTTACGACGCGTTCCTAAGGGGGAGAACTCCAGGACCACGAACTCAGCGACGAGGAGATAAAAAAGGCCTTAACCCAAGAGGAAAAACTGGCCTTAAGATAAAAGCTCACTCCCTTACCATAGGGGTGCCACACTGAGGACACTTAACCTGAAAACAAGGCACCCCCCTCTGGTGGGGGACCTTGGCAGAGCAATTGGGACAGACGCAGTATCCATTGGGGCCTCTACCCCGGCCTCCTCCCATGCCTCGTCCTCCTCCGCCTCCCATGCCCAAACCCCGACCTCTACCTATTCCACTTCCACCGCCACCTCCAGATCCTTGGGCCATAAAGCACCTCCTTCTTTCTTTTCTTCAAAAATAAACCCGAAGTGCCCTGAGGGGAAGGGGCAGAACGCTATGATAGTCCCTCATTTCCTCACTCCACTTCTACCTTTACAGCCTACCCAAGGCCTTGAAACATGAGTAAGGCCGATGCGATTTTCTCCTTTTTGGCCTCCAACTCTTGGCGGACCCTTCTCTCCTTATCCACAACCTGGGAAGGAGCCCTCTCCAAAAAGGAGGGATTAGAAAGTTTCCCTGACACCCGATCAAGCTCCTTGCCCACCTTGTTAAGCTCCTTCTCCAACCTGGCCACCTCCCTTTCTATGTCCACCAAGCCCTTTAAAGGCACATAGACCTCCACTTCTCCAAGAACAGCCAGAGCCGAAGAAGAAGGTCTGACCACGTCAGGGGCTATGCGTAGATCCTCCAGAAAAGCCAGGGCCCGAATCCTGGAAGCCTCCCTCTGGAGAACCTCTAAAGACCCACCGGATGCCTTTACCAAGGCTTCTATCCTCTTGGTTAAAGGAATATCTGCTTCAGCTTTGATATTTCTCAAGGCAGAAATCACGTCCATGACCAAGGAAAACTCCCCTTCCAGTCCTTCATCCTCCCACTCCTCCCAGCGCTCAGGGAAAGGAGCCACAGTAATGGACCTTCCAGCAGAGGGAAGGTGCTTCCATATCTCCTCGGTAACAAAGGGCATGACGGGATGGGCCAGTCTCAAAATGGCATCCAAACATGTGACCAATACCCTCTGGGCCACGAGTTTCTCTCCCTCCTCTCCACGATAGAGAGACTCCTTGGCAAACTCCACATACCAATCACAAAATTCATGCCACGTGAACTGGTATATGATCCCCGCATACTTATCGAATTCGTAACCCTCCAAGGCCTCATGGACCTGGGATACAGCATGGCTCAACCTGCTCAGGATCCACTTGTGAACAGGGGCCAGATTCTCCACATCCAAATCCCCCGGCGCATAGCCTTCCAGGTTCATGAGAACAAAGCGGGAGGCGTTCCAGATCTTGTTCACGAAATGGCGGTAACCTTCAATCCTCCCCTCAGACATGCGGATGTCACGACCCTGGGCAGCAAAGGCAGCCAAAGTGAAGCGAAAGGCATCGGTCCCGTATCTGTCCATCATCACCAAGGGATCTATGACGTTCCCTCGGGTCTTGCTCATCTTCTGGCCCTCTTCGTCCCTTATCAGGGCGTGAATGTAAACATGATAAAAGGGGACATCCCCCATAAACTTAAGACCCATCATCATCATACGAGCCACCCAGAAGAAAAGGATATCAAAGCCTGTCACCAAGCAACTGGTAGGATAAAACCTATCCAAGGTGGGGGTACTATCAGGCCAACCCATGGTACCAAAGGGCCAAAGAGCCGATGAAAACCAGGTATCCAATACGTCAGGATCCCTATCAATGTTTCCACTGCCACAGTGAAGACACTGACTTATATCCTCCAGAGAAACACTGACCTTACCACAATCCTGGCAGTACCAAGCGGGAATCTGATGCCCCCACCAGATCTGGCGGGAGATGCACCAGTCCCTGATATTGTTCATCCATTCGTAATAGACCTTAGTCCAGTTTTCAGGGATAATCCGAGTCCTGCCCCCCTTCACCGCTTTTACGGCTACCTCCGCCAGGGGCTTGGTCTTAACAAACCACTGGGTAGAGATGTAGGGTTCAATGGCCGTACGGCACCGATAGCAGTGACCCACGGAGTGAACGTAGGGCTCAAACTTACGCAAAAGGCCCTCTTCTTCCAATTCTCTAACAATGGCCTCACGGCATTCGAAGCGATCCATACCCGCATACTTACCCGCCTTATCACTCATGGTGCCGTCAGGATTCATGACGTTCACCACCTCCAGACCATGGGCCCTGCCAATCTCAAAGTCGTTGGGGTCGTGGGCAGGGGTAATCTTAAGGGCACCAGTGCCAAACTCCACATCCACATACGAATCCCCGATAATAGGAATAGGCTTCCCAACCACAGGCAAAATCACTTTCTTACCCACCCCGTCCTTGTATCTGGGGTCCTGGGGATTAACCGCCACAGCTGTGTCCCCCAAAAGAGTCTCTGGCCTGGTAGTAGCCACCACTACCTCTCCTGATCCATCCTCATAAGGGTAAGCAATATACCAGAGCCCCCCCTCCTCATCCCGATACTCCACCTCTAAATCCGAAAGGGCCGTGTGGCACCGGGGACACCAATTGACCATGTAATCTCCCCGATAGATAAGACCCTCCTCGTAGAGGCGGACAAAAACCTCCCTCACTGCTTTAGAGAAACCCTCGTCCATGGTGAAGCGGGTCCTTTCCCAGTCGCAACTGGCCCCCAAACGCTTGAGCTGTTCTATGATGTAATCGCCGTATTTGTCCTTCCACTCCCATACCCGCTTCAAGAACTCCTCCCGGCCCAAATCGTGCCGGGAGAGGCCCCTTTGGGCCAGATCCCTCTCCACTACATTCTGGGTAGCAATACCTGCATGGTCCGTACCAGGCATCCACAGTACATTATAACCCTCCATCCTCTTCCAACGGCACAGGATATCTTGAAGGGTAGAGTTGAGGGCATGGCCCATGTGGAGAGAACCCGTCACATTGGGAGGCGGAATAACAATAGAATAGGTAGGTCTGGAAGTATCCCCATCATCAGCGTGAAAAAAACCCTCCTCAAGCCAATAATCATACCACCTCTTTTCCACCTCGGCAGGGTCGTAAGCCTTGGGAAGCTCTACTTTGGCCATAATCAATCTTCCCCTCTTTCTTAGAATTTCCCCGTTACTTAGCCCCTGAAACTATACAAATCAAGGGAAGCATCTGTTAAAAAATATAAAAATGAAGTGGCCCTGGTTGTTTAGACCGTTCTTGGAGTCAGCCAAGCTTCCTCTCCTGGGTTCTATCCTTACCACTAAACGGGGGCAACTCTCAGGACTGTGCCTCCCGAACCTCAGCTTGTAACACCTGCCGCTTTTTATCACTCGGCACGCCATGTAGACCGGCTTCTAGATCACTGTCTTTATCCTGCGCCTTTTGACAGGATGACGCACAGGAGACACATCTCCCAATAATCCCATTAGACTAATGTACCTCAGTATGTTATAGGCCAGATCAAAACGTTGATGGCGAATTTGCCAGAGGACAGCCTCCCTATGTCCAGGTCGCTCTTGAATTCACCGTGAAACTGCTCGCATAGACCGTGCCCCTTATAGAGCTTGATTATCTCTTTTTCAGATAACTCCAGATTCTTCCACCACCCTTCTACCATTATTTCCGGTATCAGGTATAACTGCCCCTTCTTGTCGTGGGTCCGTTCGGTTACCCGAATTACCTTAGTGAAGATGCAGCTCTTGCCAAGGAAAACTCCCTCAAGAAGGAGGCCCACATCCATAAAGGCCTTGCCCCTTTCCTCTAAAAGTTTTTATTTTATTATATATTTGATAAAATAGAAAAAGAGTATGTCTTCCCTATAAAGGAGGAGCCGATGTCAAAGCTTGTTATTATAGCTAACCGCCTTCCTGTGACTATCACCAAGAGGGAAGGGAAACTCGCTCTTCACCCCAGCACTGGGGGCTTAGCTACAGGATTAGGATCCTTCTACAGGGAAAAGAAGGGAGTATGGATGGGATGGCCTGGGATGCCCAGCCAGAACCTCCGGGGCATGGAAGGAGAAGTAAATTCCCGCCTGGAGGAACTGGACTGCCGACCTGTATTTCTCACCAGACATCAGGTAGAAAACTTTTATCACGGCTTTAGCAATAAAACCCTATGGCCCCTTTTTCACTACTTTGTTCAGTACACCACCTTCGATAATCGCCTATGGGAGGCTTACAAGAAGGCCAATCGCTACTATTGTAAAGCAGCCTTAAAGGTGGCTACTGAAGAAGACACCATATGGATCCATGATTACCAGCTCCTCCTCCTTCCTGGCATGATACGGGAGAAGTTACCCAAAGCCACCATTGGCTTCTTTCTCCACATCCCCTTCCCCTCTTTCGAAATCTTTCGGCTCCTCCCTTGGAGGGAAGAAATAATGGAAGGACTCTTAGGGGCAGACCTCATAGGCTTTCACACTTATGACTACGTTCGCCATTTTCTGAGTAGTACAAGGCGTCTCTTAGGATACGACCATAACTTGGGCCTCATAACCACCAAGGACCGCATGGTCAAAGTGGATACCTTTCCCATAGGCATAGATTTCCTTCGATTTTTCAGGGCGGCGGAGTTACCCGAAGTCAAAAACGGGATTCAGCGCATGAAAAGGAGAATCGGCAACAGAAAGATGATCCTCTCCGTAGATAGATTGGACTACACCAAAGGAATTTTACAGCGGTTGGACGCCTTCGATCTCTTTTTAGAAAAGCATCCCCAGTACCGGGATAAGGTCACCTTGGTCTTGGTAGCCGTCCCCTCCAGGACAAAAGTAGACCAGTACATGCAACTAAAAAAGGAAGTGGATGAGCACATTGGCAGGATCAACGGGAGGTATGGAACCCTGGGATGGTCCCCCATCCTCTACCTCTATCGCTCCCTCCCTTTCACTACACTCACTGCCCTCTACAACCTGGCCCAAGTAGCCTTAGTCACCCCCCTGAGAGACGGGATGAACCTGGTAGCCAAGGAGTATGTAGCTTGTAAAAGGGACAACCTGGGAGTCTTGGTCCTCAGTGAAATGGCTGGGGCAGCCCGGGAGATGGGGGAAGCTATAATGGTCAATCCTTATAACCCGAAGGAGGTAAGCAATGCCCTGAAAACCGCCTTAGAGATGGGGGAAGAAGAGCAGAGGGAACGAAGCCTAAGAATGAAAGAGAGGTTGAGGCGCTACGATGTGAGACGATGGGCAGGAGAATTTTTGGAAAAACTGACCTCCATCCGAGAGATCCAAGAACGCATGGAAGCCAAAAAGTTAAGGGGCATAGCCCTCCGCCATTTCTTGGACGAATACAGTCAATCCCATAAGGCTCTCCTCTTCTTGGACTACGATGGGACCCTTGTCCCCTTTGCCGATCGCCCCGATAAAGCCCAGCCCGACAGGGAAATCAAGGCCATACTCCAAGATTTGGCCACCACATCCCAAAATCGTATAGTATTGGTGAGTGGGAGGACCCGAGAAACGCTGGACCAGTGGTTTGGAGGTTTACCAGTGGATATGGTGGCAGAACACGGGGTATGGCTTAAAGAACAAAACAGCCCTTGGGAGCTCATAGAGCCCTTGAAACAGGACTGGAAAGGGGTTATTCGCCCCATCATGGAGGTATATGTGGACAGAACACCAGGGGCCCTTGTGGAGGAAAAGGAATTTTCCTTGGTGTGGCACTACAGGCGATCTGAACCAGAACTGGGCCATCAGAGGGCCCGGGAATTAAAGGACGCCCTCCTCAATATCACCGAAAACCTCAACCTGTCTATTTTAGAAGGCAGTAGAGTTATAGAGGTAAAACCTTCCAATGTTAACAAAGGTATGGCTGCCACCCGGTGGCTCTCCCAGGGATCCTGGGACTTCATCATGGCCGTGGGAGACGACTGGACGGATGAAGATCTCTTTGACGCCATGCCTCCCCAGGCTTACTCCATAAAGGTGGGACTTAGCATATCCAGGGCCAGATTCAACATGGACTCCCCCTACAGGGTCCAAGGTCTTTTGAAAGAGATGGTAAAGGTGAAGAGGGAAAGCTATGAATAATGGAAAAGAAGATGGGGCCTTTTACATAAAAGACTGCGCCCTGGTTTCTATCTCCACAGGACAGAAGGTTTACTCCTTAGCCGAACTTCTAGAGCACCTCAAAGATATACACACAGGAAGCATCTATCACCACTTCTGGTCCAGACTTCTGCGCCCCAGCTTCGATCACCCGGAGTTCCACAACGACTTCGCCGCCTGGGCTTACCATGCCATTCATGACCAGATCCTGGCAGAGAGGCTTAACCTCATAGATCCCTTGGATTTCGATAACTTAGAGGGTTTACGCCAGGAGATCATAGAAACTATAGAAGAACGGATGGATGAGAGCGAGTATCTCCCATGGACCAAAGCGGAAGCCCCCTTCTACTTTGTAAGAAGTCAGATAGTGGTGCTGGACACAGGGAGGAGGATCCAACACCCATGGGAACTGGGAGAAGGGGTGAAAGCCATGTCTCCCGGAAGCATCTTTTATCATTTCATCGATGCCAGGAGGCGTACTCCTGATAAAATAGACGATTTCCAATGCTGGTTGAAACCAATGGAAGAATACGAAAACCTTGTCATGGTCCTAGCCAACATTGATCCCTACTTCAACACCCTGACCGAACTGAAAGATGAGTTGGGATTCCTCTTTGAAGAGTACTTTAAAACCCGGGTAAAGAATGGATAATCATCTCTTAGCCAAATACGCCCAGGTAGCGGGGGCCGATGTGGTAGACCAGCTCCAGCAACTGGCAAAACCTCTTAAAGACGCCCATATCGTCCATATTAACTCCACCCGCTACGGAGGAGGGGTAGCAGAGATCCTCCACAGCCTGGTCCCTCTAAAGAAAGCCTTAGGATTAAATGTAACCTGGGAAGTGATTTCAGGAGAAGAGGCATTTTTCCATGTAACCAAATCCATGCACAATGCACTACAAGGGTTCCCCACGGTAGTAAGCCAAAGGGAGTTAAAAACCTACGAAGAAACCAATGCCCGGGAAGCAGAAAGGCTTCGTCCCCTCCTGGAGGAGGCTGACTTTGTTTTCATCCATGACCCCCAGCCAGCTCCCCTCCTCCACTTCACCCCCAATAGGAAAGGAAAATGGATCTGGCGGTGCCATATAGACCTGAGCCGGCCCTTCCGCCCCGTGTGGAGGTACCTTAGAAACCTGGTAGTAGAGTACGATGCCAGTATTTTCTCCATGCCAGATTTCAGCCAGCCCCTTCCCCATCTTCAGTACATCATCCCCCCCAGTATTGATCCTCTGACGAAGAAAAACAGAGAATTGCCCCCCAAAGATATAGAAGAAGTGTTCAACCATTTTGGATTAGATCCAGATCTTCCCACCATTCTCCAAGTCTCCAGGTTCGATCGATTTAAAGATCCCCTGGGAGTTATAAGAGCCGCCCGTCTGGCCAAAAAGTTCGTTCTCTTCCAATTAGTTTTGGCAGGAGGAGGGGCTGCAGACGACCCTGAGGGAGAAGCCGTATTAAAAGAGGTCCAATCTGCAGCTGCAGGCGATCCCCACGTCCACGTTCTCTATCTCCCTCCCGATGCCCACATAACTATAAACGCCCTCCAAAGAGCCGCAGACGTAGTGATACAAAAATCCCTCAAAGAAGGCTTCGGCCTCACCGTTACAGAGGCCCTGTGGAAAGGAAAACCCGTCATAGGGGGAGCCGTAGGAGGTATCAAGATCCAAGTGGTAGACCACCACACAGGTTTCCTGGTCCATACCCCCGAAGGGGCAGCCCTTCGCATCCGCTACCTCCTTTTTTATAAAGACAAGAGGGAAGAGATGGGCAGAAAAGCCCATCTCTTCGTTAGGGAGAACTTCCTCATCACCCGCCACCTCAGAGATTACCTTTCCCTCCTCATGGCCCTGAAACTGGGGGTCCATGAGCGAATAGAACTGGTAACATGATACAGGAAATAGGTCCTTGGAGATGAACCCCCCCTTTTTCTCCTACTGTCCCCACTGTGCTACTCCCCTGGAAAGGGTACCCGTGGGAGGCAAGGTGAGACCCCGATGCCCAGTCTGTGGCTATGTCCAGTATCTGAATCCCACCGTGGGAGTGGCCGTAGTAGTACTGAAAGGGAAAAAGATCCTTCTGGGTAAAAGGGCCCCTAACGTCTCTTACGGGGGGACGTGGTGCATTCCCTGCGGACATTTGGAGTGGGAAGAAGAAGTGCGAGAAGCGGCCATCCGAGAGTTCGAAGAAGAAACAGGGCTAAAAGTGAAAATAGCAGGGATCGTAGCTGTCCACTCCAACTTCCACAATCCCCAGCAGCACACCGTAGGTATCTGGTTCTCGGGGGAGGTAATGAAAGGAAAGCCCCAACCAGGGGATGACCTGGTAGAGGTAGGCTACTTCCCCTTGGATAACCTTCCCCAGCCTCTGGCCTTTCCCACGGACAGACGGGTCTTGGAAGAAGTTAAGGTAAGGTTGGGGAAAGGAGAAAGGATTGCTCACTAAAGGGGCTATATCCTGGACTCCTATAGCAGGATCTATGCTGATCCTTATGGGAGCCCTGGGAGCAGGCCTTTTCATAGACCACCTCCTTACAAAAATCCTTAAGAGGTGGTCCTCAAAAACAAAAACCCCCTTGGATGACGCCATGCTCAAACACTGGATAGGACCCTCGAGGGTGGTGATCCCCCTCCTATTGGCCAGCCTTCTCTTTCCCGTTACCACCTTCCCAGCCAAACTGGCTGCCCTATTGAAACAGATCATAGGCCTGGGACTCATCATCTCCATAGCATGGCTTCTCATTCGCAGCACCTCCCTATTGGAGGACATAATCCTCAGCCGGTACGACATCCATGTAAAAGACAACTTGGAAGCCAGGAAAATCTACACCCAGGTGAACGTTTTGAAAAAGGTAATTACAGTTATCATCCTCACTCTCGCTCTGGCAGCCATCCTCATGAGCTTCGACCAGGTGAAAAAGTTTGGCATCAGTCTTTTAGCCTCTGCCGGGGTCATGGGAATCATAATAGGCTTTGCTGCCCAGCGCTCCATCGCCACTATCCTTGCAGGCCTCCAGATAGCCATCACCCAACCCATCCGCTTGGACGATGTGGTTATTGTAGAGGGAGAATGGGGCTGGATCGAAGAAATCACTCTCACCTACGTAGTGGTGAGAATATGGGATCTGAGAAGGCTGGTAGTACCCATAACCCATTTCATAGAGAAGCCCTTCCAAAACTGGACCAGGATCTCCGCCGACCTTCTGGCAACTGTCTACATCCACACCGATTACTCCATACCAGTAGAAAAGATCCGGGAGGAATTGGGGAAAATCCTGAAAAACTCTCCCCTCTGGGACAAGAGGGTATGGGGGCTTCAGGTAACAAACGCTACAGAACACACCATGGAATTAAGGGCCCTCATGAGTGCCCCAGATTCTTCTGCCGCATGG
>WFSI01000131.1 GCA_015486105.1 Aquificota bacterium | reverse complement strand
GATGTAAACAAGACACTTAATCAATTATTCGAAAGACACTATCCAGACATATCGTTTGAGGAAAAAAATGTATTCAAGGCGGCAAAGGCCTGGGAAATTCATACAACGAATAATCTATTATCTGAAAAAGATATTAGCATAATTTATACCCCATGGTTGACAGGTGAACAAATTAGCAATTTAAAAAATGAAGGTTCAAACAAGTATGTCATTCTTCTTTCAGCAATGATGGGGATTCCTGAGTTAGATAGCGTTTATAGAAAAATATTTTATAAAGATATCAGAAAAGAAGATTTTAATTGGATTATTTTAGACCTTAGCAAAGAAAAAATCTTTGAGATGGTTATAAACAATAAACCTAAATTATATGAAGAGATTACTAATGAGTTGGAAAAGGAGTATACATTTGTAAGAAAAGAAGCAAGACAACCAGAGACATACATGCTTCCCGAAGAAGTAGAAAAACATTCTGAGAGAATAGAACCAGAAAAAATTGAGATCACATTAGTTCAAAAAACAGATGTTAGTAGCGGGATTTTACCAGATAGCATTCTTATCGGTTTAAATATCAACAATAATCAAGATATTATGTGGCAGTACAACAAGGAACTAAATCCCAATCTTTTAATTGTAGGTCAACCAGGGAGCGGAAAGACACAGACTGTAAAAGCAATAATCTATCAATTAAATGATATAGGCATTCCCTCATTGATTTTGGACTTTCATAATGAATATAAAGATGTTGCAAATAAAATTATCAATATGAGGGAAGGTATTACAATAAATCCATTAGAACTGTTCGGAAGATCCCCATTAGATGTAGTATATGAAGTTGCATCTATTTTAAGAAATATTCACAAATTGGGAGATCAACAAGAAGCAGAACTTAAAAAAGCACTCAAAGAGAGTTATCGAGCAAAAGGTATTGACATGGATGATAAAAATACATGGACTAATATCTCTCCCAATTTCTATGACGTTAAAAAATGTTTTGATGATTTTTTGGATAGTGCCACATCCCAAGAAAGATCAACAATAAATACCTTGCTAAATAGGTTACAGCCCATATTTGATATAAGATTATTCCATGGAGAGACCTCTATACTATTTGAAGATATTATAAAAAATACGACAACAATAGAACTTAAGGAACTACCAACTGAAGAGCTTAAAATTGCAGCAGCTGATTTCTTTTTAAGGAAACTTATGTATTATGCTAGTATGGGCAGTAAGTATGAAAAACGTAGATTGAAAATGCTATGTGTTATAGATGAAGGACATCGATTAGCTTACGATGGGTCTCCCGTCGAGAAGTTAATGAGAGAACTTCCAAAATTTGGTGTAGGTATCGTTCTATCATCACAGGAACCTAAAGATTTTAAAAGTAATGTGGTTGGGCTTATTTCTACTCAAATTTCGTTACAGTTGCCTGATATTTCTCATGCAGAATTTATGGGAAAACAACTTGGGTGTCCTGGGAGGGATATTCAAAACCTTGAAGGTGTCGGAATGGCGATTATAAAATCTACGAAATATAAAAAGCCAATATATATGAAAACAAAATTGCTATACGAAATAAAGAAATAAATTATAGGTCATTAGTTTCCATGAGGAGATGCTCAATGCCTAATAAAGCGAAGATTTTGCTCACGACTCTGCGGTCGCTTCGCTCTGTAGTGACCCCCTCCAGAGTTGGACATGTTATAGTACATGACAAGGAGGGGAATTATGGGTGATCAGCAACCAGAAATTAAGAGATGGACGGCGAAGAGGAAGGCCAGAATTGTTGAGGACATTTTAAAAGGTAAGACCCCGGTGGCAGAAGTAGCCAAGCAATATTGAAGTGAGCATGAGAAATAGGACAGCAACGGCATATCTGAGTGAGAGGAAGGCCTTTCGTCTCACCCTCCTGGCCCTGATTCTACTGACTGCAATCCTCTCTCTGGTCTCCTACTTCACGCCTTTAGGCGTCCGATACTGGAACTACAAGGCAATAAAACGCATCGAAGCAATGAGAATAAAAGAGCCCTTCACCTTTGCCGTCTTTGGCGACAATAAGAACAGCAGCAGGGCCTTCAAGGGACTCCTCAGAAGGGTAGCGACAGACAGGGAAATCCTCTTTGCCATGGACCTGGGAGACCTGGTCTATGACGGGGACAAGGAGAAATTCCGGTACTTCCTGAACCAGATAAAAGGATTCCCCAAGCCTCTGTTAACGGCCATAGGTAATCACGAGCTCAGGGAAGGAGGAAGGGCCCTGTACTACCGCCTCTTCGGCCCCTACTACTACTCTTTCACTGCTGGAGATAGCTACTTTATCATCCTGGACGACGCCAGCGAGGTGGGTCTGGAGCCCTGGGAATGGGACTGGTTGAAAGAGGAACTGGGAAAGGCCCAGTCTTACAGATACCGATTCGTCTTTTTCCACGTTCCCCTGTACGACCCCAGAAACCCCCAACAAGGAAATCTGGAGAGCAGAATAGTGATCAAGCTGGGCAGGGAAATGTTTGCCCATTGTTTAAAAGACAAGAGCCAGGCAGACAAGTTGGCAAAACTCTTTGCCCGTTACCACGTCACTCACATCTTTGCCTCCCACATACATGCCTACTATACCGGCAGATGGCAAGGGGTACCCTTCACCATCACCGGAGGGGCAGGTGCTGAGCTAGTGGGCAACAATCCAAAGCACGACTTCTACCACTATCTCAAGGTCCACGTAGGTATAGAGGGGGTCAAGGTAGAGTTGGTGAAACTGCCCACCCCACCTTACCACTGGGTTATAAGACTCCTGGAGACTGCATGGGTCTATCTCAGATCCTTTGTGGTCATACACTGGCTCAATCTCATTCTCTTTACCCTGCTAGCGGGTTTGTTAATAGATCTGTACTGGTCTTTCAAAAGAAGGGGATGATGTTAATTCTGGCTCCTTAGATTCAAAGTTTTTTCTGGATGGTGCAAGGTATCTGGCTTATGCATACCACAGCAGCCTATGAAGAGTTGAATAGAGGCAGACAAAAGCCCCTGTTTATTTAGGTGTGTTGCAAATATCACACACTCCTAATAGGTTATGCCCTCTTCAGTATGCCTTCCTCCACATCTGTTGAGGCCTTTTCCCTTAGAAGATAATGCTGTTTTTTGCCCGTAGCTGTCATGGGAAGACTCTCTACAAAGGCGAAATACTTGGGCACCTTGTAGGAAGAGATCATGGGGTGGTTTCTCAAAAACTGCCTCAGTTCTTTAATGGTGAGGGATGGGTCCTTCTTGATTATGTAGGCAGCCATGGCCTGGCCCGTCTTTTTATCTGGTATCCCGACCACAGCACAGTCTTCTACCTTGTCGTGTTGATTGATGATCTCTTCTATTTGAATAGGGTAGATGTTCTCACCGGCTACAATGATCATGTCGTCTTTTCTTGATACAATAGTAATGTAACCTTGCTCGTCCCAGGTGGCCAGATCTCCTGTATAGAACCACCCCCTGTGTACTTTCCTTTTCAGCTCCTCTGGCCTGTTGAAGTAGCTAAGGCTCCCCTTTGGGGTTGTTACGATCACCTCACCCACATCTGACTTGTTTCTATCAACCACATCATCCGGTTCTGCCAACTTGTCATCGTATACCTTTACCACCCTCACTTCATCGTCTATGCAAGATCTGCCTGCGGTACCCGCCTTGTCTGGAAGGTCTTCTGGCATTAAGAGGGTATTCCAGAATGTTTCGCTGGTACCATAGCCGTTGTAGATATTGGGGGTGAAGGTCTCCTGTAGCTGGATGCAGAGTTCCCTTTCTAAGGGGGCACCCATACTCAAGAGCCCCCTTAGGGTGCTTACGTCCTTCGGGTTCCATGACTGCTCTTCGAGCATGGCCCTGTACATACTAGGCACACCAGTGACAAAGGTTACACCGAGCTTCTCAATGAGGTCCAAGGCTGTCCGGGGTGAGAACACCCTCAGGGCTATCGTCTCGGCCCCTACATAGAGAGGAGGATTAGGGCCAAATATGTGCAACCCTCCTCTATGGAACCATGGAGAAAGGTTCATTACCCTGTCGTGGGGTTTAAGGTCGAGGTGCATGATCACGTCGTGGGCGTTCATAATCTCATTCACATGGTTAAGGGGGACACCCTTGGGCATCCCTGTGGTGCCGGAGGTGTAAAGCCTGGTGACCTCGTCGTAAACGCTTACTGTGGGTGTCTCCGGTTTGCTGGTAGGGGCATCCTTCACATACTCTTTATAGGTAGTGAAGGAGATCCCCCCTCCTTCTTCCCCCGGTGCCACCATAACCGCTACTTCAGGCTTATGATTGGCCAGTGTTAGTGCCTTCCTTGCTGTGTCGGCAATCTTCACATCGAAGAAGTAGACCTTGGGCTTGCTGTCGTCGATGATAAAGGCCGTTTCACCTGGCGAGAGCCGGAAGTTCACAGGGGAGTTGATGGCGCCCAATTTCTGAGAAGCAAGATAAATAAAGGCAAACTCTGCACAATTCATGATCTGATACATCACCACATCACCCTTGCCTATTCCACTGGACTCTATAGCGTTAGCAAGCCTGTTCGCTTCTTGATTTAGTCGAGCATAGGTCCAACCGTTGTTGTGGGACGTGCAGTACAGGGCAGGTCTGTCTGGATAGCGACGTACATTCCTCATGAATCCAGCTATGTATGTGAATTCATGCTCGAAAAACTCTTTAAACTGCCCTGCGTCGTAGGTGTTCCTGTTTGTCATGACTCACCTCCATCAATTAACTAAATTTCTTTAGTACCAGACACCCGTTTATCCCTCCAAAACCAAAGGAGTTTTTGAGGGCGGTGCTCACCTGGGCCCTTCTTGCCTTATTGGGCACATAGTCTAGGTCACATGATGGATCTGGATGCTCCAGGTTTATAGTGGGGGGTATAACCCCTGAGGCCATGGTTTTTATGGTGAATATGGCCTCCACCGCACCTGCCCCACCCCATAGATGGCCTATCATGGATTTGTTGGAGGATATAGGGATCCTGTATGCGTAACTTCCAAAGATCTCCTTGATTGCCAGGGTTTCTGTCACATCGTTAGCAGGTGTAGAGGTACCATGGGCATTGATGTATTCAATCTCTCCAGGAGAGAGGCCTGCATCTTCAATGGCCAGCCTCATGCACTGTGCTGCGCTCCGGCCCTCTGGGTCAGGGGCTGTGACATGGTAGGCATCACAGGTGGCCCCAAACCCTCCCACCTCTGCATAGATATGAGCCCCTCTCTTAAGGGCGTGGGAGTAATCTTCAATCACCAAGGCCCCGGCCCCTTCGCTGGGCACAAAGCCGCTTCGATCCCTATCAAAGGGCCTGCTGGCCCTCTCCGGCTGCTCGTTCCATCTGGAGTCAGCCAATGCGTTACTTTTATCAAGGCCCGCCATTACCGTCGGGGTGATGCCTGCATCGGCTGCGCTCACGATTACAGCGTCTGCATGGCCCCATTCTACCAACCTGGCAGCAGTGCCTATCGCCTTGGTGCCTGCAGCACAGGCCTCCTGAAGGAAATATTGAGGACCCCTGGCCCCTAAAAAGATGGCCAATTCACCTACTATGGTATTGGCAGCCATGTTGACGATGAAAAACGGGGAGACCTTTTGGGACTTACCGGACAACACAAGAGCGTGGTTTTTCTCGAAGGTTTCGCAAGCGCCCAGGGCACTGGCTCCCACCGTGCCCACCTGATACTCCTCTCCCTTTTTTACTTCCAGGTGGGCGTCTTCTATAGCCATAAGGGCGGCAGCCAGAAAGAGTTGTCCTGTCCTGTCTACCCTCCGTGCGGTTTTTCTGTCTAAGTGATTCAAAGGATCAAAATCGGGGATTGTACCAGCGATCTGACACTTCAATGGAGAGGTATCAAAGTGTTCGATGCGCCTTATCCCCGATTTCCCACAGCAGAGCCTCTCCCAGCTTTCCTCAACTGTTAGCCCCAGGGGTGTTACAGCTCCTAAGCCTGTGATTACTGTTTTTCTTTTATCCATGTTATTTTGAAATATTTGGAGTTGGATGAGTTGTCAAGTTTGAGGAGTGTGAATCATAGTATAGATATCCCTGAACCAAAGATAGTTCAGCTGGTTGAGAGGATATTGCGATGTGCATTGCTCAAGGCTCAAAACTATGACGAGTTATGAGATCTTTTGCGGTTGGCGAAAAGGATGAGCAGACCCGCCAACACCATGCCTGAAGACAGGACCTGCCCCATAGTGATATGGTCTATAATAAAGCCCAGCTGGGGATCGGGCTGGCGGAAACACTCCACAAAGATTCTAGAGACACCATAGAGCACCAGGAACAGAGCCAACAGGTATCCTTTAGGCCACGGCCGCTTCCTCATGGACCAGAGGACGGTGAAGAGCGCTATTCCCTCCAGGAGAAACTCATAGATCTGAGAAGGGTGCCTGGGAAGGGGACCCGCCCCGGGGAAGACCATGCCCCAGGGAAGACTGGTTACTCTGCCGTATAGTTCTCCGTTTATAAAATTCCCCAGCCTCCCAAGGCCCAACCCTATTGGGACCACAACAACCACCGAATCTGCTATCTCCCAGAAATCCAGTCCCTTTCTCCTGCAGTAGATGTACCCACACACAATAGTGCCCAAAAGCCCACCGTGAAAGGACATGCCACCATGCCAGAAAGCCAGCATTTCCAGGGGATGGTGAACGTAATAGGGTAAGTTGTAAAATAAGATGTACCCTAACCTGCCTCCCAGTATCACCCCCAGGACTACTGCCTCCAAAAGGCCCTCGAGTTGCCTGCCCGTGATTTCTATACTCCTCTCCCTAACCACCTTTTTAAGGAGCAGGTACCCAAAAAAGAAGCCCAGGAGATACATCACACCGTACCACCGCACCTGGAGAGGGCCTACCTTCACAATAACCGGATTGATCCTGGGATAAGGAATCATGTCTTATCTATATCCCACCTTCAGCAACAGGGGAACGGCAAGCGCTGAACATACGGCCCCCTCTGCAAAGGCTATACCGGCACCCCAGCGTTGCCATAGATAACCAAAGAGAAGATTCCCGGAAAGTAGAGCCACTCCCCTGATCCCATGGAACCAGCCGAACCCTTTACCCATAGCATGGGAGGGAACCAATGCTGAGAGGAGGGCCCTTTCAGCCCCTTCTGTGAGGCCATAATAGAGGCCGTAGAGTAGAAGAAGAAAACACAGAGCGATGCGGGAGCTTGTTATGGCAAGGGCAAGATAAACCATGCTATAGACTCCCCAACCTGCCAGGAGCATCCTCTTTCTCCCCCATAGGTCGGCTACAAGCCCTCCAGGAAAGGATAGAAGGGCCCGGGACGCATGAAGTGCCATCCATAGAAGGGGTATAGAGGCAATGGAGAAACCTATCCTTCCGGCCTTGAGCATAAGGAAGGCATCTGAGGAGTTTCCCAAGGAGAAGAGGCCGAGGGCAGCAAGGTAAAAGATCACATCTCGGTTGAAGCCCTTTTCCCTTTGAAAATGGCTTTCTTTGGGGTCTTTAGCCAAAGTGAGGAGGGGATTGGTCGTAGGGGGTGTTGTCTCTTTGATCCAGAAGATCACCACCAGCACCGTTATCGCTCCAGGTATGGCGGCCAAGAGAAAAAGTGCCCGCAGGCTATGCCAGTGGAGCAGGAACAAGAAAGCCAGCAATGGACCCAGAAAGGCACCAGCGTTGTCCATCCCCCTCTGAAACCCGAAGGCCCCCCCTCTGGACTCTGGGGAGACGGACATAGCAATAAGCCCATCCCTGGGAGGCGTCCTAACACCCTTGCCAAGCCTGTCCAGGGACCTCAAACCCAGGATCTGCCACCAATGGGAGGTAATGCCCATGAGGGGCCGGGCCACATTGGCCACTGAATAGCCTGTCAGGATGAAAGGTTTCTTCCGTTTAATCCTATCGCTAATGGAGCCTGACAGAACGTTGGATAGGCTCAATATCGCTTCCGCCACACCCTCTATGGCTCCAACGGCCGAGGCACCGGTCCCCAACACCCCCGTGACGAAAAGGGGCAAAAGGGGATAGATCATTTCGCTGGAGATGTCGTTGAAGAAACTGACCACACCCAGAGCTATGACATTGGGGGAGGAGGCTATCTTTTTTAGGGGGTTGCTCATTTCCCTGATCCGGATCTTTTGTGGGCAACCCCATTTCCTTCTATGGATTTTTCCATGCTGCCAGTTGCGTGGCAGTGGTTCATCGGTAGCCCAGAAATCTTTTTGCCTTTATCTCGTACTTCTTCATTTTGTACTGGAGCATCCTCCGGGTAATGCCCAGTTTTTCTGCTGCCCTGGTCTGGTTGCCTCCATACTCTCTTAGGGCTTGGATGATCAGCTCCTGCTCTAAACTTTCCACGGTGTCTATGAGGGAACCCTTCCAAGTCCCTTTCTCTTGGTCTTTAGTCCTCATCCAGGGAGGGAGGTGTTTTTTTGATAAGACCCTTTCTCCTTCTTCGCAGAGGGCCAAGGCCCCTTCTATCACGTTCTCTAACTCCCGGACGTTCCCCGGCCAGGGATAAGCCATGAGAAGTTCCATAGTTTTAGAGGAGACCCGTTCTACCGGCGTATTCAACCTGTCACTGTACCTTTTGAGGAAGCAACTTACTAAAGTGGGAATGTCCTCTTTTCTATCCCTTAATGGAGGGACCGTGATTTCCAGAACCCTCAGTCGGTAAAGGAGTTCCTGTCGGAAGGTCCCTTCTGTAGCCATTTCCTCCAGATTTTTGGTGGTGGTGGCTATAACCCGAACCTGGGATTTAGTGGCTTTTCTCTGTTCTTCCAAATACCGAAGGAGTCGGGCTTGGGCCTTTAGAGAGAGTTCCTCTACTTGGTCCAGGAGGAGGGTGCCTCCCTGGGCCAGCTTCACTCTGCCATGGTCCTTTTCAAAAAGGGTGTCTTCTACGGCTTCTGGATCCAGAAAGGCACAGTCTACCACCACAAAGGGGGCTTCCCTCCGGGGGCTGCTGGCATGAATTACTCGGGCTGCCAGTTCTTTGCCCGCTCCCGTTTCTCCCCTAATGAGGATGTGGGCGTCTACCTCTGCTGCTTTGCTGATGATAGGAATGAGATTTTGCATGGCTGGGCTTTCTGTCACCAAGGTGAAATCCCTGTAAATGCTGCTTAGGGAGGCTTTTAATGCTACATTCTCTCGGGTGATCTCCTGGATATGAAGGGCCCGGGCTACCAGTATTTTCAACTCGTCCACGTCCACAGGTTTCAGAATATAATCGAAGGCCCCCAGCTTCATGGACTGGACCGCTGTTTCTACTGTGCCATAGGCTGTAAGAACAATGACGGGTACAGAAGGAGAGATGTCCCTGATGCTTTCCAAGAAGGTGAGCCCATCCATGCCGGGCATCTTGAGATCGGTGATGATTAGGTGAAAAGGCTCTCTCTGAAAATACTCTAGCGCTTCGGTGGCTTGGGTGGTGGTGACTACTTGGTAGCCTTCGTCTTCCAAGTGCATGGCCATTACCCGACAGAAATGGGGTTCGTCATCTACCAGTAACAGCCTGTTAGGATTATCTTTCATGGTGTCCCTTTTCTCCTTCTGAGGTCTGGATGATAGGTATCTTAACCATCTACTGCCTCCAAGGCTCTCTTTAGATCCACTTGGGCATCGTAGAGGGCCTTACCCACTATTACCCCTTCTACCCCTAAAGGTTCAAGCTCTGCTACCTTTAAGAGGTCTTCGAGACAGGATACCCCCCCCGAAGCGATGATAGGGATGGAAACTTCTTTGGCTATCTTAGCCGTTTCCTCTAAACTGGGGCCTGAAAGGGTGCCGTCTTTGGAGATGTCCGTATATATGATTGCACTGTACCCTCTTCTTTCACACCATTTGGCCAGATCCAAGGCGTCTAAGGAGGTGCCTTCTTTCCATCCCTTTACTGCCACCCTTCCCTTTTTGGCGTCTATACCTGCTATCACGTGGCCCTCGAATTTCCTGGCTGCCTCTTGGGCTATCTTCTTGTCCTCTACCAGCACCGTGCCCAGGATAACCCATTGGGCCCCTGCTAATAGAAGGCTTTCTATTGTTCTTAAGGACCGGATACCGCCTCCTACTTCAATGGGAACGGGAAGGGTTTGGCAGATTTTTCTGATGATTTCTATGTTCCTGGGTGTACCTTGGAAGGCCCCGTCTAAGTCTACTATATGAATCCTCTTTGCTCCCAGTTTATACCATTTTAGAGCCATTTCAGCAGGATCGCCGTAAACGGTTTCCTGGTCTTTGTTTCCCATGTAGAGCCTGACACATCGGCCTTCTTTGATGTCTACGGCGGGGATTACCAACATAATCTGCCTCCTTCGGCTTTGAGTAATACTATTTTAGCAAAAGAAACGGGGTGAAGGAAAGTTGGGCTTAAAAGGGGAAAAGAACAACTTTCCCTTTGGCTTCAGACCTGCAAAGCACTTTCAGGGTTTTCAGCTCAGGCGGCCTCCTGCTCTTTTGCCCCTTTTCCTTCCTCCCACAGGAGGAGATAGCACCGTAGAAGGACGTCCAAGGGGTCTTCCTGGATTCTTCCGCCTACCTGTCGTTTATTTCTGCCTTTGGAAAGGGTGAGGCGGTACCAGTGTCCTTCTTTAACTGCTTCGATGCCTTCTGAGGAGAGCTTTCGGATGGTAATCCCTTCATCCAGGGGCATCATTCCCAACCGCCATGAGGCCCTTTGGACAAGCTCTTCACTGGTGATGCATAGAGTCTCTTTCCACCCCAAGCGTCCACCTCCAGTTTTTTTGAAGTCTATAGGTTTAGTTAGTAAAAGTCAATCTATTTTAAAGCATTAAGGGAAATTATTAGCAGTCTTTATGAATGAGTGCTAATACGGTTGACACCCTTGGGGGCAGGGCCTATAAATTCTCTTTGAATCGGGATTTTCTGTGGAGAATGTTGTGGAATCAGCATTGGATAAGAGGGGTCGAAAGGTTCTGCAAGCTGTGGTTCATGCCCACATCTTGACGGGGGAACCCGTGGGCTCCCGAACTATCGCGAGGAAGTATGGTCTGGGTGTTTCCCCTGCTACAGTGAGGAACGTTATGGCGGATTTGGAGGAGATGGGTTTTCTTACCCACCCCCATACGTCGGCTGGGAGAATACCCACGGATAGGGGGTTTCGTTTTTATGTGGATCGTCTTATGGACCAGGGGAGAACCATGCCCTATTTCCTCAAGGGGGATCTGGATCAGCTTAGGGCCTTGATGTCCAGGAGGGATCTCAGTGCTTCTGAGGCCCTTGTAGAGGCCAGCCGCATTCTTTCGAAAGTATCTAATCAAATGGGTTTGGTTTTCATCCCTCCTTTAAGATCTACCCGCTTTCGTCATATTCAGTTTGTCCCCTTGGGTTCCCATAAGGTGCTGGTTTTGATTGTAGCTGAAGGGGGTATCATCCAGCACAAGACGGTTACCTTAGATGAGAGTATGTCGACTAAGGAACTGGAGAGATATGGACAGCTTCTAAATTCCCAGTTTTCGGGGAGGACCCTGGTTCAGGTGCGGCAGGCTCTTGTGGAGGCCATGGAACATGATATACTTGAGTATGATGTCCTTTATTCCAGTGCCTTGAGGATGGCCAATAGGGCCTTGGACTCTTTTGAAGAGGCCGAGGCCGTTTTTCACGTGGAAGGGGCCAGCAACATTTTGTCCCAGAAAGAGTTTGGAGAGAATGTGGAAAGGATGAAGGGGATCTTTAAGGCCTTTGAGGAGAAGAGCAAAGTAGTGAAGCTTCTGGATAGGTGCATCCGGTCCGATGATTTAGTGGTGATTATCGGGGGAGAGGGAGGTATAGAGGAGCTCCAGGATTTGAGTCTTGTAACTTCCCGATGTCGCATAGGTGATACTGTAATAGGGGGACTGGGCATTATGGGACCTAAACGCATGGACTATGCTACCCTTTTGCCCTTGATGCGGGAGGCTTCTCAGCTTATCAATGTAATACTTACTGTGTAAGGAGAGGAGATGGAAGAGGTCAAGAAGGAGGAAGAATTTGGTGGCGAAGGGGAAACCTCGGCCCAGGCAGGGATGGAAGAGGTTCCTTCTTTGGAGGGACTTTCCTTAAGAGTGAAGGAGTTGGAGAGGGAGAGGGATGAGATCAGGGAGCGTTTTTTGCGTCTCCAGGCGGAGTTTGATAACTACCGCAAGAGGACCCAAAAGGAGATGGCGGAGTTTCAGGAGCGGGCCCATGAGGGGGTGATATGCGATATCCTTTACATCTTAGACAACATAGAGAGGGCTTTGGAAGCGGCGGAGAAGGGAGCCGACAAGGAGAGTCTCTTGGAGGGGATGAGACTTATCCACAAGCAGTTTAGGGAGGCCCTGAAACGTTTCGGCGTGGAGGAAGTGACGGCTCTTTATTGTAAGTTTGACCCTAACCTTCATCAGGCAGTTATGCAGGTTGATGCAGATGAAGAGGAAAAGGATGAAATGGTGGTCCATGAGGTGGAAAAGGGGTACCTTTTAAAAGGAAGACTATTGCGGCCTAGCAAGGTGGTGGTTTGTCGGTACAAGCCACCGGAAAATGAGAAAGACGGGGAAAAGCAGGTTTGATCCATGGATAGGGACTATTACACTATCTTAGGGGTTTCCAGGACGGCTACTCAAGAAGAGATTAAAAAGGCCTATAGGCGTTTAGCTCTTCGGTATCATCCTGATAAGAATCCCGGAGACCCCAAGGCTGAAGAGCGTTTTAAGGAGATTACTCAGGCCTATCAGGTCCTTTCTGATCCTGCCAAGAGGGCTTCCTATGACCGTTACGGGAGGGCGGAGCCCGGGGGAGGGG
>WFSI01000130.1 GCA_015486105.1 Aquificota bacterium | reverse complement strand
GTTTGTGAACGAAGACAAACCTGTGGACATAGGAAGGATTGCTCAAGACTTTGTCCAGCCATTGGGTTTGACCTCCGTCCGCATGGTTGGTGTCGAGGATAGCGAATATACTCTTGCCGTATGTGAAATAGTAGTGATCAGGAGCCAGATAGCGGGTGAAGTTTCTCCTGCCGCAAAACGTCAAGTCGTGGTTCCCGGGTACTGCAAAGACAGGTACAGGGGATCCATCTAATGTTTCCAGGAATCTTTTATACTGCCATGAGAGACCACTGTGTACCAGGTCTCCGCCAAGGACTATGAAAAGGGGTCTTTCCACCTTGGCCTTTTCCAATAGAGTCTCTAAAAGGTCCAATCTGGATCTGTTGTCCCCTGCCACCCAAAAGGTGAAGGTTCCCTTTGATGAAGGAGGATCAATAGATATTGCTGTTTTAAAGGCCCTTTTAGTTGGAGGAAACACAAAGGCTAAGGAGGTTTTCCCTCGGGATCGAACTTGGGGCATATTGCCTTTGTAGATGGTCTTGAAGCCCCTGGGGAGATTGTCTATTTCCATGAAGACAGGGTCCCCCAGGAGACCCCCTGGTTTTTTAAAAAATGCCTTAATATGCAGATCTTTGGCTCTCAGATATAGCCTTTCGGGTTTGGACTCGGTGATGATTCCTCCTGTCACTTTTACCGAATAGTTGGGGAATGTAGCTTTGGTCCTGCTTTCGGCGAGCCATCCTCCAAGAAACTCATCACAGAAGTTGGCCATAAAAAGGATGCCTAAGGCGACCCCTAATAAGAAAACCAAACTGGTTACTGTCCTTTTTTTCATGGCTTCTATAATAGGGATTGGAGAGATAAAAGCAATGCCACCACTTCGTTATATTGAGAGGCCTTATTTTTAGGCGACTGCAGGAGGAAAAAGAATATAAGCCATGGCACAAATTTGAACGCGTACGAACTTTATTGTCCCTCCCTGAGGTGAGGGCGCTTGAACTTGCCAAACAAATACACAAGAAAACGGGATTCCCCCACTACCCAACCATATAGAAATATTACCCAGGAAAGCGGATTGGTCAACACTCCTAACATTTTGCTGGGCATATCACTCAAAGATGAACATAGACCCGTCGAGCCAGTCCCAAAATTATAATAAGTAGTACCAAGGGTTCCCCAATGGCAATCGGTAAAATGCGTTTGGAATTCAAGGGAGGCTTTGTTCGAATCTCAAAGGAGACAAGATCACTCACAATAGGGTGTTTCGCCCGGGGATCAATAACCGTCAAAGCAACACCGAATTTGCCAGCCTGGATCAGCTTCATACGCCAGGTCAAGCTACAATGTTCTCCAATCCCCAAGCGATTAATGCGAAAAGCCCTTTGCGCCGACCAATCCTCAAGGTCAACAGGATGTTCCTGCCCAGGCTTCAGGGAAACTAAGGTTAGGTAAGCCACTAGGCCCTTTGCTGTGTGGGCTCCCAGGTTGCCCATCACTCCAACAAAAGCCGGTGTATCCCCCATCTTCAATATTCCTTCAGGCTTTCTTATAGACACTTGGATGGCGGGTGCCTTTTCCGTTCTCAAAGAACATTTTCCAGGAGCAGGCAAACCAATAGCAATAAGGATCAGGGTTATAGATAAAAACTTCTTCATTTTCACAGCTCAACCTTTCTTGCCACAAGGTAGAGGCATCCCAAGGCAACCAAGGAATAGCCGATTATCACCATGAGGTATGGGATTTGGGAAGGAAGACCCTGACTGTCTATCACTACACTATCGAGCATGTTCAGGGCATTGGCAAAAGGATTAACAAGATCTGCGATTTTTCCTATTGAGTTTTGCCGTAGTGAGGGCCCCAGAATAGTTGGAACTCCGGATAAGAGTAAGAAAAGGGTAAAGCCAACAGAAAGGACTCCTTTAAACGTCTTCATCTTTGCTGATAGCGCCAAAGTAAATCCCCCAAAGATCAACGACAGCAAAGATCCAGCCACAAACAGATACCCTATGGCCAACCCCAGGTTCTGCCCAGTACTCCCCACAGCCCAGAGATAGGGGATAGAAATGACAAAGAAGATAAGCCATGCAAAGAGCACATTGGCCAGCTTACCCAGCGCTATCTCTTTACTGCTAACAGGAGATAGCAAAAGCGTCTCCAGGGTTTCCCGTTCTCGTTCCCCAGCGAACCCATCACTCCCTTGGATTACAGCAATCAGCGACGACAATGATATGACGATTCCCGTCATCATATAAACAGCATGAGCGTTATCCAGAAGGCTAAGCTCCGTATTGCTAACAAGCAACACGGAAAAAACACTCAAGACAGCACAACCCAGTACATAAAAGAGGAGTCCTCGAGATGAGAAGACCTCTTCCATACATTCTTTGCGTATTAAGGGTCCTAAACTTTTCATGAAACGCTCTCCTGAGTATACTTAAAATAAATTGACTCGAGTTCATTTGTTACCTGTACTGCCTCTACAACAGGCATCCCTTCCTCAATCAAGGCTTTGAGGGCTAGCGCTGGAGACATGTCTTTTATTGAACAGGTTATCCATTGTCCCCTTTTATCTATTAAAGAAATGTCTGGGAAATTCCAAAGCGAGGGAAGTTCCTTCTCGCCCTCCACACGGAAGCGATAATACACTGTTTTCTCATTGGACGGGGCAGTCAGAGGACCTTCATAGCGGACCTTGGTACCATGCAGGATGGCGGTACGGTTGCACAGGCGCTCCACATCGTCCAGGATGTGGGTTGAGATAACCACCGTCACCTTTTTGTCTCTGTTGAGTTGGAGCAGGAGATCATGTATTTTCCTCCTTCCCTTTGGATCAAGCCCGTTGGTGGGTTCGTCTAGAAAAAGAATCTCTGGACTATTGAGGAGAGCCCTGGCAATGCCCAGACGTTGCTTCATGCCTCTGGAAAAGGTTCTTATGGGCCGGTGATCGGTGGGGTCAAGTCCAACTTGCTCCAGGTGTTTTCGATAGTCCTTAGATGTAAGTTGTAACCCATACAATTGCCCAAAAAAGCGAAGATACTCCACAGCCTGCATCCAGCCATAGAATCCGTGAGACTCAGGTAAGGCATTTACCCTCTGCCTTAGTTGATTTCCCTTCAGAGGGGGATTTATACCCAGTACTTCAACCTTTCCCCCATCAGGAGTTAGTATTCCCAGCAGTATGCGTAAGGTAGTGGTTTTGCCTGAGCCGTTGGGCCCCAGGAAGCCGTAGATGTCGCCCTGGTATACTGTCATGGACACACCGTTTAATACCAGTTTATCGCCAAATGCTTTTCGCAAGCCTTTCACCTTAATGACTTCCATGGCTAAATCCTCCAACATCTATCACACGAATTTAATTTTATCTCTACTAAGTAACCATTCAACACCACAATTTTGTCACACCAAAGAGCATCGTCTCCTGGCAATTACAATAAACAAGACGAAATGCTTAATTGTACAAACCTGGGCAAACATGAACTCTTTTGTAGCTCCATTAAAAAAGCTTCATGTGCAATTTTGAAGTCCACTATACAAATCCGTTCAGCCTCTAGAAATCGGAAAACATCACGTTAAATGGATTATAGCAGTTTTACAAACAACGAAAATGGGTAATTGAAAATATATGGCACCATCCCATCTTAGAGCTTAGAGCAAACAAGGAGGTGATACTTGGGGATCAGCGGCTACATAAGAATATCACACAATAAAGAGGAGGGTAGAAAGCATGAAAAGTAAAATCAAGAAGGGTATGCTGACTGCTGTGGTTACCATTGCAATATCAACCTCTGCTATGGCGGGAAATCAAAATGGCATGCACGCTTACACTGCGGCTAGAGTACCAGCCACTGAAGCTTTGAGCATAGCTAAAGCAAAAGTACGTGGACAAACTCTAAGCCTCGAACTAGAGAGGAAAAAAGGCAAGCTCATTTACGATATCGATATCTTATCCACCAAAAGGAAGCTAGTAGATATCGAAGTAGATGCCATGAGCGGCAAACTGATCGAGAGAGGGATAAAAAACTCCATTGCCTCTATAAAACATGGCAGAATAGAGAAAGAGGAAAAGGAGGAAAAAGAGAAGAAAGAGGAGAAAGAGAAGAAAGAGGAGAAAGGATAGAGAAAGGGGGAAAAGCATTTGATCTTTTAGGGGGAATGGCTATCCATTCCCCCTAAAACCAGGATACACTAAAGGAGAATGAACCATGTTCTGGAAATTCAGAGGGAAGTCTACAATTGAAAGCGGTTTTTGTAGGACAGAAAGGGATATCCTGCTGATAAGCGGCCACATACGGAACGTGCCACACACTTACATCACTGACCTTAAAGTCAATGCTGCCCTCAGTAATGGCCAGGGGAATATCTTTGCCGAGGGAAACTGTACGGTTACTCCAGAAATCCTGGAAACCAAACGGCACAAGGTGTGGGTTGCTTTGCCATGAGATCGCTTAACAAAGCTAAAGCCCCCAAAATTATCCTAACCCTTGACCGCAAGGTGCTAAAGGCCTCTTCTTGATTTGAGCTAATAGACGGCCGGGTGCACCTTCTTTAAAAATGTACCTAATTGTGCACTGTTGGAAAGATTCGTCTACTATTAGTAACCTTTTGTGTTTTAAATAGTTGCTTTATCTATATCTTTAATGGAAGACGAATCTGTGGTATTGATACCCATAGAGCGTGGATGTCTCATCAGCCTTGGGTAAAGCGAACACTTGGGGAAGAGATGAAGATTATGATAGAAGGGGATTGGAGAACGGTTACATTTGAATATAGGGCCACCATAACCATGGTCCTGGTTGTCCTTGCTTATTCCCTTTCCATGTTGCTGCCCCTGCATATTTACACCTTCGGCTGTTTTCTGGCGGGTTTGACTGTCCTTTCCTTGGGGATAGTCATCAGGGCTTTCTCTATCGGGTTGGGCGAACCCAAAACCTCTGGACGGGGGAGAAAACTAAAAGCAGATGGGCTGAATACGACCGGTCTTTATGCATGGGTAAGGAACCCCCTTTATCTGGGCAACGTGTTTTCGGCTCTGGGATTAGCCTTGATGACGGGGAACATCTCTTTCTCTTTGTTCCTGGCTTTATCTTTGGCCATATTGTACAAGCTGGTTTCTTTAGCCGAAGAAGCCTTTTTGGATGAAAAGTTCGGAGAAGAATACAGGCTATACAAAGGGCTTGTGCCTGCTTTTCTCCCTTCGCCAAAGCCAAATCCTTACAAGGGCCTCCCTTGGGGAAAATTTACTTTCAATAGGGTGCTTAAAAGGGAGCATGACGCATGGTACGTGCTCTTGATACTGGCAACGGGGATCTCTGACTACCGGGGATATTTGTCTCTCCTTTGTGGGATGGGACTGCTCATCCTTCTCACCTTGGGCTGGGCGGTCTTGAAGTTAGAGAAGAGGAGGCCAGACTGGAGGGGGGTGGAGGACTCCATTCTGCTGTGTAGAAAGGGCCACGGTCTCTTCTGTTACAGCCTACTATTTTATGTTGTGGCTTTCCTTATGGGCTTCACAGTGGGATCACTCCTCTTTGTGGCCAAGTCCGACCTTTTTCTGACCATCCTGGGTAGATGGTTGTAAAACCTTGGACATACTACCTGGCCATTCTTCTAGTGGCTGGTTCTGTCCTTTGTTTCACAAACCTGGGTAAAATATCCCTGTGGAACAACAACGAGCCACGCTATGCCCACACAGCCCGCAACATGCTGGAGTCGGGAGACTGGATTACCCCCGTATACAAAGGAAAACTCAGAGCAGACAAGCCCATTCTCACCTACTGGCTTATCATGGCTTCAGCTAATCTCTTGAACCATGGGAAAGTAAACGAATTTATTGCCCGCCTCCCCTTTGCCATCCTGGGCATCCTGGGAGTCATTGTGATCTTCCTCTTTGGCACATCCTTGGGAGGGGCAAGGGTAGGGTTCATATCGGGACTGGCCCTCCTTTTCACCCTGGAGTATATCACCACAGCCAGGAGATGCCTGCCGGACATGGCCCTGTGTTTCTTTATCACCCTCACCCTCTTCCTCTTCTACAAGGGGTATTCCTCCCGGGAGAAGAAGGGCCTCTTCTATATTCTGTCCTACATCCCCGCCGCCCTGGGGTTCCTCACCAAGGGACCAGTGGCCATAGTGATTCCAGGGGGTGTAGCCTTTATATACTTGGCCATTCGCCGAGACCTGAAAGAGATAAAGGGCCTGCGCATATTACCCGGGCTCATCATTTTTTTGGTCATTGTGTTACCCTGGTTCCTTGCCGTTACCCCCGAATTTTCCAAGGAGTTTTTCCTACTCCACAACCTGAAACACTTCACAAAGGGGCTGGACCACCAGAAGCCTTGGTACTTCTACTTTGAGGCCACTTCCATCCCCTATGCCCCTGCCATCTTCTTCCTTCCCGCTGGGGTATGGCTCTGGAAGAAAGAAGAAGATAAAACCCGATCCCCTCTGCTCCTACCCCTTATCTGGACCTTCTTCCCATTCCTCATCTTTTCCCTGGCAGCAGCCAAGAGGGTGATCTATCTATTGCCTATGGCCCCTGCTCTGGCCTTGATAGCGGGATTGTCCATAGACAGTTTCCTCAAAGGAGAAGGGGAGAAGATCTTTCAAAGGCTGATGCACCTGGGGGTAGGGCTGGCATTTCTCTCCCTCATTTTGGTGTCCTTCCTCCCTCTGTACTTTGAACTCCAATATGGTCTTTGGCTCTCTGTTCTATCCCTTTTACCCCTTTCTTGCCTCACCTTTTACCTCTTAAAAGGAGCCAGCCCCTGTCCAAAGAGTCTTTTTTGTCTTGGTCTCTTCTTCGTAGCCTATGCCCTCTGTTTCCTCCACTTCCAGCCCAAGTACGATTGGTTGTACCGATCGGCCAAACCCCTGGCCAGGGAGATAAAGGCTGTAGTAGGCCATGCCCCCCTGTATAGGATGGGCTCCTTCGATGCCGCCCTGGAGTTTTATCTCAATAGGCCATACCTTCCCAAGGTTTCTCCAAGAGGTCTGGATAGGGTTCTGAAGGGCAGTGGAAGTGGATCTTACATAATAACCCGGGAAAAGTACTGGAGAAGATTGAGCGGTAAGTATAAGCTTAGGCTTCGGGTGGTATTCACAACTATTAGCAGGAGGAAAAGGTTTGTTCTCCTGGAAAGCACAGGCTCCAAACCTTCGAAATAGGATCATGGCAGGGCATCAAGTTAACCTGAAAGGGGTTGTCACAGCTTTTTCGGCTCTCCTTGCCTATTGTGTTCTCTATGTGAGCAAAGCCGATATGTATGTCTATTTGTATCTTAGGCCCTATAAAAAAGGGCTGTTCCGCTACTCCTTTTCCTTCATTAGCACCATGGGCAGGGGAGAGGTGCTTGCCTTTCTGCTCATTGTTCTGTGCCTTCTTCCCGTAGCGACTTCAAAGCGGATAGAGTTGTTTTGGAGGGGAATTCTGGGCTTAGTCACAGCCGGTGTGTGTTCGTTGGTGATCAAGGTACTGGTTGGAAGACCCAGGCCGCCCCTCTTGCCCTCCGGCTACTACTGGCCCCATGGCCCTACTTTTGTTGATAAATTCTTTTCCACGCCTTCGGGCCATACTGTGGCTGCCTTCGCTTTGGCTTGCATCTTGTCTTCTTACTATCCCAGATGGAGATATCTTTTGGTAGGGATAGCCCTTGTAATAGGTTTGTCCAGGGTCTTTCTCCTATACCATTATCCATCTGACATCATCATATCCGTTTTCATTGGGTGTGTGATAGGCAAATGGGCCTTTAGAGTGAAGCTGCCGAGGTTTATGGGGGAGCATGTTGAGGAGTAGAGTGGCAATCTGTTTTTTCTTCATGTTGCTCTCTCTGGTTGTCTTCCTTCCAGGAACCTCTACCATGTCCCTCTGGGACAGGGACGAGGCCTGCAACGCCCAGTGTGCCCGGGAGATGCTCCAGAGGAGGGATCCTATAGTCCCTACATTCAACTTCAAGTTGAGGACCGATAAACCTCCATTGGAGTATTGGGCCATGATGGTCTCGTACAGGCTCTTAGGGGTAAACGAGTTTGCCGCCAGGCTCCCTTCGGTTTTATTTTCCATGGGCACGGTACTTCTCATCTTTCTCTTTGGGAGCCAGATGTGGGGAAAGGAGGTAGGAATTTTGGCCTCCCTTATCATGCTCACCAGCATCCACTTTCCTATAGTGGCCAGGGCGGCTACTCCGGATCCTGCCTTTCTGTTTTTTCTCACCCTTAGCCTGTTTCTCTTTTTGAAGGGGCGTATCACCTGGGGGTATATCGCTTCGGGTTTTGCTGTTTTAGCCAAGGGCCCCCTGGGGATCATCATCCCCTTGGGAACGGAAGTGTTCTATCTACTCTTCTCTGAGGGTAAAAGGGGAATAAAGAAGGCCTTCCCCTTGATGGGACCCATTCTCTTTCTGGTGATCGCGCTGCCCTGGTACATTATGGTGGATCTGAAGACTCACCACCAGTTTTATGAGGGATTTATCCTCTATCACAATATCACCAGGTTTGTGAGGCCTATAGGGGGCCATAAGGGTCCCGTCTTTTACTATGTAGTAGTGCTGATTCTGGCCTTCTTCCCCTGGTCTATCCTTATTCCCAAAGCGTGCCTCACACTCTTCCAGAGGGCAGAGAAAGAAAAGGGGCTGTACCTCTTTGTCTACCTCTGGATCCTTTTTCCCTTTGTCCTCTTCTCACTGGCCAAGACCAAGCTGCCCAATTACATACTGCCGATATATCCGGCATTGGCCCTCTCAATGGCCTACGCCCTCCACAGGCACGGTGGGGAAATCCTTGGCCCCTTAAGGGTACCGCTCAAGGGCTTCTATCTACTTGCTGGTTTCATGTTGGTTTTACTGTTGGTCACGCCTTTCCTCATGATACCTCGACTGGAGCAAAGGAAACTATCCCCTGCCTTTGCCCAGAAAATCAGGGCAGAAATAAAGAAGGAAGACCTCATTATCACTTATCCCTTCTCCATTCCCAGTCTTGTATTTTACACAAACCACAGGGTGATCCGGGAGAGAAAGAAATCTTCGCTAAAAAAATTTATGGCTTCCCATGGATCTTATAGGATCTTTGTAGTAACCAGGCCCAAGAAGCTAAAGGTCATTAGCCACATATGGAAGGGAGGGGTTGAGGTGTTAGAGAGTGGTAGGAGTCTCTATCCCCAGGGAGAACTGGTGCTTTATCTCTTGTCTCCTGATCCTTTCAATTCTGGCCTTTTGAGGACTGGAGGGAACCTTGCAAAGCAGAGGCATTAGCAGAGGTGTTAAAGGCTACGGGATTTTCCTTTTCACCCTCCTCTTGCTCCTCCTTATCTTCTGGCAATTGGACATCAACACCCTCAAAGAAAACTTCTCCTCCCTCCTCTCTGGTCAGCTCTTCCTGGCCTTTCTCATCTACCTCTCTTCCTATCTTCTCCGAGCCTTGAGATGGCAATTCCTTCTGGGGCACGGGGTACCCTTTGCCTCCATCTTTCACATCGTGGCCCTGCATACTGTGTCCAACAATGTCTTTCCCTTTAGAAGCGGTGAGCTCACCTTTCCCTACTTTTGCAAAAGGTTCCACGACATCCCTGTGGCCATTTCCACATCCACCCTGGTGAGTGCACGCATGGCCGACCTCTGTAGTCTGGGCCCCCTCTTCCTCCTCTCCCTCCTCTTCCTCAATATGGCCTTAACAAGATTCTCCTTGATTTTCCTGGTGATCCTCATCTTTTTAGGGATAGCCTTCACCATTCCATATGTCCTTTCTCTCCTTCAATGGATACTTAAAGACTTCTCCATAGGAGAAAAGATCACCAACCATCTTGCCCAGGCCAGGGAGCAGTACAGAAGCCTGTGGCAAGGGGGAAAACTGGCAGGCCTTATATTCCTCTCCTTGGCCATATGGATGGTGAAATTCGGGGCCTTCTTCCTCATGGCCAAGAAGCTTCTCCCCCCCGGCACCTTCCACCTCAACTACTGGAAGGTAGTCCTGGGTAGCACGGCATCGGAGCTGATGGCCGCCTTACCCCTCCAAACCTTTGCCGAACTGGGCATGTTTGAGGCTGGATGGACTGGGGCCTTCATCTTCATGGGCATGGCCAGAAAAGAGGCTGTTACCCTGGGGTTCTCCCTCCATCTCACCATCCTCCTCTTTTCCCTTGTCATCGGGGTTCCTGCCTATGCCATGGCCCTTTTCAGGAAAGCAAAAGGAGGTTCAATCAACCCAGGAGGATAGATGATGAACACCTTGAAATTTGCCTTTATAGGCTGCGGACGCATTGCATCCCGGCATGCCAGGATTCTGGCATGCATCTCCCAGGCCCAACTGGTGGCCGTATGTGACCTGGACCCGGAGAAGGCCCAAGCCCTGGCCCAAGAGTCAGGGGTCTCATGGTATACCGACTTTCAAGAGATGCTGGAGAAAGAGGAGACGGACGTAGTGGAAATCCTCACCCCCTCGGGCACCCATGGCAAAGTGGCCCTGGAGGTGATGAGGAGGTTCAACAAGCACGTTTTGGTGGAGAAACCCATCACCCTCCCCCTTCCCGAGGCCTACGAGATGGTAGAAGAAGCCAGGAGAAGGGGCTTATACCTCATCACCGTGGTCCAGAACCGTTTCAACCTCCCCGTGGTGAAGCTCAGGGGAGCCCTGGAAGCGAGAAGGTTCGGGAAACTCATCCTGGGCTCCGCTCGCCTTTACTGGTGTAGGAGGCAGGACTACTATGATGCCGACTCCTGGAGGGGCACATGGGCTATGGACGGGGGTGTCCTGGCAAACCAGGCATGTCACTACGTGGACATGCTCCAATGGATGATGGGTCCGGTGAGGAGCGTATTTGCCATGTCTAACAGAAGCCTCATCAATATGGAGGCGGAAGACACCATAGTGGCTGTGCTCAAGTTCCAAAGCGGCGCCCTGGGCACCATAGAGGCTACAGTGTGTGCCAGACCCAAAGACTTGGAGGGCTCCCTCACCATCATCGGAGAGAAAGGAACCGTGGAGTTGGGAGGCTTTGCCATGAACAAAATCAACCTCTGGAACTTTGAGGGCCCCCTGCCCGAGGACCAGATGGTGAAGGACAGGTACTACGAGAACCCCCCAGACGTCTACGGTTTTGGCCACCACCAATATCTACAAAAGGTGGTGGAGTACATCATGAGCAATGGGAGCACCATGCCCTATGGCCTGGCCCTCTATGAGGAAGGTGTAAAGCCTCTGGAGATTATCCAGGCGGCCTACGAATCGGTGGAGAGGGGAGAGGAAGTGATTTTCCCTTTTACACCAGAGAAATCCAGATTGGGAAAAGGATAAAAATGAAGGATTGGGCTCCCTGGATCTTAGCTTTCTTGGTCTCTAGTACACTACTCTTCTCCAATCTGGGAGGCTGGGGGCTCTGGTCTCCAGACGAGCCCCGCTACGCCGAGGTGGCTAGGGAAATGGTGGTTACGGGAGACTATCTTATTCCCCACTTAAATGGGGAGGTCTACACCAAAAAGCCTCCTCTCCTCTTTTGGTTGGATGCCTTCTCGTTCAAGATCTTTGGTGTAAGAGAGTGGGTTGCGAGACTCCCCGTGGTCCTCACGGGCCTCATAGCTGTCTTGGCCACCATGTACTTCGGCTTCCGGCTCTTTTCCCTCACCGTAGGCCTTTGGGGAAGCCTTATCCTGGTCACTACCCCCTGGTTTGCCTGGGAAGCCAGAAGGGCCAAAATGGATATACCCCTCACCCTATTGGTTCTGCTGGCCACCATAGCTTTTTACCTGGGAAATCTGGTAGACAGGGAAGAAAAAAGGAAAAAGTTCATCTACTATGCTCTGGGGTTTAGCGCTGTGGGCATAGGGGCATTGGGAAAAGGCCCCGTGGCCTTCTCTATCCCCGGACTGGCCCTGGCCTGCTACCACCTCCATACCAGAGATCTACACATACTCAAGGAGAAGGAGTTCTGGCTGGCCTTTCCCCTGTCCTTTATCTTCTATTTCCTATGGCTGGTACCTGTTTGTGTTAAGCTGGGAGGGGGATACGCTTTAGATCAGATCTACTATAAGACCTCTGCCCTGTTTCTCCATACCAAAGTTCATCGTCACGGCCCTCTCTTCTACTTCTACCAGTTTCCAGTGGATACCTTCCCTTGGTCCCTGTTTCTGCCTGGGGCCTTATGGTACGGCTTCAAACTGCCCGAAGAGAAGAAGAAACCCTTCTTCCTTCTGTTTTGGTGGTTCGTAGCCAACTTCGTCTTTTTCTCTATAGCCAGAACCAAGAGGACTACCTATCTTCTTCCCCTTTACCCTGCTGCGGCTATTATGGTAGCCCTTTTCCTCGAGGAACACTTGGACCCGTTTAAGGAGGCCTTCCCCTCAAACATGGAGAAGGGGGTTAAATACCCCTTCTATGTCCTGTTGGGCCTTCTACCAATCATAGGTATCCTCTCCCCTGCGATCGCCTACATGAAACTTCGCCTGCTCTTTTTTCCACTGCTGGGAATAGGGATCATTCTCTTGGCCTTCTTAGGAGCAGGCCTAACATTAGGCAGAATGGGAAAAACGTCTCATCTAAAGGGGTACATCATCTCCTTAGTTGGAATCACCCTCATCTACTCCTTCCTCTTTATCGTTCCTCGTGCTGATCCCTGCAAGTCAGTGAAATACCTTTGCCAAGAAGCCTTGGAGCTCTCCAAAAGAGATAAGGCACCCGTAATGCTCTTTGGCATCAAGACCCCCCACGCCGGAGAGTTTAACTTCTATACCGGCATGGCCCCTCTACCCGTGGTGCGCAAGGGGGAGAAGGGGCTCAAAAGGATCCTCGCCAAAAGTGATAAGGCCTACCTTCTCACCAAGGGCAAATACTTTGATCACTACTGCAAAAAATTCCGCCTCAAACCTCTGGTCCGACAACCTTGTGGCCATAGATTCACTCTATTTTCTAATAAAGACTTTGAAGGAGGATAACGACGTTGAGTGTACCTCTGCTGGATCTCAAAAGGGAATGGGAGGAAGTAGCCTCCCAGGTCAAGGAGGAGTGGGAAAAGGTTTTCTCCACCATGCGCCTTTTCAATGGAGAGAACCTGTTAGCCTTTGAAGGGGAGGTGGCAGACTATCTCGGTGCCAAATACGCCTACGGCATGGGTTCTGGCTCCGACGCTCTTTTGCTGGGTCTAATAGCCTGCGGCATAGGCCCGGGAGACAAGGTGATCCTTCACGCCAATGCCTTCGCCGCCGACGTGGAGGCCATTAAATGGGTGGGAGCCCAGCCCATCCTCGTGGATGCCAGGGAATCAGACTTCGGCCCGGACCCAGATCAGGTGGAAAAGGCTATTACTCACCACACAAAAGCCCTCATGGTGGTCCACATGTACGGTCATCCCGTGGACATGGACCCCTTCCTGGAGATCTGCGGGAAAAGGGGATTGGTCCTCATAGAGGATGCATCCCACGCCCATGGTGCAGAATACCAGGGAAAGAGGGTAGGTACCCTGGGCAAGGTGGGCTGTTTCAGCTGCGGGGTAGTGAAGAATCTTAACGCCCTGGGAGATGCAGGCTTTGCTGTCACCAGCGATCCAGAGGTAGCCCCCGTGCTAAGCTATCTGAGGGTCCACGGCCAGGTGAAGAAGAACGACCACCACTTCTATGGCTTCAACAGCCGGTTGGACGAACTCCAGGCAGTGGTTCTCAGGATCAGGCTCAAAAGACTTGAGGAGAAGAATCAAAGGAGGAGGGAGATCGCTCGGATTTACGCCCGGGCATTCAGGGAGATAGAAGGTCTTACCTTGCCACCCCAGGACACCCCAGACAAGAAAAGTGTCTATCACCGCTACGTCATCAGAACGCCTGAGAGGGACCGGCTGGCGGCTTATTTGAAAGAGAGGGGTATAGGCACAGGTGTCTATTACCCCGTGCCCCTCCACCTCCAGAAGGCGTGGTTGAGGGAAGGCTATCTCCGGGGCTCCTTTCCCGTAAGCGAAAGGCTAACAAGGGAGAGTCTGGCCATTCCCATCTTCCCGGAGATGAAGGATGAGGAGATTCATGAGGTCATCCAGGCCGTAAGGGGCTTTTTTGGAGGCAAGGTGTGATCTCCCTGGTGATCCCCGTTCACAACGAAGAAGGAAACATTGAGCCCCTGTACAAAGAGATAAAAGGGGTTATGGACTCCATGGGGGAAGAATATGAGATCATCTATGTAAACGACGGGAGCAGCGATGGGAGCGGAGATATCCTCGCCCGACTCAAGGCCCGGGACCCCAGGATTAGGGTCCTGGAGATGGACAGGAACCGGGGAGAGGCAGCAGCCCTTACAGCGGGCTTCCACCATGCGAGGGGAGAGATTGTTGTGAGCATGGACGGAGACGGGCAAAACGATCCTGCCTACATCCCCCAGTTGCTGGAAAAGCTGAGGGAAGGGTACAAGGCTGTCTCAGGATGGAGAGAGAAGAGAAAAGAACCCTTCCTCACAAGGGTCCTCCCCTCCAAGATAGCCAATTGGATCATCGGCACGGTCACTGGTGTGAAGGTCCATGACAACGGATGCAGCCTCAAGGCCTACCGAGGGGAGGTGGTGAAGACCGTCCAGATACCCCATGGCTTCCATCGGTTCATTCCTGCTGTCTTCGGCGTGAAGAACCACGAGGTGGCTGAGGTGAGGATCAAAGACAGGCCCAGGCTATCGGGTAGCTCCCACTACGGTTTGCCTCGTACTTTTGAAGTGCTACGGGAGCTAATCACCATCCCCTTTGTCCTTAAGGGCCCAGAGAGGTGCTCCCTGTGCTTAGATACACTCTTCCATTACAACCTGGGACTCTTGATCACATACCTTTTCTTCTGTTGCCTCGTCTCCCAAGGTCTTTACCTCTCACCTTTATTCATCGTCATGACGGCCCTTTCTGGGATCACTCGCCGGAATCTCAACAGGTTCATAAGGGCCCAGAGGGAAGGGGTCTTTGAGGCCAGAGGGTTAGACTGAATCACATCTTCTTGGCCAGATAGAACCACCTGTCGGATAAAAGGGGGAACAGGGGTTTCACCTTTACCACCTGGAATCCCCCCTTTTTCAGTTCCCTCTTAATCTCATTATTGCCCAGTTTCACGTGTCCCAAGGGATGCTTAGTGCTTTTCCAATCGAAATCGCCACCGTGGAAGGCCCTGGGGGGTCTCTTTCTTAAGCCCAGTTTCTCCCTGAGCTTCCGGGAGAGGTATTTGAATGTAAGGTTGCTTTCATAGTGAATAAACAGGAATCCCGAGGTTACCCTTCTCATCTCTGAGAGGGCCTTTGTCCTGAACTCTTCGGTGAAGTGGCAGATGAACCTCTGGTTCATCACCAGGTCAAAAGTCCCATCTTTGAAGGGAAGACTTCTAATGTCACAAACCACCAAGGGGACTTCCGATGCCAACCAGCCCCATTCTTTATGAAGCATGGATGGAGAGAGATCCGCTCCCACCACTTGGGCACCAAGGGCATAGATCTCAGGTAGGAACCAGATACTCTTCTTTCCGCTTTCAGCGCAGGGGACTACCAGTACCTTTCGGGCCTGGGTGAGATCTAAAGCCTCCTTTACTAAGGTCCAAATTTTCTCCCGTTTCCCCTTCTTCACGGGCTTTCCTCTTTCCACAGCCATGGTCCGAATTTTCTTCCGTAAGCCTTTATAGTTCTTTTGATGGTTTTGGGAGTGACACCGTAGTTCCTTAGAAAACGCTCGACTTCCTTTTCGGAAAGGCGCGATGCCCTGTTCAGTGAGAAGAGGATCTGAGCAAGATTTACAGGAGCCCGGAGGGGAAGGAGTTTGCAGCTAAAGTATCCCCCGTCTAAATCTATAACAAAAAAGTCCTTTTTGTTTTCATTTACCAGGATGTTTCTGGCCCATAGGTCCGAATGGCAGAAGGAGGTAGAGTGGAGCGTTTTGACGAAGCAAGCCAGCCTTTCAAGGAAAGATTCCCTCTCCTCCTCTTTTAGCGATGGAAACACCCTGCTCACCCTTTCACATCCCTCCAGGTACTCTAATATCAAGATAGATTTTCCATTGCCGGGGAACCATTTTCTTTCTTCTATGGCCGCCAAGGGTTGAGGGACAGGGATGCCCAGAGAAAAGAGCCTCTGGGCCATGCAGTATTCTATGAGGGCCTTGGAAGGGAGAAACGCATGCAAGAGGCCAAGGCCCCTCCTTTTAGGGGTATAAAGCTTGACTATTCTCTTCTCATCGCTGTTTACTGCCATGCTTACCCGACGGCCCCTACTTTTCTTCAAGGTATGGCTGTTCTCTTTCCTTACAGAGGTGAAAGCAGTCATGAAAGACTCTATGTGATCTTCGTCCTCCTTGTTAGATGATACAAGGCGATAGCCATTCCAGGATCTCACCTTGGAATGGCTTCTGCAGGAAATCACGCAGGGGATACAAAAAATAAAATTCATTTTTATGCTAATATATTTATTATAGCAGATTCCCTTTGATTATAGGCAGCTTCATCTTCACCACGGCCCACCTCTCCCTTAACTGCTCACTTTTATAGCCCTATTGTGCTCTTCCACGATGCTGTTCATTATGCCATTTCTACGCATGTGCCACCTTTATCCAGCTCCAGCTCTTCTCATAGGGAATTAGTCGTACGCCTACGCTCTGGGCTTGCACAAATTTGTGCCTACCACACAAAATTGTTCAGGTCAACAAATAACACATTAAAGAGCAGGTAGATTGACGGAACAATCCATTAGAGAACCAAAATGTTCCTTAGTGTATTGCTTCCAGTTTCCTGGACACGGGGGGACTTGCGGTAAAGCAAGAGTAGAAGATCACTACGGCACCGATACCTACGATCTACCTTGATGGTAACTTTTAGATCTTGGCCCCCATGAAAATATCTATATCAATACCTTAGGTCGCTATTGGTATGATGGATCGCCTTGATTTATCCTCAGATGGCGATCTCATTTGAGAGCAAACTGGGATGAACTTATACTGATCTGCCTAAATAATGCCCTTTTCTCAAAAAGGCATCCTTGTCTCTACCACAGTATCCCTTCCTTCCCAGCTCTCCACCCTTATGGTTCCACTGTGGTCTTCCACAATCCTATATACTGCGGTTAGCTCCAATCCCGTTCCCTTCCACTTTGCAGTGAGGAAGGGTTCAAAGATCTTATCCACATGTTTCCTTGGAATACCTTTGCCTGTATCCCTGAGCTCAGACAGACCTC
>WFSI01000129.1 GCA_015486105.1 Aquificota bacterium | reverse complement strand
CCTGTACTCCCCATGCCTGTGCACAATAACCCTGCCAGATAGGAGAGGGAGAGTTGGCCCACGATATCGTCGTTGCTTGACGAGAGGGCCTTGGACTCGTCTTCGTATACCCGATCGTTGGAACCTCCGGAAATGTCTGCATCCTGACCATCGGGGGTACGATTCTCTCCAGGACTGAAGAAGACGGCGGCCATTTCTCCTGATGAGGTCTGGGGATAGTCGGCGGTGCCGTTGGTGGCCAGTTGGGTGAGTCTCTGGCAGAATTGGGAGAGACTGGTGGAGCTGGCCAGTTGGTCGTTCACATCGTAGTACAACTGGGTGTGCCAGGCGTCTTCTCCCCGTACCCCCAAAGTGAGGTATGGAAGCTGCCCAGTGGTCTGATTGGTGTCTTCCTGGCCATCCCCGTTGGTATCAGCCCAGGGGAGCCTTCCCTGCATCTGGGCAAACCCCTGGAGGGACACCTTTACCTCCTTTACTACCGTCCTGGTTTCTGTGATCTTGTTTTGCTTAACCAAGAGGCCGAAGAGGGGTATGCCCAATCCTATCACGAGGCCCAAGATTACCAGGGCAATGGCTAACTCAACTAAAGTGAACCCCCTTTTCATTTCCTTGCCTCCTTTTCATTTGATCAAGTTCTTTAGTATCTTGAGCTTTTCTTGTGCCTGTTTTCCAGCCGGGGTCTGAGGGTACTTCTCTATCACCTCCGAAAGCTCTGCCTGTGCTTTTTTCCAGTCTCTCTTGTTCCAGTGGATGAGGGCCATCTTTAAAAGAGCATCGGGTGCCTTGTTTCCCGAGGGATAGTCTGTGAGGATGCGGGAGAAACACGATCCGGCCCTTTCCCAGTCCTTCTGTGCATAGTAGCTCTCCCCCAGCCAGTAGAGCGCATTGTCAGCCCATGGGCTATTTGGGAAATCCTTTATCAGCCTTTGAAACACGTCACGGGCCTCCTCCAGTTTTCCCCCTGTGAAGAGCCGGTATCCCCTCTCATAGAGTTGTTGGTCAGATAGTGGCTGCTCAGGAGAAAAGGGGGCCTTCCCTTGGGTGCTGGGTGGCTCCGCTTTTTTGGGAGGTGGCTCCTGGATGCGTACAGGGGTACCTTTGGGTCTAGCCCTTTTGCCTATTATCATGAAGAGAGAGGTTCCTATCAGCAAGGCTACAAGGAGCATTACTGGTAGGAGTATGGATGGGAGTCTCCTCTTTGTCCCCTTTTCCCCTTGGACTACCAGGGTGGTGTATGCTCTCTTTATGTAGCCCCTGTCTACGATGGTCTTTCCATCGGAGTAGGCCAGGAGCAATGTCCTTGAGAACAGAGCGTTTATCTTTCTGGGTATTCCTCCGCTCAGTTTGTAGGCCAGCTTTATGGCCCCTTTCTTTACCGTGAGATTCCCCCTACCCGCCTTGGAGAGTCTAAAGAATATGTAGTCTTTCGTCTCCTTGAGGCCGAATGGTTCGAGGGTTTCCTTGATGGTGATCCTCTGGTTCAGTTGGCGTAGTCTCTTGTCGTTAATCCTATCGAGCAGTTCCGGCTGGCCGACAAGCACTATTTGGAGGAGCTTCTTTTTTTCTGTTTCGAGATTTGAGAGGAGGCGCAATTGCTCGAGGCTCTCTATGGGCAGGTTTTGGGCTTCATCAATCACAATGATCACCCCTTTGTCTTGCTCAGCCTCTTTCAGAAGGTACTCAGAGAACCCTTTTATCAGCTGGTCCTTAGAAGTGCCCTTATCCTCTATGAATACCTTTAGGTCCCTCAGTATGGCTACCAGGAGCTCTGTGGGGTTCAGGTTTGGGGTGAGGATGACGGCCACCTCTTTATTTGGGGGCATCTCCTTCAAGGCGAGCCTCAACACCAGAGTCTTGCCTACACCTGCCTCTCCCAGAATGACGGCAAAGCCTTCAGTGGACTTGAATACGTACTTCAATGCCTCTAAGGCGCCCTGGTGGGATTTGGAGGGGAAAAAGTACTCCGTGTCTGGAGTGAGACGGAAGGGCTCGTCCTGAAATCCAAAAAAGCCGGTATAGTCCATCTTCTACCCCTTGATCTTGCCCAGCATATCGTAAATGGGTCCCAGTAGCCCCAAGATGATGAGTACCAAAAGGATAGCGGCTCCCACCAGGACCACAGGTTCCAGAACCTTGGAGATGACCTCCACCATCTTGTTAACTCTTTCCATATAAAAATTGGCAATATAACGCAATTGGGCATCAAGATCCCCTGTGCTGGCTCCCACTGAGACCATCCTTATGACTAAGGGCTCGAAGAACCCCGGTGCTGCAAAGGCCTCCTGGATATTGGCCCCAGAAGCCAGTTTTTTGTGGATTTTTATGATGACTTCCCGGAGTATAAGGTTGGGGGTGGACTTTTCCATGGTCCTTAGGGCCTTGAACATGGAGGTGCCCGCCGTGATCAAAAGAGAGAAGTACTCAAAGAAAAAGGCGATGGCGGAGTTCTTTACTATGGGGCCGAAGATGGGAAGCTTAAGGAGAAGCCAGTGGTAGGTCCTTTTCACCTTTTCATTGTAACGGGAGGCAATGTAAAAGGCCAATAAGAGGAAGGGAGGGATGAGAAACAGGAACCAGAACCTGTTCACAAAGCTGACTATTCCGATGAGGATCCGGGTGGGCAGGGGAATAGCGATTCCCATGGATTGGAACATGGATAGTACCTTGGGCAGGACATAGATCATCCAGAAGAAGAAGGCCCCCGTCATGGCTAAGAGGACGAATGCGGGATAAATAAGGGCCCTTTTCGTGTTGGAGATGATGCTGTCTACCCGCTCCAGATGCTCCGCTGCATCTTTCAGCATCTTCCCCAATTCACCCGTTTCTTCCCCTATCTTTACCAGGTTCACCATCACCTCAGGAAAGACCTTGGGATGTTTGGCCATAGACTCGGATAGGAGGAAGCCCTCTTCCAGATCCCGGTAAATGGCCTTCAGGACGTTTCTCAGTGTCTTGTTCTTGGTGGTTTCTGCCAGATCCCTCAGGCTGTCTGCCAGGGGGAGCCCTCCTGAGACCAAGAGGGAGAGATTGGTGCATAGCTCTATGATCTCCCTCCTCTTCACCTTCTGAATGAGGAAAATCTCCAAGAAGGTGTAGGCGGGTTTGGGGATCTCCTTCACGTCTACAAGGGTCATGTCGTAACTGCTAATGAACCGGTCCAAGGATATAAGATCAGAGAATTCCCTGTATCCCGTAACGGTTTCTCCCCTGGTTGTAATAGCCTTGTACCAATAGATGGGCACTATCCCACTACCCTTTTTACCTCTGCCAGGGTGGTAATGCCTTGGCAGGCCTTGGCTACTGCATCCTCCCTCATGGTGGTCATGCCTACCCTTTTGGCCTCTGATTCAATGCGGTAAGGAGGGGCGTCCTCGGCAATAAGCTGAGCGATGGGGGAGGTAACCACCAGCACCTCGGAGATAGCTGTTCTTCCCAGATAACCCGTGTTGTTGCAATGAACACAGCCCTTACCCTGACATAGGGTATAAGTCTCGGGAAGGGAATAGTAGGCCTTTTCTTCTTCTGTGGGGGTGTATGTCTCTTTACAGTAAGGGCACACCTTCCTCACCAAGCGCTGGGCAATGACGCCTATGAGGGAGGTGGAGAGGAGGAAATTGTTTACCTTTAGATCCCTCAGTCTGGGGATGGCTCCTACTGCATCGTTGGTATGAAGGGTGGAGAGGACCAGGTGGCCTGTGAGAGATGCCCTTACCCCCAGTTCTGCTGTCTCTTCGTCCCTCATCTCACCCACCAGGATCACATCGGGGTCCTGGCGCAAGAAGGTTTTAAGGGCTGAGGCAAAGGTGTATCCCGCCCGCTCGTTCACCTGGGTTTGGCGCACCATGGGTAGGGTGTATTCTACGGGTTCTTCTACGGTGAGGACGTTCTTTTCTAAGGTGTTGATATGCCGGAGAGCGGCGTATAGGGTGGTGGTCTTTCCTGAGCCTGTGGGCCCTACAACTAAGACGATGCCGTAGGGCCGGTCGAAGAGTCCCTTGATGTGGCCTAAATCCTTGGTGGAGAAGCCCAAAAAGGGGAGGCTGAAGATGCTGGAGCTTTTGTAGAGGATTCTGGCTACCAAGTTTTCCCCATTGATAGAAGGGACGGTAGAGACCCTCAGGTCGTAGGTTTCGCCCAGAAAAGAGTAGGCAGTGCGTCCGTCTTGGGGCTTTCTTTGGATGGATATGTCCATTCCCGCTTTGATCTTCCAATTGGCTATAAGTCGTGGATGGAGGGCTGCCGGGAGGGAATAGAAGAGGTGGAGGACCCCGTCTATTCTGTAGGCTACGTGGGTGGATTTGTCCGTGGGGGTGATATGGATGTCTGAGGCCCTTTTGCTCACCGCTGAAATGAGGATGAGTTCTGTGAGGCGATCCACATCCACGGAAGTCTCTGGGTTGGCCTTGAGGGGCTGGATAAGGGCCTCGATTTCTTGGTCCACAGGGTGTTCTAAGAGGTAGTAGGATTGATTTACTTGCCTTTGGATCTGGGGAACGGGGCTTACCATGATCTCCACGGGCTTTTCCGAGAGGCGGGAGAGGGCATCTCTCAAGGAGAGATCATAGGGGTCGGCCACCACCACCTTGAGTTTGTCACCCTCTACGGAAAGGGGCAGCACGCTCTTTTGCTCTGCCAGATGGATGGGGACCCGCTTCAGTGCTTGAGGATGGGGGGTGACGTTCTTCAGGTCTATAAAGGGCAAACCCACCTGCTCCGCCAGGACCATTGCCACCTCTTCCTCTGTCACAAAGCCCAATCGGATTAAGATCTCGCCCAGCCTCTCCCCCGTGGTCCTTTGTTCTTTTAGGGCAAATAGGATGTGTTCCTCAGTGATAATGCCTTTCTCTTTCAGGATTTCCCCTATGAACTTCTTGGCCACGGGCTTCCCTCCTTTAAAAAAAGAATTGTAAAGGGTATGGAATCCCCTTTCAACCCTGGCAGTGAGACTAAGGGGGATCAACCGGTTTATTTAAGAGAATGGTGTTTTCAGGGTGGTAGGGCTTTCCTCTCCTAATCCCCTTGGGCTTCCTTGCCTTTACAGGAGGGAATCTCTCTGTTAAGAATCCGCCAAGTTGCTTCAAGGGGGAGAGGATGAAGAAGGTGGAGGCCATTATCAAGCCTTTTAAGCTGGATGATGTGAAAGACCGTCTTGGGGAGATAGGCGTCCAGGGCATTACCGTTTTAGAGGTCAAGGGATTTGGGCGTCAAAAGGGACATACAGAGCTTTACCGGGGTGCCGAGTATGTGGTGGATTTTCTCCCTAAGATCAAGATAGAGGTAGTGGTATCCGACGACATGGTAGAGGATGTAATTGAGGCTGTGGTGGATGCAGCTCACACGGGCAGGATAGGAGATGGGAAGGTTTTTGTAGTGCCCGTGGAAGAGGCAGTGAGGATCCGTACGGGGGAGAGAGGAAGCAGGGCCCTTTGAGGGATGGAGAGTGAAGCTGGCTTTAGCTGCGGACCATGGTGGTTTCAGTCTTAAAGAGGCTGTAAAGGGGTGGCTCTTGGAATGGGGTCATGAGGTGACAGACGTGGGCACCCATTCCACCGATTCGGTGGATTATCCCGATTATGTGAAGCTGGCGGCTGCCCTGGTTTCCAGGGCTGAGGTGGACAGAGCTGTAGTACTCTGTGGCACGGGGATTGGTGCTTCTATGGTGGCAAGCAAGTATCCAGGGGTTAGGGCTACCCTGTGTCACAACATCTATACCGCCAGGATGAGCCGTCTGCATAATGACTCTAATGTGCTGGCTTTGGGGGGTCGGATTCTGGGGGAGGATCTGGCCCGGGAGATGGTGAAGGTTTGGTTGGATACCCCCTTTGACGGTGGACGCCATAAAAGACGTTTGGAGAAGTTGGGGGAGATAGAGAGGAAGATTCTGGAGGGTAGGGAGCCATGATGGAAGAGATTTGGAAGGTGGACCCCCAGCTGGCAGAGGCCATTTGTTACGAAATAGAGCGTCAGGCGGATAAGCTGGAGCTCATAGCTTCAGAAAACTTTGCCAGTCTGGCTGTGCTGCAGGCTCAGGGTTGTGTTATGACCAACAAATACGCTGAGGGTTACCCTGCAAAGCGCTACTATGGTGGTTGCCAGTGGGTTGATGTGGCAGAGGATCTGGCCCGGGAACGGGCGAAGGCCCTTTTCGATTGTGATCATGTAAACGTTCAGCCCCATTCGGGTACCCAGGCCAATATGGCTGTCTATATGGCCGTATTGAAGCCTGGGGACACTATTCTTAGCATGGATTTGGCTCATGGAGGCCACCTCTCCCATGGGGCTCCGGTGAGTTTTTCTGGGGAACTCTATCAGGTGGTTTTTTATGGTGTGGATAGGGAGAAGGAGACTATAGATTTTGATCAGGTTCGGGATCTGGCCCTGAAACACCGGCCTAAACTTATTGTAGTGGGGGCCAGCGCCTACCCCAGGACTATAGACTTTGCTCCCTTCAGGGAGATTGCTGATGAGGTGGGGGCTCACATTATGGCTGACATAGCCCATATTGCAGGGTTGGTGGCCACGGGGCTTCATCCCTCCCCTATACCTTACTGTGAATTTGTCACCACCACTACTCACAAGACCCTTCGAGGGCCCCGGGGGGGCATGATCATGTGCCGGGAAGAGTTTGCCCAGGTTATAGACAAAACCCTTTTCCCTGGCATTCAAGGGGGTCCCCTCATGCATGTCATAGCTGCTAAGGCGGTGGCTTTTAAAGAGGCTCTGACCCCTGAATTCAAGGTTTATCAGCAGCAGATTCTCAAAAACGCCAGGGCCTTGGCCCAAGCCCTTAAGGATAGAGGTTTCAGGTTGGTATCTGGTGGTACGGATAACCATCTTATGCTGGTGGATTTGCAGAGTAAGGGCATCACTGGAAAGGAGGCCGAGTGGGCCTTAGAAGAGGCGGCCATCACCGTGAACAAAAACATGATCCCTTTCGATCCTCAGAAGCCCTTCATTGCCAGTGGTATCAGAATAGGCACCCCTGCCGTCACTACCCGGGGGATGAAGGAAAAGGAGATGGGGGCTATTGGAGAGTGGATTGCTCGGGTTTTGGAGAACCCAGGGCAGGATGTGAGAAGGGAAGTGGCAAAAGAAGTAAGAGATCTTTGCGAGCGTTTTCCCCTTTACCAGGTCCTGCGGAGGGAATGCGGCGGGTTTTCTTGAGATTGACGGGAAAGGGAGTATGACCAGGCCTACCTGGGACCGGTATTTCATGGAGATTGCCCTTTTGGTCTCTACGAGGTCTACCTGTATGAGGCGCAAGGTGGGAGCGGTGCTGGTGAAGGATAAACGGGTCTTGGCCACGGGGTATAACGGCGCTCCTTCCGGATTGGCCCACTGTGAGGAGGTAGGTTGTCTGAGGCAGCGTCTGGGTATCCCTTCGGGGGAACGCCACGAGATCTGCCGGGGGCTTCATGCCGAGCAGAATGCCATAATCCAGGCTGCTCTCCATGGAGTAAGTATAAAGGGCTCCAAGCTCTACACCACCACTTTCCCTTGCATTATCTGTTCCAAGATGCTCATTAATGCAGGGATCAGGGAGATTGTTTACAGGGAGGGTTATCCCGACGAACTTTCGGCTTCCCTCTTGGAAGAAGCGGGGATGAGACTGGTCAAGTTGGAGGATGCTCCTTGAAGTGCCCCCGTTGTCACGGCATAGAGGATCGGGTTTTAGATTCCCGTCTGGTTAGGGATGGGAGGGCTATCAGACGTAGGAGAGAGTGTCTCAAGTGTGGCCATCGCTTCACTACCTACGAGTGGGTGGAAGAAACTATGCCCTTGGTGGTGAAGAAGGACGGGCGGAGGGAGCTTTACAGCCGGGAGAAGATCCTGGCGGGAGTAAGGAAGGCCTTTGAAAAGAGGCCCGTGTCTGTCCAGAAACAGGAGGAACTGGTGGATGAGGTGGAGAGGTTCCTTCTCTCCAGGGGGGAGAAGGAGGTATCATCTCAGCTCATAGGGGAAGAAGTGATGAATCTCATCAAAGGGTTGGATCAGGTGGCCTATGTGCGTTTTGCCTCCGTGTATCGCCAATTTAGAGATTTATCGGACTTTATCGAAGAGTTGAAGGCCCTTATGGAGACCCCCGTTTCCCAGCCTTACGAAAGGGAAAAGAAGGTTAAAAGGCCCAGATCCTCAGCCGCATCTAAGAAAGCCTCCTCCTCTGGCAAGGATGACTATCCTAAGCTTCCTTTGGAGGAGGATCCCCCCTTAGAGGGGAGATAGATGGGGAAGGTAGACCCTTCCAAGATTGTGGTAGGCTCTTTTGTAACAGTGATTCTTTTGGGTACCTTTCTTCTAACCCTTCCCTACGCCACTGTGGATGGCCGGGGCCTTTCCTGGGTGAATGCCCTCTTCACAGCTACCTCGGCCACCTGTGTCACGGGGCTCACAGTGGTGGACACGGGGAAGGCCTTCACCCTGTTTGGCCAACTCACCATTTTGTCCCTCATCCAAGTGGGGGGACTGGGGGTGATGACCTTTTCCACCTTCTTTCTCTCTATGGTGGGGAGACGCCTCTCCATCAGGGGAAGGATGGTGGTCCAGGATGCTTTGAACTACTATGAAATGGAGAGTTTGTTGGAACTTATCAGGTACATCCTTATTTTTACCTTTTTACTGGAGATGGTGGGGGCCCTTCTGCTGGCTTTCCCTTTTTACCATAGACTGGGTGGGCGTGGCCTTTACGCTGCTGTGTTTCATGCCATTTCTGCTTTCTGTAATGCCGGTTTTTCTCTTTTCTCCGATTCCTTGGTGTCTTTCAAAGGGAATGTGCTGGTTACTGGTACCGTTATGGGCCTTATAGTCCTGGGAGGATTGGGATTCCCTGTCCTTCTCGATCTCTATAAGCGCTTCATCGCACCCGAGGATGGGAGGTATAGGCTGAAATTCCAGACAAAGCTTGTTTTGTTGGTTACAGTTTTTCTCATCCTTTTAGGTGCTGTGCTCTTTTTCCTTTTTGAGAGGTCTAACACCTTGTCCAGTCTTCCCTTTAGGACCAAGGTGTTGGCTAGTCTTTTCCAGGCCGTGACCCCTAGAACGGCGGGTTTTAACACGCTGAACACAGGGGCTTTTAGGGAGGTAACACTCTTTTTCATTATTTTTCTTATGTTCGTGGGGGCTTCTCCAGGGGGAACGGGAGGGGGTATCAAGACCACCACAGCGGCCATTGTGTTTTTCACCATCCGCTCCATCATTCGGGAGGAGAGGGAAGTGAGTATTATGGGTAGAACGGTTCCTCCCCGGGTAGTGAGTAAGGCCTTCGCCATCTTTTTCCTTTCGGGGGCTTTGATTTTTCTGGCTATCCTGTTTCTTCTCCTATTCGAGAAGGATATGCCCCTTATTAAATTGGCCTTTGAGGTGGTGTCGGCCTTTGGTACCGTGGGGCTCTCTACAGGCATCACCCCTACCCTTTCCCCAGTCTCCAAAGTGACCCTTTCAGTGGTGATGCTGGCGGGACGGGTAGGGCCCTTGACCTTGGTGCTGGCCATGGCTCGGAGAGAGACGCCTCCAGAGATACGCTATCCTGAGGCCCAGGTGATGGTGGGATGAAGAGCGGTATGTTCGTAAGGTTTCTCTTTATACCCCTTCTCTTGGCCCTGTCCGCCTTTTTTTCTGGTTCGGAAACGGCTTTTTTCTCTCTTCAACCTTTGGAGTTGGAAAGGCTTCGCCAAAGGCAAGGGGGTATAAGGATTAGGGCCTTAATGAAGCTTTTATCTTATAGGGAGGCCCTCCTCACTACGGTGCTCATAGGGAATGAGGTAGTAAATGTGGCTCTCTCCTCTGTGGCCGCCTCTCTGGCCATCAGCTTATGGGGAGATCGGGGGTTGGGAATTTCTGTGGCTGTGATAACACTTATTTTGGTTCTTTACGGTGAGATCACCCCCAAGGCTTTTGCTGTGAGCAGGGCTACCACGTGGGCCTTGATAGCAGCCCCCTTTTTGCTGTTTTTCTCCTTCTTGGTTTATCCCTTCCGGTGGTTTCTCAGTTTCCTAACTAAGGGCGTCACCTATGGTATCCCTGAGGAGGAGAGAAGCGTGGGGGAAGAGGAGTTTAAGGCTTTGGTGAGGGAAGGTAGGAGGAAGGGGATCCTGAAAGAGACGGAACGGGAGATGATTATGAAGGTCTTCCGCTTCACCCATACCCGGGTAGGGGAGATAATGACCCCCAGGACAGAGATGTTTGCCTTGGAGGTGGGGACCCCCTTAAAGGAGGCCTACGAGTGTCTGAAAGAGGTGACCTATCGAGAGGTCCCCCTTTACGAAAATCACCTGGACAACCCGGTGGGGGTTATGAGAACCAAAAACCTGCTGGGTCTTCCCTGGGGATTAGTTAAGGCGGGTAACCTGAGGGAGCTTATGGAGGAGCCTTACTTTGTTCCTGAGAGCAAGGAAGCCGTGGAACTTTTGAGAGAGTTCCAGAGGAAGCGCCTCCATATGGCTATAGTCATAGATGAATACGGGGGAGTTGCGGGTTTGATCACCTTGGAGGATATCATTGAAGAACTTGTGGGTGAGTTGTCCGACGAGTTTGGAGGTGAGGAAGAGGAGATCAAGGAGATAGCTCCAGGGGTTTACAGGGCTTCTCCTCGGATGTCCTTGGAGGATTTGGAGGATAAATTGGGTATCAAGCCCCTTGAGGATGTAGACATTGACACGGTGGGGGGATTGGTCTTCCACCTTTTTGGCAGAGTACCCCAGAAAGGGGAGTTTGTAGAGTATCAGGGATGGCGTTTGCGGATTGAGGAGATGAAGAGAACCAGGATTCTCAGGGTTCTTTTGGAGAGGGTGGGTGAAGATGAAGATGAAAAGGCCCAGGATTCCCTTCATTGAGGCCAAGGAGAATGGGGAGGTGGCCTTGGTGGGTTTCCCCTTAGATGCCACCTTTTCCTATCGGCCGGGGGCTGCCCTGGG